>JANOGP010000244.1:0-23204 GCA_031406075.1 Betaproteobacteria bacterium
TTGCCCATCGAGCCGATCGCCTCTTCACCATATTGTGCCATCGGAATGAGGATGAACTTCAGGTCTTCCTGGGTGTAGCCGAAGGCCTGCTGGCGGTCCAGCAGGGGCACCTTGCTCTGCTCCACTATCTTGGTGGAGACCGGCAGGTCGTCGAGTTTGATGCGGATGCGGTCGATCCACGCCTTGTAGGGTTTGGCGTTGGCGAGCGTGTCCTTGAGTTCCTTGTCATCGATGATGCGGCCGGCCTCGAGATCGATCAGGAACATCTTGCCGGGCTGCAAACGCCACTTCTTGATGATCTTCTCCTCAGGCACCGGCAACACACCGGTCTCGGAGGCCATCACCACCACGTCGTCGCTGGTCACCAGGTAACGCGCGGGCCGCAAGCCGTTGCGATCGAGCGTGGCGCCGATGTGACGGCCATCGGTAAACGCCACCGCCGCAGGACCATCCCAGGGCTCCATCATCGGCGCGTGATACTCGTAGAACGCGCGCCGGCTCGGGTCCATGTGGGTGTGCTTTTCCCATGCCTCGGGAATCAGCAGCATCATCGCGTGTGCGATCGAGTAGCCGCTCATGGTGAGCAGTTCGAGCGCATTGTCGAACGAAGCGGAATCGGACTGGCCGTCATAAATCAACGGCCAGAGCTTGTCGAGATCACGCCCGAGAATCGGGCTTGAGATGGCACCCTGACGCGCGCGGATCCAGTTTACGTTGCCGCGCAGGGTATTGATCTCGCCATTGTGGGCGATCATCCGGAACGGGTGCGCAAGATCCCAGTTCGGGAAAGTATTGGTCGAGAAACGCTGGTGCACGAGCGCCAGGGCCGACACGACGCGCGCATCCTGAAGGTCCTTGTAATAGTTGCCGACCTGTCCCGCCAGCAGCATGCCTTTGTAAAGGACCGTTCGGGCGGACATCGAAGGCACGTAGAACTCCTTGCCGTGCTCAAGCTTGAGCGCCTGTATGGCATGCCCCGAAACCTTGCGGATGATGTAGAGCTTGCGCTCGAGCGCGTCGGTGACGGTGACACCGGCACCACGGCCAATGAATACCTGGCGGATGACCGGCTCTATGACCTTCACCGAATCGGCCAGGCTGGAGCCGTCGCGCGGAACGTCGCGCCAGCCGAGCAATACCTGGCCCTCGTCCTTGATGGCACGCTCGATCTCGTATTCGCAAGCAAGCCGCGAGGCCGGTTCCTGCGGCAGAAATACCATGCCTGCGCCGTATTCTCCGGGCGGCGGTAGTTTGATCCCCTGTTTGGCCAGTTCCTCGCGGAAGAACTGGTCCGGAATCTGGATCAGAATGCCGGCGCCGTCGCCGGCCTTGGGATCCGCACCCACCGCGCCGCGGTGAGTCAGATTCTTGAGAATCTGCAGGCCCTGCTCGATGATCGTATGGCTCTTCGCCCCCTTTATGTGCGCAATGAACCCCACCCCACAAGCGTCGTGTTCGTTGGCGGGGTCGTAAAGTCCCTGTCGCGCAGGCAAAGCCGGGTTGGTCATGTCGCACCTCAGTACTACTGCTGTTGGCGCCTGCCGCGCCGCCCCAGGCCGGCGGTCTGGGGGACAAGGCCGGAACGCGCAAAATTCGAGCGAGTCGTAAATGTTACCGCGATTGCAGCTGGCCTATCAATAAACGAGGCAAAATCGGGGCCCTCGCGCCCGCAGGCGGGCTGATCAGGACTCTTCGACAGCGAACAGGCGCCGGTGCTCCCGGATCGCATAGCGGTCGGTCATCCCGGCAACGTAATCGGCGATCGCCCTGGGCAGATCCGCCTCGGCACGGGACTGGAACTCCGGGGGCAGCAGACGCGAGTCGCCCATGAAGGCCTGGAACAGCTCGCGGACGATGCGTTTGGCCTTGTTACTCATGCGCGCAACCCGGTAGTGCTGATACAGATGTTTCCTGAGAAAGACCTTGAGCTCGTGCTGCTCTTCGCGGATCGCAGGGCTGTATGCGATCAGCGGCGGCGCGGGCCTCACGTCTTCAACGCTGTCCGGACGGTGCTCGGATATCAGCGCCCGGCTTCGCGCTGTCAGATCCAGGACCAGCGTATTGATCATGCGGCGAACCGTCTCGTGGATCAGCCGCCGGTCTGCCAGTTGCGGATACTTTTCGCGCACGGCCTCAAGGTGGCGGGCGAAGATCCGTACCGAAGACAGCTGCTCGACCGAAATCAACGCGGAGCGCAGGCCGTCGTCGATATCGTGATTGTTATACGCGATTTCGTCGGCGAGATTGGCTAGCTGCGCCTCCAGCGTCGGCCGCTGGTTCTTCAGAAATCGCTCGCCGACCTCGCCCAGCTTCTCGGCATTCCTGGTTGAACAGTGCTTGAGGATGCCTTCACGGGTCTCGAAACAGAGATTCAATCCGTCGAACGCACCATAACGCTGTTCCAGCACGTCGACCACCCGCAGCGACTGCAAGTTGTGTTCGAAGCCGCCGTGTTCCTTCATGCACTCGTTGAGCGCGTCCTGGCCGGCGTGTCCGAACGGCGTGTGGCCGAGATCGTGCGCCAGCGAAATTGCCTCGACCAAGTCCTCGTTCAGCCCGAGATTGCGTGCCACCGAGCGCGCAATCTGCGCGACTTCGATGCTGTGGGTCAGCCGGGTGCGAAACAGGTCGCCTTCATGGTTGACGAAAACCTGGGTCTTGTACTCGAGCCGGCGGAAGGCTGCGGAATGGATGATGCGATCGCGGTCGCGCTGAAATTCCGTTCGCTCTGCCGGAGGGGCCTCCACAATGCGCCGGCCACGCGAGGCCGCGGGATCGGCAGCGTAGGCTGCCAGCTCACGCATGCGCGGCGGCTCCCGCAAGAACCTGGCGCAGGTCCCCGGGGCGGAAATCCGACGTGACAAATGCCTTGCCAAGAGCTTTGAGCAACACCAGACGCAACTTGCCGTCCTCCATTTTCTTGTCGTGACCCATCAGTTCCAGGTAACGGGTCTCTCCCAGGGCGGGCGGCTCGGCAGGCAGGCCGGCGCGGCTCATCAGCCGGACCACGCGATCGACGTCCGCGGAATTGAGCAGGCCTATGCGCTCGGAGAGCCGGGCGGCAAGGATGGTACCGGCAGCGACCGCTTCGCCGTGCAACCAGGTCCCGAACCCCAGCCCGGCTTCGATGGCGTGGCCAAAGGTATGCCCGAGGTTGAGCAGCACGCGCTCGCCGGCCTCGCGCTCGTCCGCTGCGACCACCAGAGCCTTGTTTTCGCAGGATCGGGCAATCGCATAAGCGAGGGCTCCGGCGTCGCGTGCGCGCAGCTTTTCCATGTTGACCTCGAGCCAAGCGAGGAAGGGCGCATCCATGATCAATCCGTACTTGATCACTTCCGCAAGGCCCGCCGAGAGTTCGCGCGCCGGCAGCGTATCCAGAGTCGCGGTATCGGCGACCACCAGGCGCGGCTGGTGGAAGGCGCCAATCATGTTTTTGCCGCTGGGGTGATTGATCGCGGTCTTGCCGCCCACCGAGGAATCCACCTGCGCGAGCAGAGTGGTGGGCATCTGGACGAATGGCACGCCGCGCTGGTAGGTTGCTGCGGCAAACCCGGCGAGATCGCCGACCACGCCGCCCCCGAGCGCGATGATGGTGGTCTTGCGTTCGCAGCGATGCGCCAGCAACAGGTCGAAAACGGAATTGAGCGTCTGCCAGTTCTTGTGGTCCTCGCCATCGGCAATGACGATCGGCACGACCTCGACTGCGGCTGCGCGCAGCGCCGATGCCAGCGGGTCCAGATACAGCGGGGCGATCGTCGAATTGGTGACGATCGCTACTTTGTGCTGCTCCAGCCGCGGCAGCAGAAGTTCAGTGCGTGCGAGCAACCCCCTGTCGATGTGTATCGGGTAGGAACGCGCGCCAAGTCCGACGGTGATGGTTCGCATGCCTGCTAGAGCAGCGGTGCCCGCGTCTGATGCCCGGAACGCGTTTCGAGCAGGAGTTGACTCAGCCGGGTTACGAGCGAGGTAAGGCTCTGGTTTCCGGTATCAACGATGAGGTGCGCGATCTCGCGATAGAGCGGATCGCGTTTTTCGTACAGTTCGGTAAGTCGTACGCGTGGATCCGCGGCTTGCAGCAACGGGCGGTTCTTGTCGTGGCGGGTGCGGTTAAGCAGGTCTCTCACCGAGGCGCGCAGGTACACCACCGTGCCCCTGTTCCTCAGTATCTCCCGGTTTTTCTCGCTCAAAACCGCGCCGCCGCCGGTAGCGAACACGATGTCGCGCAGCGCCGTAAGTTCATCCACCACCGCCGATTCGCGGACGCGAAAACCGGCCTCGCCCTCGATTTCAAAAATCACCGGTATTTTCACGCCGGTGCGATCCTCGATGACGTGATCCGAGTCGTAAAACGTTTTCTGAAGGCGTTTCGCCAGGACTCGGCCAACCGAGGTCTTGCCCGCACCCATCATTCCGACAAGGAAGATGCTGCCCGGCACGTCGACCCGCGCCTGCGTTTGATTTTCCAGGGTTGCCTCGTGCATACGGCCATTCTAGCGAAACCGGTCGTGCACGGTCAGGTCGCGCAGTAAAACAAAACGGCCGCAATCGATGCGGCCGTTCCCGGAGAGCGTTGTATTCAGCGGACGGTCAGCGTGTCCTTGACCACCCTCGGAGTCACGAAAATCAGCAATTCGCGTTTGTCGTTGCGCCGCAGGTCCTGACGGAACAGGACTCCGATGATCGGTAGGTCGCCCAGCATCGGCACCTTGGTCCTGGTGTTGGACTCTTCCTGTTCGAAGATGCCGCCGATGCCGACCGTACCGCCGCTTTCCACCAGCACTTCGGTGGAAATCTGCTTGGTGTCGATCGACGGACCGGCGCTGGTATTGGCGCCGACGCTGTCCTTGTTGACGTTCAGCTTCATGATGATGTTGTCGTTGGGCGTTATCTGCGGTTTTACCTTCAGGCTCAGCGTGGCCTTGCGGAACGACACGCTGGTCGCGCCGCTGCTGGTCGCCTGTTGGTAGGGTATCTCCGTGCCCTGCTCGATGATGGCCTCCACGTTGTCCGCGGTGATGACCCGCGGGCTCGAGATGATCTTGCCCTTGCCGTCGGCCTGCAGCGCGGTGATCTCGAGATTGAGGAATTTCGACATCGCGTCATTCATCAGGATCAGCGAGAACTGCCCCGGCGCCACGCCGCCGAGACCCGGCGCCGGCATGTTGGTGTAAAGCCCATCCGCGAAGAAATCAGGCGTATCGCCAATCTGACCGGTCAAGGCGCCGGTACTCGCCAATCCGCCGCCAACGGTCATGCGGCCAGTGGTGCCCGGTATCTGCTCGCCGCGGCCAGTGAAATCGATGAATCCGAGCCTGGCGCCGAGGTTGCGGCTGAAGGTATCGCTGGCCTCGACGATGCGCGCCTCGATCAATACCTGCCGGGAAGGAATGTCTGTCACCTTAATCAGGTGCCGGATTTCGTCCAGCTTCGAGGGGATGTCCTGAATGAAAAGCATGTTCGTCCGTGGATCGATGACGGCACTGCCACGTTTCGAAAGAATTTTCTGTGATGCGTCTGTCAGGATTTTCTTGAAATCATCGGCCTTTTGATAGTTGAGCTGAAACGACTCCGTGCGCATCGGCTCGAGGTCTGCGATCTGCTGTTGCGCTTCGAGGGCGAGCTTCTCCTTGGTCGCAAGTTCGTCGCGCGGGGCAATCCAGACGACGTTGCCAGTCTTGCGCATATCCAGCCCTTTGGCCTGGAGAATGATGTCCAGCGCCTGGTCCCAAGGAACATCCCGCAACCGCAACGTCAGGTTGCCGGCCACAGTATCGCTGGTGATGAGGTTGAGGTTGGTAAAGTCCGCGATCACCTGCAGCACCGCACGCACTTCGATGTTCTGGAAGTTCAGCGAAAGTTTTTCGCCGGTATAGCCTTTGCCTTCTTTCGGCCTGCCGGTATCCTCGATCACCGGCTTGATTTCGATGATGAAGCGCTTGTCGGTCTGGTAAGCCGACTGCTCCCAGCGCCCCTTCGGAGTGACAGTGATGCGGGTATTTCCGGCCTGCCGGCTAACCTCAAAGAAATCTACCTGGGTGCCGAAATCGGTGACGTCGAAGCGCCGCTCCAGCGCCGGCGGCAGCATGGTCTGGAGGAAGTCCACCAGAACTGTGCGACCCTGCTGGCGCAGATCGATACCGGTGGCTGTATCGGAGAGGTCGACAATGATCTGCGCCTCGCCATTCTTGCCGCGGCGGAAATCGACGTCCTGAACGCTGTGCAGATCACTGCTGGGTTTGGGCTCGGCGAATTGCGTTGTCGTAGCCGCAGTTGCGGCCGCGCCCGCTCCCTGCAACGTCACCACGAGCGTGTTGCCTTCCATCCGGGTGTCGTACTTGAGCATCTTGGCAAGGTTGAACACGACGCGTGTCCGCCCGCCCGACTGGCCGAATCGGATGGTGCGCAGGTCGCCCTGGTTGACGTCCTGAGTGCTTTTTCCGAGGCCGTTCGCCGTGTTCGGAAAATCGAGCGCTATCCGGGGCGGGTTATTCACGGTGAAGGCAGCGGGAGGATTCGGCAAGGCCTCTTTAAGACCGAGCCTGACGGTAACGGTCCCGGCCTGTGCGGAAACGTCGATCGACTGAATTACGTTGCCGGTACCGCCATTACCCGTATTGGTGTCCTGGCCGTGTGTCGCGAAACTGCTCAACACCAGCAACAGGCCGATCGGGGCGGCGACCATATTAATCAAACGACCGAAGCGTTTCATATTCGAGTGCTCCTTGTTTATTGCTCGAGCAGCTGCAAGTTGCTTGTGCGCTCTGTCCAGGAACCCGACGAGGGATCCTGGATGACCTCCTTGAGGGTCACTGAGGCATCGCTGATGGAAGTGATGACACCGAAGTTCTGCCCGACGTAATTGCCGGCTTTGACGCGGTAAAGGTTCTTGTCCGGGGTTTTGATCAGCGCATAGTGGATCCGCTTCTGCTCAAGCGTACCAACCATCTGCAGGCTCTCGAGGGGGAATGCCTCGAGCGCTTCCTTGCGGCGATTCAGATCCGGCTGCGGCCCGCCGCCGGGCATGCGGCTATCGACGATCGTCGAGCGCGGCTTGAAGGGATCAGGGAGATCGAATGCATTGTAAGCAAAAGGCTCAAATTGCTTGACTTCCGGTATCGGCTCGACCCGGCCGCGCAATCCTTCGCCGGATTCCTTGACGAACTGCCTGAGATCGGAAAATTCGTCCCCTCCGCAGCCGACGACCAGAAACGCGGCAACCGCCAGCCCAATCAGAGAACGCCTCACCTTGCGCCGCCTTTCTTCGCGGCAGCGGCATCGCGGGCCGCCTTGCGTCGTGCCGCGATCTCGCTGTCGTCCAGATAGCGGAAGGTCTTGGCCACCGCATCCAGCACCACATCGCCTTCCTTGTTGGGCGCCAGGGCAATGTCGTTCAGAGTCACGATTCGGGACAATTGAGAAACGTCGCTCGCAAACGCGCCGATATCGTGGAATTTCCCCGTAAGCTTGATGGTAATCGGCAGTTCCGCGTAGAACTCCGACATGTTTTCCTTCTGAGCCGGACGGAACAGCACGAACTGCAGGCCGCGACCCAACCCTGCCTGATTGATGTCGGTAAGGAGCGCCTCCATCTCCGACTTGCTGGGCAGTTGCTTGAGCATCTCGCCGAAGGATTCCTCGATTTCCGCAAGTTGCTTGCGATAGGCCTCCAGATTCACAGCCTGTTTCTGCTTGTCGAGGAATGCGGTACGCAGTTCCTGTTCCTTGTTGCGCGCCTGCGCCAGTTCATCGAGCTGGTTTTTCCAATCAAACCAGTAGCCGGCAAACACGATGACCAGAAGCACAATAAGCAGCGCCCCAAGCTTGGGCACCACCGGCCAGCTGCCGATGTCCCTCGGGTCAAGTCGTTTCAGGTCGTCGAACGTCATGATCGTCAGGCCTTCGGCATGGCGGGGGCACCCGGTTTGGTGCCCGTCGCCTCTTCCTTGGGCCGCGAGATGGTCACGTTGAGAATAAACTCATTGAGGATGATGTTGTCTTTACCCAGTTTGGTCGCCTTGACTTCAACCAGAGACGGGGCTTCCAGCCAGGGCGAAGCCTCGAGATTTCGCATCAGCGTGGATACCCTTGCGTTGGACGTCGCATAGCCGACGACGTTGACTTTCTGCCCTGTCTGCTTCACCGCCTTCAGATGCACGCCGTCCGGCAGTTGCCGCACCACTTGGTCAAGCAACCGTACGGTCTCGGTTCGATTGGTCTGAAGAGTTTCCACCACGCGTTTGCGCGCCAGCAGCGCCTGCGTCTGCTCCTTGAGCTTCTTGATCTCGTCGATCTGCTTGTCGAGCGTTGCGATTTCGGTCTGCAGGTATTTGTTGCGATCCTGCTGGGTCTCGATGCGGGTCGCGAACAGTCCGTGCACCGCAACCACGATCGCGGCACCCAGTCCGACGATCATTCCAGCGAGGACGAAAAACTGGCGCTGCTGCGCCTTGCGCCGTTCCGCGCGGTGCGGCAGTAGGTTGATTGGGATCATTCGTCGAATTTCCTCAGCGCAAGTCCGCAGGCAACCAACAGCGCGGGCGAATCCACCGCAAGCTGGGCCTGCCGGACTTTGGAGGAAATCTCCATACCCGCGAACGGATTGGCGACCAGAGTATTGACCTGGGTGCGCTCTGCTACCACTTCCGGCAGACCGGGAATGGTTGCCGAGCCGCCGGAGATGAAGATGTGGTGGACCTGGTTATACTGGGTGGAGGTAAAAAAGAACTGAAGTGCCCTGGCGACTTCAAGCGCCAGGGTATCCATGAACGGGGCCAGAACTTCGGAGTCATAGGTATCCGGCAGGCCGCCGTTGCGCTTTGCGGCCTCGGCTTCCTCGGGCGAGAGATTGTAGTGCCGCATGATTTCCTGGGTGAGCTGGTTGCCGCCGAAAGGCTGCTCGCGCATGTAGACCGACTGGTCGTTTCTCAAGACATTTATGTTCATCATCGAGGCGCCGATGTCTACCAGGGCGATGGTCTGGTCGCGGCCGCCGTCTGGCAGCTGGCCCTGCATCAGTTCGAATGCGTTCTGGGAGGCAAACGAATCGACATCCATCACCACGGCCTTGAGACCGACCGATTCCGCCACGGCGACGCGGTCGTCGACCTTCTCCTTGCGCGAGGCGGCTATCAGGACTTCCACGTCCTCGGTGCTGTTGGGGGCCGCGCCGAGAATCTGGAAATCGAGGTTAACTTCCTCCAGGGCAAACGGGATGTACTGGTTGGCTTCGGTTTCGACCTGGGCTTCGAGCTGGTCATCGGTCTGGCCAGCGGGAACGACTATTTTCTTGGTAATGACAGCCGCGGAGGGCAGGGCCATCGCCAAGTTCTTAACCCGGGTACCCATGCGCTTCCAGCCGCGCCTCAGCGCATCGCCCACTTCTTCGAGGTTCATTATGTTGCCGTCCACTACCGCGTCCTTGGGCAACGGCTCGATGGAATAACGCTCGAGGCGATAGCGGCCTCTGCCGGAACCGGTCAGCTCGACCATTTTTACGGACGAGGAACTGATATCGACGCCGACAAGAGGTGGCGACTTCGCCTTCAGCAGACCGCTGAGAAAGTCGGCGTTGAACTCGAATTTTCCTTTGAGCATTGGCCCTTTAGGCGCGATACGTATAATCTACATTAAATGCTAGCAACAACTATTTTGCAAGTAAAGCGATTTAACGCCCTGTTCTGTCGGGCCCTGGCAACATCTATATAATGCCCGCCGTTCCCCCTGCCGGTACGCCCGTCTAATCGTTCCCATGTCCTCCCGCTGGTGGTTTTATGGCCTGTTCGGCCTTGCTGCGATCGCTGCCTCGGTCGTCCTGGTGGTCGGTTACGCCATGGTGGTGGCCTATCCGAACCTGCCTTCACTTGAAGCGCTGACCTCTTACCAACCCAAGATTCCCCTGCGGATCTTCAGCGTCGAAGGCGACCTGATCGGGGAATTCGGCGAGGAGAAGCGGGCCTTCGTCAAGATCGAGCAGACCCCCGACATACTGCGCAAGGCAATCATCGCGGCAGAGGACGAGCGCTTTTACGAACACGGCGGCGTCGACTACATCGGTGTGGTACGCGCCGCACTGTCCAATTTCGCCGCCGCCAGCGCCCGTCAGGGCGCCAGCACCATCACCATGCAGGTGGCACGAAATTTCTTTCTTTCCACCGAGAAGACTTTCAGCCGCAAGTTCAATGAAGCGCTGCTAGCGTTCAAGATCGAGCATAGCCTGGCCAAAGACGAGATTCTGCAGCTATACATCAACCAGATTTACCTCGGCCAGCGCGCCTACGGTTTCGGTGCCGCGGCACTGGTCTACTTCGGCAAACCACTCGACCAGCTGAACCTTGGCGAGATCGCCATGCTTGCCGGGCTGCCCAAGGCTCCGTCGCGTTACAACCCGGTGATCAACATGAACCGCGCCAAGCAGCGGCAGCGCTACGTGCTGCGCCGCATGCTCGAGCTCAATCATATCGACGCAGAGCAGCACCAGCAGGCCGAGGCCCAGCCGATCATCGTCACCCGCCAGGTCCAGGAGTTCGCGACGCGGGCCGACCACTTCGCCGAAACGGTGCGTCAGGCGATTTACGACGCCTACCAGGAAGAAGCCTATACCCGCGGCTTCCGGGTCTACACCACATTGTCCAAGCTGCATCAGGACGCTGCTTATCGGGCACTGCGTCAGGGGGTACTGGAATACGATCAGCGCCAGAATTATCGAGGGGTGGAGGGCTTCTTCGATCTTCCCAAGGAAGAGATCGGGGAAGAAGCACTCGAGGATGCCCTGCAGGACGAATTGGAAAGCGACGACATCTACCCTGCCATCGTGCTGGAGGTCGACGCGAAGGCGGTCAAGGCCTACCGCAAGGGCGGCGAATTCGTTGCCATCAGCGGCGAAGGCCTGAAGTTCGCCAGCCGCATGATCGGCAACCGCGCGCCTGCCAAACTGAGGCTGCGCCGCGGCGCGCTGATCCGGGTGCAACCCGATGGCAAGGGCGGCTGGAAAATCGTGCAATTGCCGCAGGTTGAGGCCGCACTGGTGTCCGTGAACACCAACGATGGCGCAATCAGGGCCATGGTCGGCGGATTCGACTTCTACCGCAACAAGTACAACCACGTCACCCAGGCGCGCCGGCAGCCCGGTTCGAGCTTCAAGCCGTTCATTTATTCTGCGGCACTGGAAAAGGGGTTCACGCCGGCCACAATCATCAACGACGCGCCACTGACCATCGACGCCAGCGAAACCGGGTCGGTGAACTGGGAGCCGAGAAACTTCGACGGCACCTTCGACGGCCCGATTCGCATGCGCACCGCCCTGACCCGCTCGAAGAACCTGGTGTCCATACGGATTCTGCAGGCGATTACTCCGCAGTATGCACAGGACTACATCGCCCGCTTCGGATTCGATCCGAAGCAACATCCGCCCTACTTGACCATGGCATTGGGCGCCGGGTCGACCACCCCGCTGGAAATGGTGATGGGCTATGCGGTGTTCGCCAACGGCGGCTTCCGTGTGACGCCCTATTTCATCGAGCGCATCGAGGACGCGCAGGGCGAAATCCTCGGCAAGGCCAATCCGATCCAGGTTGGCAAGGGCGCGGAAAGGGTGATCGATGCCCGCAACTCTTTCATCATGGCAAACATGATGCAGGATGTGATCCGCGGCGGCACCGGCGCGCGCGCCATGGCACTAGGGCGCGTGGACCTCGCAGGTAAAACCGGCACGACCAACGAACTTTTGGACGCATGGTTTGCCGGGTACCAGCGCAACCTGGCGACGGTGGTGTGGATAGGCTACGACATCCCGCGCACGCTGGGTGATCGTGAAACCGGGGCGGTGGCAGCCCTGCCGATCTGGATGTCGTACATGGGGACGGTTCTGAAAGGTCAGCCGGAGGAGCTTTGGGTCGCGCCGCAGGGCGTGGTCGCAGTCGCGATCAATCCGCAAACGGGCCTTCGCGACCGGCACGCGGCCACCCCGATGATCGAGTACTTCTACCACGAGAACGTGCCGCCAGAGCAGGAAAGCAGTCCGGAAGACGCGCTTGGCAACTCCGCCAAGCCGCCGGAGGAAGTCAGGGACCAGCTATACTAAACGCCGATGTCGAGGGACAACGGCAACAACCGACAGATGCGCGAGCGCATCGCCCAGCTTGCGGCGCGCCTGATGGCCGTGGACGGGATCGATGACTTCGCGCTGGCCAAGCGCAAGGCGGCACGTCAGGCCGGCGCGCCTGAAACCCGCAACCTGCCCAACAATGAAGAAGTGGAGCAGGCCCTGCGCGCCTACCAGAAGCTCTACCAGGCAGACGAGCAGGAGGCGCGTCTGCGCCACCTGAGGCAGAATGCCCGCGAGATGATGCAGCTACTCGCGCAATTCGATCCCCATCTGTCCGGGTCGGTGCTCTCCGGCAGTGCCGGCAAGTACTCCGACATCAACATCCACCTTTTCGCCGACAGCGTGAAGGACGTGGAAATGTTCCTGCTCAACCGCCAGATCCCCTACCGCAGCCGTGAACGGCGCGTATACATCGGCGGGGAATTACGTGGAGTACCGAATTTCAGCGTCAGTACCGACGCCGCCGATTTCGACATCACCGTGTTCGCGCCGCACGATCTGCGCTATCAGCTGCGCACCAGCGCCGAGGGCAAACCCTTGGACCGTGCCCGAATAGGTTGGTTGAACTCGGTACTCGATGGCGGCGGATCTGCGGGCGTCGAGGCTAACCCTCTTTGAGCCAGGCGGCCGCCTCCAGGGCGAAATAAGTAAGGATGCCGTCCGCGCCGGCGCGCTTGAAGCAAAGCAACGACTCCAGTACGCATTTGCGACGGTCGATCCAGCCGTTCATCCCGGCGGCCTGAAGCATCGCGTACTCGCCGCTGACCTGATACACGAAGGTCGGCGCACCGAACTCGTCCTTCACCCTGCGCACGACGTCAAGGTAAGGCATCCCGGGCTTGACCATCACCATGTCCGCGCCTTCTTCGAGGTCCATTCCCACTTCCCAAAGCGCCTCGTCGCTGTTTGCCGGATCGATCTGATAGGTGTACTTGTCGCCCTTGCGCAGGTTTGCCGCCGAGCCGACCGCGTCGCGAAACGGGCCATAAAAGCTGGATGCGTATTTGGCTGCGTAAGCAAGTATGCGCGTATGGATATGCCCGCTCTCATCCAGCGCACGGCGCAGCGCCCCGACGCGCCCGTCCATCATGTCGGAGGGCGCGACGATGTCGACCCCGGCTTCGGCATGCGTCAGCGCCTGTTTTACCAACGCCTCGATGGTCTCGTCGTTGAGCACGTAACCACTGCCGTCGATCAAACCATCCTGGCCGTGGCTGGTATAGGGATCGAGGGCGATATCGGTGATGACGCCCAATTGCGGAAAGCGGTCTTTCAAGGCGCGGATGGCTCGGGGAGCGAGGCCGTCGGGATTGAACGCTTCGCCGGCATCGGCGGTCCTGAGCTTGTTGTCCACGACCGGAAACAACGCGATCGCCGGCACCTTGAGCTCGACACAGCGCTCGGCCTGCTTGAGCAATGCGTCCACGGTCAGCCGTTCCACTCCTGGCATCGACGGAACCGCCTCGCGGCGGCGGCGCCCGTCGATCACGAAAACCGGGTAAATAAAGTCGTCCGCACACAGCCGATGCTCGCGCACCATGCGACGGGAAAAATCGTCGCGGCGCAGCCTGCGCATCCTGCGGACTGGAAATTTTCCGAGTACATGCATGTTCGTTCCTCGGTTCCCCGCTCCCCGATATCCGATTGCCAGGCGGGAAACTATCTAGTTGAATTAAAAGATAAACGCTTGGTTGTGCAAAGCGGAACTTTTGTCCACCTCGGACACTCTGAATCAGTAGACAGTGATGTCTCCCGCTTCACCTCCCTGAGCGGGTGCCTTAATCCAATTGAGGCTTTGTTTGGCCCCCGGTTTTAGTCCCCTTTAACCGGGGGTTTTTTATTCTAGCCTTCCCGGCCAAACCTATACGGCATCGAACCATTTGGCTAACAGCGCCTCGGCATCGTCGACGCCCTGTCGGGTCGTCGCCGAAAAAAGCTGAACGCTGCTGCCGTGGTAGTCGGCGGCGAGCCTTTCGCCGACGCCACGCAATTGTCTGGCCGCTTCCTGTTTCGGCAACTTGTCCGCCTTGGTGAGCAACACGTGCGCCGGACGGCCTGTCGGGGCGAACCAGTCGAGAAGTTGTCGGTCCAGCGGCGTCAGCGGATGACGGGCATCCATCAGGACCACCAGACCGCGCAACTGGTCGCGTGTCTGCAAGTAGCCGGACAGCAGCTCCTGCCAGGATTGCTTCATCGCTCCCGGAACCTTGGCGTACCCGTACCCCGGCAAGTCGACAAGAAAGCGCCCGGCCCCAAGACTGAAGAAATTGATTTGCTGCGTTCGGCCCGGCGTCTTGCTCACGAAAGCCAGGCGATGGCGACGCACAAGCGCGTTGAGTGCGCTGGACTTGCCTGCATTCGAGCGTCCCGCAAATGCCACTTCGACCCCAGACGAAGCAGGTAGATCGCGCTCATGCACGGCTGATGCGAAGAAGGTGACGTCGTCGAACAAATGGGTGCGGCTCATCCGTTACGCTAAAATGGCGCCTCTCGCGGGGACCGGCGCAGGCCGGGGACTCAGAACGATATCCGTCAGAACGATATTCAAGGAGTATTCATGACCCGTTTCATCGCGACGACCATGGTCGCGTTCGTTTCCGTCGCGTTGGCCGTTGCGGCAGATTTCGGCGATCCCGCCAAAGCCCAGCCGATTGCCAACCAGATCTGCGCCGCCTGCCATGGAGCCGATGGCAACAGCCCACTGCCGATGAATCCGAGTCTGGCCGGTCAGCATCCCGAGTATCTGTTCAAGCAACTGAACGAATTCAAGTCGGGCGGCCGTAACAACGCCGTGATGACGGGTATGGTAGCCGGCCTGTCCGCCGGGGACATGCGCAATCTTGCCGCTTATTATGCGGCGCAGAAGCCGAGCGAATCGGCGGCGAGAGACAAGGATCTGGTCACGCAGGGGCGCAAGCTGTTTCGCGGCGGCAACGTCGCCACCGGCGTGGCGGCTTGTGCCGGCTGTCATTCGCCGAACGGTGCCGGAATTCCGTCCCAGTATCCGCGGCTTGCGGGTCAACATCCCGAGTACGTAATCGCGCAGCTGAAGGCGTTCCGGGCGGGCGAGCGCGCCAACGACTCGAGCAACATAATGCGCGCCGTCGCGGCCCCTCTCACCGACAAGGAAATTGCAGCGCTCGCCGAGTACGTCTCCGCATTGCGCTGATCGCGCGACAAGTCACGCTTCCGCGACTATCGCGAACGCCGCCGATGCCGCCTCGACGGTGGCACTGATCTCGGCGTCGCCATGAGCAGCGGAGACAAATCCCGCTTCGAAAGCGGACGGCGCCAGGTACACGCCTTGCGCCAGCATGGCATGGAAAAAACGGTTGAAGGAGTTCTTGTCGCATTCCATGACCTGGGCGTAACTCTCCGGCGACGCGCCGCGGAAGTACACGCCGAACATCCCGCCGACCGATTGCGCCGAAAACGCCAACCCCGCATCCCTCCCGGCCTTCTGCAGACCCAGCGCCAGGCCTTCAGCCGCTTTGCCAAGCCGGTCGAAAAAGCCCGGCGCCTCGACAAGTTTTAGCGTGGCCAAGCCAGCCGCGACCGCCACAGGATTGCCCGACAAGGTTCCAGCCTGATACACCGGCCCAAGCGGCGCGACGCACTGCATGATGTCCCGCCGTCCGCCGAAAGCCCCTACCGGCATGCCGCCGCCGATGACCTTACCCAGCGTGGTCAGGTCGGGAGTAATGCGATAAAGCCCCTGCGCCCCGTGCAGCCCGACCCGGAATCCTGTCATCACTTCGTCGAAAATCAACAGTGCGCCGTGCTTCGTGCAAAGATCCCGAAGCGCGCGCAGGAACCCCGGCCTCGGCTTGACCAGATTCATGTTGCCCGCCACCGGCTCGACGATCACCGCGGCAATATCATCGCCTTGTGCGCCGAACGCGCGCGCCAGCATGGCCTCGTCGTTGTAATCGAGTACCAGAGTGTGCGCCGTGATTTCCGCCGGCACGCCGGCGGAACTGGGCTGGCCGAAGGTGAGCGCGCCGGAACCGGCCTTGACCAGCAACGAATCGGCGTGCCCATGGTAACAGCCCTCGAACTTGACGATCTTCGCGCGCCCGGTAAAGCCGCGCGCCAACCGGATCGCGCTCATAGTCGCCTCGGTGCCGGAACTCACCAGACGCACCTGCTGCATCGACGGCAGCAGCCGGGTGAGGAGTTCCGCCATTTCCAGTTCGGCTTCCGTCGGGGCGCCGAAACTCAATCCGCGGGAAGCCGCCTCCCGCACCGCTTCTACGACCTGCGGATGGGCGTGGCCAAGCACCAGCGGCCCCCAGGAACCGACATAGTCGACGAAGCGTGTGCCGTCTGCGTCCCACACGTACGCGCCCTCGCCGCGCTGGATGAACGCCGGGGTGCCACCCACAGAGCGGAATGCGCGCACCGGCGAGTTCACTCCGCCAGGTATCACCGTCTGCGATTTCTCGAAAAGAATCTCGTTTCTCGTTTTCATGCTTGCCGTCTCAAGACACACCGTGATCCGCAAACAGTCCGGCAACGCGGCGTGCTGCGCGCTCAACGTCGGTCGCGTCGAACACGGCGCTGAGCACCGCCACTGCGTCGGCACCGGCCTCTATCAGTCCAGCAGCGTTGTCCGCCGTGATGCCGCCGATCGCGACGATTGGGCACGACAACTCCTTTGCCGCGCGCAACAAGTCCAGGCTGGCAGATACAGCGCCGGGCTTGGTCGGCGACGCGAAGAAGCTACCGAACGCGACGTAGTCCGCGCCCTGCGCAACAGCGTCGCGCGCTCGCCACAACTGGTTGTAGCAGGAAACGCCAATCAGCTTGCCGGACCCAAGCAGCGCACGTGCCGCGCGCACCCCGTCGTCTTTCTCGCCCAGGTGCACTCCATCTGCAGCAACGTCGTGCGCCAGCTCGATGCTGTCGTTTACGATGAAACAGGCGCCGGCCTCGCGGCACAACCGCGCAATCTGAAAAGCCTGTTCGTGCTGCAACTGTTCGCCGGCGGACTTGTTGCGGTACTGCACGATACGCGCGCCGCCGCGTAATGCGGCTTCAACTTTGTTTTTCAACAGGGCGGAGTCGGCAAGTTCCGGCGTGACCGCGTACAGCCCGCTAACTGTCTTTCGCATCCTCCGGTTCTTCCTCGCGCGCCCAGAACATCCGGTCCGGGATCAACTGCCCCATTCCTGTGCGATATGCGAACTTGAGCGTCTGCCAGGTGTATTCCTGCGCATCACGCACCGCCTCGGGTACGCCTAGCCCGTTGGCGATCGTCGCCGCGACCGCGGAGGCGAGCGTGCAGCCGGAGCCGTGAAACATGCCCGGCAGGCGTTGCCAGGTGTCGGATCGCACTACGCCATTTTGATCGTGGAGCGTATTGACAACCTGCGCCGTGTTTTCGTGGGTTCCGGTCACCAGGACGTACTCGCAACCGAGATTCAGCAGGCGACGCGCACATTCGTTCAGGTCAGGGTCATCGTTCTCATTGCTGTCGTCCTGTGCCAGGCGCCGGGCCTCCAGGCTGTTGGGCGTGATCAACGTGGTCTGCGGGATCAGCAACTCCCGCATCGCCGAAATCATGTCCTCGGAAGCCAGTTCGTCACCGCGGCCCGATGCGAGTACCGGATCGAGCACCAGCGGGATATCGGGATAATCGGAAACCACCTCGGCAATGGCAGCTATTACCTCGACGCTTCCGAGAAGGCCGACCTTGAACACCGTGACCGGCATGTCCTCGAGCACGCAGCGCGCCTGGTCGGCGACCCACTCGGCATCGATCGGCAGTACATCTTCCACGCCCATCGTGTCCTGGATGGTCACCGCCGTGATCACCGACAGCGGATGGCAGCCCATGCTCGACAATGTGAGGATGTCCGCCTGAATCCCAGCACCGCCGCTTGGATCAGTCGCCGCGAATACGAGCACGATCGGAAGAGAATCTGGCACGGCGATGATTTGCGGCAGCGATTCGACTTAAAATGGAATCTTAACTGAAAAGCTCCGGCATTCCCCAAAACAACCATGGCTGAAAGCGAGAAAGAGGAATTCAAGACCTACATGTGCCTGATCTGCGGATTCATCTACGACGAGGCGGCCGGCCTGCCCGAAGAGGGTATTCCTGTCGGAACACGCTGGGAGAACGTGCCCGTCAACTGGGTGTGCCCCGAATGCGGAGCGCGCAAGGAAGACTTCGAGCTGGTTGAAATCTAGGGAGGAACTGGCCATGCGCATACTGCACACGATGCTGAGGGTTGGCGACCTGAAACGCTCGATCGACTTCTACACAAATGTGCTCGGCATGAAGGTGCTGCGCCAGCGGGATTATCCGGACGGCCGTTTCACGCTGGCTTTTGTCGGTTACGGCGACGAAGACAAGGAAGCGGTGCTCGAACTCACCAACAACTGGGACACCGCAAAATACGACCTGGGCGACGGCTATGGCCATGTGGCGCTCGAGGTGGACGACGCCTACAAGGCCTGCGAGGAGGTAAAAAAACGCGGGGGTAAAATAACTCGCGAGGCCGGCCCGATGAAGCATGGCACCACCGTGATTGCCTTCGTCGAAGACCCGGACGGTTACAAGATCGAATTTATCCAGCGCAAGCGCTAGCGCCGCCGCGCCTCCAGATAGTTCGCGATGCGCACGAATTCCGGGACACCGAGGGTCTCGCCCCTTGCGCCCGGCTCGATGCCCAATTGTTCCAGTTCCACGCCTTCGAGCAATTCCCTCAATGCGTTGCGCAGGGTCTTGCGACGCTGCCCGAATGCGCGCGTCACCACGTCGGCGAACAAGGACTCATCGCTGGCGCGGTGAGGCGGCGTCGCGTAGGGCGTCATGCGCACGAACGAGGACCAGACTTTAGGTTGAGGTTGGAATGCCGTCGGCGGCACGTCGAACAACGGTTCGATGATCCACCGGTACTGCAACATCACCGACAGTCGGCCGTACTCGGGAGACCCCGGATCGGCGGCCATTCTCTCGACGACCTCGCGCTGGAGCATGAAATGGCAGTCGCGCAGCAACGCCACTTGCGCAGTCAGGTGAAACAGAATCGGTGTCGAAATGTTGTAGGGTAGATTGCCAACGACGCGGATGTCCGCGCCAAATGCGGACAATTCGAAATCCAGCGCATCGCCCTGATGGACACGCAGGCGCTCCGATGGGAAACGCGCGCGCAGCCCGCGAACGATATCGAGGTCGATTTCGATCACGTCAAGGCGGACGACGAGGTCGAGCAGTGGCACAGTGAGCGCGCCCGGACCGGGGCCGATCTCGACGATGCGGTCGTCGCGCCGGGGATCAATGGCGGCGATGATCTGCCGGACGATACCGCGATCCTCCAGAAAGTTCTGGCCGAACCTTTTTCTGTGGATATGCGTTACCTGCAAGTAGTTCAGCCCCGATCTGGCGCGAGGTCCTTGAATTCCACTCAGCGCTCTTCGAGACGCAGTTCCACGTAGGCGCGGTCGCGCTGCTGCCGTACCCACTCCTGATAGGCTTCGTCAGATTTGCGCGCGCGGATTGCCTGGCGTGCAAGCAGGCGCTGACGCTCCTTGGACATGTCTTCGTTGCGCCGCTCCAGGACCTGGATAAGATGCCAGCCGAACGGCGATTGTACCGGCTCGCTCACCTGCCCCGGTTCGAGAGCGTTCATCGCGCGCTCGAACTCCGGCACCGTGTCGCCCGGCGACAGCCAGCCGAGATCGCCGCCGCGCGCGGAACTTGCGTCCTCGGACTGCAGCCTCGCCAGTTCGGCGAAATCGGCGCCATTGTCGATTCGCTCCCTGAGATTGAACAGGCGCTGCTTCGCATCGGCTTCGGAAACGACTTCATTGAGACGCACCAGGATGTGGCGTGTGTGGGTCTGCTGGACGATCACCGCCGTTTCGTTGCCGCGCTTGTCGAGGAGCTTCAAAATGTGGAAGCCATTGGCGCTGCGCAGTACCGGACTCAAGTCCCCGACCTTCATGGTCTTCACCGAATCGACGAATATCTGTGGCAGGCGCGAAGCGGGGCGCCACCCCAGCGGGCCGCCTTCGAGCGCATTCTGCGCGTCGGACACTCCCGCCGACACCTGTCTGAAATCCGCGCCGCCCCTTAGTTGCGCCAACGCCTTCTCCGTTGCAGCCCGCTTGGCCTGGATTTGCTCCGGGCTGGCCTGCTCCGGAACCAGCACCAGGATGTGCGCCAGGCTGTACTCGTCATCCTTGCCCTCAAGGTTCTGCTGATTCTTTAGATAGTTGTCTATCTCTGCGTCGGTGATCAGTATCCTGCTGTCGACTTCGCGCTCCTTGAGCCGCGTGATCAGGATCTCGTTGCGCAGTTCGTCGCGAAAACGGTCGAAATTGACGCCGTCGCTTTCCAACAACTTGCGGAACGCGTCGGGTGTCAGTTTGTTCTCCTGGGCGATGCGTTCCAGGGAGCGCTGCAATTGGGCGTCGTCGACCCGCAGTCCGGTCTCCCTGGCGGTTTGCACCAGCACCCGCGCGGTAACCAGCCGCTCCAGCAACTGGCGCTCCAGCACATCCTGAGCGGGCAGTGGCGTACCCTGGCGCCGCAGTTGCAGCAGAGCCACTTTCATTTGTTCATCGAGATCGAGCCGGGTGACGACTTCATTGTTGACCACCGCCACCACGCGATCCAGAAGGGCGGGCTCGCCGCGCGTACGTTCGCCCGGTGCCGCGCCGGCCGGCGCGGCACCCAGAAACGCAAGAAAAAGAACCAGGATTCGCATTTTCGATGTCATGGCAAAACGAAGCGCCCGCAATTACTCGCGTTAACGGGCGATATCACCACGCGGGGCAGCACCGCGTTCAGTAAACCGGGAACGGATTGGGTTCTGCCTGCGGCGGCTCGTTGGTCTTGGCGTAACCAGTGACGTTCTGCCGCAGCAAATCGAGCGGGTTGGAGCCGATTCTCGATACGCCGTTCAACTCGATCTGAAAGAACATCGCGTTGACGTATTCCTGCGTCGAGCTGACGAACCGGTGCATCACGAAACGGGCCGCCCAGCAGCCGGCATTGTACTCGACCCCCGCCAGCGCCTCCAGCACGCGCTTGTCGCGCAAGGTGTAGTTCCAGCGCGCCAACCCGGTCCAGCGCCCGCCGATCGGCCACTGCGACGACAGATCCACCTGTTCCAGGGTATCGCGCGTGAAGCGGTAGCCGAAATTCATAACCTTGCCGATTGCTGGCTGGTAGCGCAGCGCTGCGTTGCTCTGTTCCATTTGGTTGTTATTGGCGCTGTACTGCAGGCTGACGCCGGTCACCAGGTTGGGGGTGATCCTGCCGCTCACTGCCGCCAGCAGGTCCGAGCGGTTGAATTCACGAGTGGCCGAGCTGCTGCTAAGCGCGACCCGTTGCTCCTCGAAGTAGAAGCGCTGGCCAAGCACGAAGCGCAGTTGTTCGTTGCCGTTGCCCGGCTGGATGAGCCGGCTGGTCACCGCAGCGGTGAGCTGATTGGCATCGTTGATCCGATCACCCCCTGAGAACTGGTTCTCGGTAAAAATCTGCGCCAGGTTGAAGTCCGCTGCGGCCGTGTCGAAGTTCGGCAATTGGTCTTGCGGCCGGAACGGGATATAAACGTAATAGAGCCGTGGTTCCAGTGTCTGGATAAAGTCGCGGCCCCGCAGGCTGGTATTGCGTTCGAAAGTCACGGCGCTGTCTATGCTATAGATCGGCAGCCCGCGGGTATCGCCCGGGCGGTCGTCCTCGAAGGAGTAGCGCGTGTAGTGATAGCCGAGTTTCGGCGTCACGTAAAAGAACGACGTTTGCAGCGGCACGTTGAGAGAAGGATAGAGAATCTGGCGTCTGCCGTTCAGCAGGAAGGGATGATCGAAGTCCACGTACTCGCCCTGCAGGCCGAGATCGAGGTAATAGTCGGTCTGGCGATTGACGTTCAGCGTAAGCTGCGGCGCGCGTGCATACGGCGGCGTGACCGGAGCCAGCGGATCCTGCAAGGTCTGGAAGCGTTGCACGCGGGCGTTCAGGTTCCACCAGTCGCCGTCGTAAAACAAGTTGCCTTCGCGCGGCAGGTTGGTTTGCGAAGTCGCCGCGATCTTGTCGCTCAGATCTGTGAAATAGGTGTCGTCAGACACGCCCTGCAGGTTGAATGCCCCAGAGAACCCGTAACCGAATTGCTGACGGTGCTGCCAGGAGTAGCCGTAACGGTCCTCCTCCGTCTGGCGGTCGTCCGGCAGGTACTCGCCGCGCATTTGGCCGCCCAAACTCGGTTCGAGATAGCGCAGTTCCGTATTAAGCAGTACGCCGCGCCTGGCAAGAACGCGCGGCGCGATGGTGGCGTCGCGATTTGGCGCGATGTTCCAGTAAAACGGCTGCGTGACCTCGAATCCGCTCTGCCCGGTGCTGCCAATGGTTGGCGGCAGCAAACCGGTCTTGCGGTGGCCGCTCAGTGAAAAGTCGAGATAGGGCGAATACAGCACCGGCAAACCCTTGAATACCACGGTTGCGTTATGCGCCACGCCCACATCGCGCTGACGGTCCAGATCCAGCTTGTCCACCCGCAGGAACCAGTCGTCGTCGCCGACGTCGCAGTTGGTGTAGGTGGCCTTGTCCACCCGCATCTTGGTACGGCTTTCCATTACCATCCGATCGGCGCTGCCGCGCGCCCGGAACTGCTGGAACCTGTAGTCCGGCTTTTCGAGGAAACCGCTTTCGCTGTCGAGGTTGTAAAAAAACTTCTCGCCGGTGACGATGTCGCCTTCTTTTTCAAAGCGGACGTGACCCGTGGCAGTCAGCTCCCGCTCAGGAAAGGCGTAGTACAGATAGTCGGCGAAAATCGCGGCTCCGCGCTTGCGCAGGCCCACATTGCCCTCTGCCTCCAGTTCGCGATCCTGATGGCCTTGCAGCCGGTCGGCATCGATAAACATCGGCGTAGCATCGTCTTTGCCTTCCGAATAGGGAATCAACACGGGCTGGATTTTCAGCTTGAGACCGGGTTCGTCGGCAGCGGCGCCGGGGGCAATGAGGCAGATCAACAAGACGATCGGCGGTGCGAAGCGTGGGCGATGCATGCGGGCTGTTGATCGAGGCGAGGTGCTAAAATCTCACAAAACCACAGTCAAGGCAACGAAGCCGCTTGGACCGCTACGCCTC
>JANOGP010000255.1:0-9454 GCA_031406075.1 Betaproteobacteria bacterium
CGTGTTCGGCATTGGCATTTCCCCATTATTGCAGTGGCTTCTCCTGCCTCCGTTGATGATGGTCGGGTATCGAATACTCGCACCGCTTTTGTTCAAGTCGAGGTAACGCAATGACAACCGATCCGGTATGTGGCATGCAGGTCAACGAGCAAACCTCGGCAGGAAGCAGCGTGCTCGAGGGCAGAAGTTATTATTTCTGTTCCATTGGTTGCAAAAAGAAATTCGAGGCAAACGCGTCCACGTATATTGGTGCGCCACCTTCCAAAGGTGACTCAAAGCACACTGGACACGCGCACCATCACGCCCAATCTGCGCCGGAATCTCCGGGTAATATCCTTGCCAAGCCTGCCGTCACGGGCGCCATGCCCGCGGCAACCGTCTATACCTGCCCAATGCACCCGGAAATCGTGCGCGATGCGCCGGGCGATTGCCCGATCTGCGGCATGGCATTGGTGCCGGTCGCGGGCACAGGCGCAGCCGATGGTGACGATTCCGAGTTGCGAAATCTCGCGCGGCGCCTGAAGGTCGGCGTCGCTCTGTCGATCCCGCTGGTGGTGCTCGCGATGTCGCCGATGATCGGCATCCATGATCTGTTCGGCCTTCAGCCGCGGTCACGAGGCTGGATCGAGTTCGTGCTGGGCACGCCGGTCGTGCTGTGGGTCGGTTGGCCGATTCTGCGCAAGTTCTGGTTCTCGCTGGTACATCGCGCGCTCAACATGTACACGCTGATCGGGCTGGGGGTGGGGCTGGCCTACCTGTTCAGCCTCGCAGCAGTATTTTTCCCCGATCTGTTCCCGCAGGAGTTTCGCGAGCACGACGGCGCGGTGGGTACTTATTTCGAGGCAGCTGCGGTGATTGTGACGCTGGTGATTCTGGGCGACTTCCTGCAGTTGCGAGCGATGGGCCAGACCGGCCGGGCGATTCAACAATTGCTAAACCTTGCGCCCAACCTCGCCTGGCGCTTGAGCGACGACGGTGCCGAGGAACAGGTGGCACTGGAGGCAGTAACTGTTGGTAACCGGCTGCGCGTGAAACCGGGCGAGAAGGTGCCGGTAGACGGCACGGTACTCGAGGGCACGAGCAGAATAGACGAGTCGATGATTACCGGCGAGCCCATGCCGGTGGCCAAGGCCGCGGGCGACAAGGTCACCGGTGCGACCGTGAACGGCAATGGCTCATTGGTTATCCGCGCCGAGCGCGTGGGCGCGGACACGCTGCTGGCACGTATCGTTCACATGGTGAGCGAAGCGCAACGCACGCGCGCGCCGATCCAGCGGCTCGCCGATATCATCGCGGCGTACTTCGTTCAGATCGTGGTAGGCATCGCCATCGTGACGGCGCTCGCGTGGTGGTTCTTAGGTCCGGAGCCGAGATTCACGTACGCGTTTTTGAACGCCATTGCCGTGTTGATCATTGCCTGCCCCTGTGCCGTCGGACTCGCTACGCCCATATCGATGACCGTTGCCATGGGGCAAGGCGCGCGCGCCGGCATCCTGTTCCGCAATGCCGAGGCGATCGAGCGCATGCGCGACATCGACACGGTGGTGGTGGACAAGACCGGTACGCTGACACTCGGCCATCCCGCGCTGACGGATTTCGTGGCCGAGGGCATTCCAGAAAATGAAGCGCTTGCGCTCGTCGCAGGAGTGGAACAGCTTTCAGAGCACCCGATCGGGCTCGCGATCGTCGAGGCTGCCAAGGCGCGTGGCCTGAAACCGCGCACCGCCGGCAAATTCGAAGCGGTCAACGGCCTCGGCGTACAGGCCGACATCGACGGCAAACTCGTTCTGGTAGGCAGTGGCCAGTTCCTCGAGCAGCGTGGCGTCAATACGAAACAGTGGGAAGCGCGCGCGGAAGCCTGGCGTGCGCAAGCCAAGACGGTGGTGTTCTTCGCTGTGAACGGTATTACCGCTGGCATCGCCGGGGTGGCCGATCCGATCAAGGACAGCACGCCCGGGGCGATTGCGGCGCTCAAGCGCTCGGGCGTGCGCATCGTGATGCTGACCGGTGATTCGCGCAGCACCGCTGAAGCCGTCGCCCGGCAACTCGGCATCGAAGAGGCGCTCGCCGAAGTGCTGCCAGAGGACAAGGCCGGTCACGTGAAGCGTTTGCAGACCGAAGGGCGCAAGGTCGCAATGGCGGGTGATGGTATCAACGATGCACCGGCGTTGGCACAGGCCGACGTCGGCATTGCCATGGGTACCGGCACCGACGTGGCGATGGAAAGCGCCGGCGTGACGCTGGTCAAGGGCGACCTGCGCGGCATCGCGCGCGCCACGGTGCTCTCGCGCGCCACGATGCGCAACATTCGCCAGAACCTCGCGTTCGCGTTCGGCTACAACGCGCTCGGCATTCCGGTTGCCGCCGGCGTGCTCTACCCGGGTTTCGGCGTGCTGCTGTCGCCAATCTTCGCCGGCGCCGCCATGGCGCTAAGCTCAGTGTCCGTGGTTACCAACGCGCTGCGACTTAACCGCACCAAGTTATGAACGTGGCGCAGCAGCGTATCTCACCATGAGTTCGATCTTCCCGACGGCGTTCTACGCGCGCTGGTGCACGCGTCGCATGGCCGACGACGCTGCAAGACACCTCCAGTGAACTGGACAGTAGAGTAAAGATCTTGCGACTCACACGTTGGTTTGCAAGCCTGTCAAGCACTCCAGAATTCAACGTTCTGGTCTTCTCGTTCCTGATCAACCTGGCATGGGAGGTCTGGCAGGTGCCGTTCTTCCGCGGGATGGCCGATCAGCCGCACTGGCTGGGCGTGAAGGCCTGCACGCAGGCGACTTTCGGCGATGCTGGGATCGCGCTGGCCGCGTTCTGGGTCACGGCTTTCTTTGCCAGGACCAGAAGCTGGATCATGCAACCGAGCAGGTCGGATATCGCAATCTTTATTGGTGTCGGGCTTGTAGCAACAATTATCTTTGAAACACTAGCCACCGGGGTACTCGAGCGCTGGGCCTACAGCGACGCGATGCCGCGCCTACCGATACTGGGAACCGGATTGCTGCCGCTCCTGCAGTGGCTGGCACTTCCTCCGCTCGTCCTGTGGTTCGTTCGCCGACAGATTGCCCCTGGATATCGAAAGCAATCTGGCGGGAAAGCAACTTAGGCGGGGTTAAGTTTCGGGTGAGTCTCCTCGCCCCAGAACCAGAGAGCGCCGCCGGACAGCAGCATGGCAATGGTTACGAACCAGAAGCCGGCCTCGATAGCCCCGGTAGCACTGGCCGCCAGTCCCATTCCCAGCGCGCCGATGGCGTAACCGATGTCGCGCCAGAAACGGTAAACCCCGATAGCGGAGCCGCGCCATTCCGGATGGGAAATATCCGCGACCGCGGCGCTCAGATTCGGGTAGAGCAGCGCCATTCCGAACCCGCTCAGTCCTGCACACAGCGCCCACCACCATATGTTCTCAAAGGCGAGCATCAGGCCCACGCCGGCCCCGCAGAGCCACATGCCCCAGACATTGAGCCTGTGCCGGCCCACATGGTCGGACAGTTTCCCGGTAAACAACTGCGCCCCACCCCATACGAAACCGTAGGCGCCGACCACCCAGCCGATGCCGCTGATGCTGACGCCGTGGCGGTAAAGGAAAACCGGGAAGAACACCCATACCAGCGCGTCGACGAACTTTTCGACGAGGCCCGCCTGGCTCAGCGCCATCAGCCGCTTGTCGCGCCAGGACATGAGCGTGAAGACTTCCCAGGTCGTCGGCTGGTTCGAGATATTCCTTGGGTACCGTGCCGCGTGTTTGGCCGGGTTGGTCGAATGCCTCGCCGCCTCGGCTCTCGCCCATGGTCGCGTATCCTTGACCCACAGCAACGTGAGCACAATGGCCAGCACAATGACGGTCAGCCCGAACACGGCGACTCCCTGGCGAGGGCCGAGTGCGCCAGCCAGGTAGGCGGTAATGATTCCCGCGCCTGCAACGCCGACGTAACCCGAAAACTCATTCAATCCGATGGTGAGTCCGCGCTGTTCAGGCCGGGTGATGTCGAGTTTTGCAGTCTGGGTCATCGACCAGGTGAGCCCCTGGTTGACGCCGAGCAGAACCGTCGCCGCCACGATCCAATTCCAGTTTGGCCCCCACAGCAGCATCGGCGGAATCGGCAGCGCAACCAGCCAGCCTAATAACAGCACCCGCTTGCGCCCGATGCGCTCAGAGAGCCGGCCGGCAACGAAATTCATTACTCCTTTCACGAAGCCGAACGCGACCACGAAGGCGGTGAGCAGCACGAAAGAATTGCGCGCCAGCCCGAACTCGCTCTCTGCGAGAGTGGGTACCACGGTACGCATCATGCCGATGGTGAAGCCCACCAGCAGTACCTGCAGCAACTGATGAGCGAACTGCCCGAGGTTATGGCGAATTCCGTGCAGGAGTTCGCCGGCGTGAGACATGACTGGCTGGTTCGTGAGCGTCTTCAGCCGGCAATGTTGGCCGCGACAATCTGGTCCATGTTGGCGGGACGGGCCGGAATCTCGCGCACCACGTAGTCGATGAATTTTTCCCGGTCGTTGATAGACAGGGCCGGATTCCAGCGCTTCTCGAAGCCCAGAGTCGAGGACGGTTTGCCCGAAAGCCCGGCGCCACAAACGCTTCCAGCCTGATGGCCGGGAAAGATCTCCAGCGTGTCGGGCAGCCGCAGAATCCTTTTCTGCAAAGTATCGAAGAGAATGCCGGCCATTTCGCGCTCCCGCCCCGCCAAGTCCGGCCGGCCGACCGCGCCCACGAACAGCGTATCTCCGGTCAGGACGAACCACGGCTCACCGCCGCGGCGCTTGTCGGTAACTACCAGCGACATACCGTCCGTCGTATGACCCGGGGTGTGCATGACCTTGAGTATCGTATTGCCGGCTTCGATGGTCTGGCCATCATGCAACGGCGTAAACGGGAACTTCACGAAACCCTTATTGCTCTCGTGCAGGCAGTAGGCCGCACCAGTCATCGCCGCCAGTTTGCGACCGCCCGAGTAGTGGTCGGCATGGATATGGGAGTCGATAACATGGGTGATTTCGGATTTGGCTTTGCTCGCTTGCTCGATAAACCAGTCCTCATCCCCGGCCACTACGTCGACCGCGACAGCCTTGCCGAGTGTCCCGCAACCGAAGAAGTAAGAAAGGGAAGATTCTTTTGTGGCTAGTTGCTTGAAAAACATCTTTTTCCTCCTATCAGACTGATTTTGCGAGCGCCTTCCATCCTTTGATTAGCGCCTGGGGCGCAATGACGGACTTCTTCCTCGGCGGTGGATATGCCAATCGAACGGAAGTGCGTTGCTTGGCTACCCTCGAAACCCTAAACCATCGCCGCTGAATCGAACGAGGGATTTGCAGATGAGACGCATCAGTCGAGTTTGCCTCTCTGAACGCATTACCCGCGGGACATCAGATCCTGCCTCTTTTGCTCGTACTCCTCCCGGTCTATCTCGCCGCGCGCGTAGCGTTCCTGCAGAATCTCCAGCGGCGTCTTGTCGCGGGGACTTCCGCCACCTGAAGGTTGCTGCATCAGCCATTTGGCAAGCGCCGCGATTGCGAGAATCACCAGGCCCCAGAACAGAATCATCGATATCCAGCCAAAGCCCATTCCCCACCAACCACCCATGTCACCCATCATGTTGTACCTCCAAGCCTCCTTGTCGCCACACCAAGCCAGGGTGGGGAAAAGCATCGCAAATGTCATCATGTCCTCTTATTTCGCAGTCGCCTGTTTCGATGTGCTGAGCATGGCCGTCAATGGATCCGAAAGAAGGTCAGCGCGCCCGTTGACGGTCATCTCGACATGCTCTCTGTCGCGCTAGAACCACCGGAAGAGCCAGAATTTCTCATACGCCACCTTCCCCAAATGCAACATCATGCTGGGTTGCCGGAGTCTGATTTGCGGCGCCGGGTCGGCGTAGAAGTTGCCGCTGCCAAAAGCGGCGCGGCCGTCGCCACTTTCGATGAAACACGCGCCATCGCCGGCAAAGTGCTGCCTGTCGCCCTTGCCTGTGACCGCCCGAGCAATGTTGTGGGCCACCACCTCGGCTTCGTTATGAGCGAACACACCCGCCTTCGGCAACGGCTTGTTAATGGAGGTGAGCATGATTCCGGTCACGTCGCCGATGGCATATACGCCCGGGAATTTCGTCTCCAGGGTGCCGCGGTCTACCAGCACCCAGCCGCTGTCCGCGCAGAGGCCGGCGTCGCGCACCACTTGCGGCGCGCGGTGGGGCGGGATGTAGGCGAGCAAATCGAAGTCGGCCGTGGCGCCATTGGCAAAGCTGATCCGGCGTTGCGCCGGATCGACGGCCGTCACCGCGTGGTTCGGGTGGTATCCGATGCCTTTCGATTCGATCATCAGGCGCAGTGCGCCCGAGACCACTGATCCCGCAACCGGCATCGGGCCGGGTTCAGCCGTATAGAGTTCGAGCTGCACTCGATCGCGAACCCCGCGCTTGCGACAGTCGTACTCCAGAAGCATGGCGGCTTCGTTGGGCGCGCCGGGACATTTGAACGGCATGGCGCTCACCAGCACGACGATCCGGCCCGACCGTACGCTGAGCCGCGCATCGCGTAACGATGCGGCTCCGCTCAATGTATAGAAGTTGTGACCCGCCTGCGCGAGCCCCGGGATCGTTTCGGGTGCGAGATCGGCACCCAGGGCAATCACCACGTAGTCGCCGGAAAGTTCTTTCCCGTCGACCCTGATTGAGCGCGCCGAAGGATCGATGCGTTCGACTGTGCCCTGGATCAATTCGATCCCGTGCTTAGCCAGCGCCTGCATCGGACGAGAGATCTGGTCCGCGCTGCGTTGACCGATCATCATCCACAGGAAAGAAGGCGAGAACACGTGCTGGGATTGCCGTTCGACCAGCACCACGCGGTGTTTGCGGGACAGCATTTGGCGCAGTCTGGTCGCTGCCACGGTGCCGCCGATACCGCCGCCGAGGACGAAAACTGTTTTGCCTTGAGTCATACGCATTGCCTCAAAAGACAATCACCTTGTCCGCCCATCCGGTCCACTCGGCAAGCTCGTTGAGCGTGCTGCGCAGCGTCCCCGGCGCCAGCTCGGAGTCGGTAATGCCGCGCGCGTCCATGCAAGTACCGCATACGCCGACGGTACCGCCGTGCTTCGTGACGCGGCCGAGCATGAGCTGGACGTTGTAGAAGCCTTCCGGCACCTTCTGGCCGGACTTCGCGCAGGCCGCCGCGTCCCCGATCAGAAACACTTTCACGTCTTCGCCTTCGGCCTTCGACAGGGATCCCGCCAGGCGCAGGCCGTTATAGCTTCGTTCGCTGCCGTATGGCGCATCATTCAGGATGAACAGAGTCTTCATGTTGTAACGCAACTCACGGCAGCTACTGCTCGACGGGCAATCCGCGTTTCCGCCACTCGGCTACACCATCGTCCAGCCTGAATGCCTGATACCCGCGCTTTTGCAGAAGAGCAACCGCATCTTTGGCCATCATGCAGAACGGGCCGCGACAGTAGGCCACCACGGGTTTATTTTTTGGCAATTCGTTCAGCCGCTTCTTGAGCTCGGAAAGGGGCAGCGACCGCGCGTAGGGAAGGTGTCCGGCCGCGAACTCATCCTCAGGGCGTACGTCGATGATGACGACCTCACCGCTCCGCGCCTGCTTGAGAATCGAGCTTCGATCCACACCGCGGAGGTCATTGCTGTGTGTAACCAACGAGCTCAGTCCCATCTGTAAATCGACAAGGCGCTCTTCGGCCAGCCCCCGCAGGTTCACCCAGAGGTCGGCGACCCCTTGGTCGGCCAGCCGATAGAGCACGTACTTGCCTTCCTTCCGTGTTTCCACCAACCGGGCACCACGCAGTTCCTTAAGGTGGGCGCTAGCCAGCTTGACGCTGATGTCCGCCTGCTGCGACAGCATTTCCACCGTCTTCTCGCTCTGGCACAGCAACTCGATGAGTTCCAGGCGCTTGGGGCTCGCCAGTGCTTTGCCGACCCGGCTGACCTGTTCATACAAGAGATTTTTCAGTTCGCGCATACAATATAACGATCTAACGATTGTTAGAATGTAATCCAGTTTCGATAGATGTGTCAACGGGGTCGGGCGGGAACGGCTCCTGTCCCGGTGATTTCGATTACCAGATCGAATCGAGACGAACCCCTCGCCCCGGCTTCGGCGACTGTCAGTTGCGCCGCTGGTCCATGGGGTAACGCATTGGCGTATCGGCGCGCGCTGCTTATGTAACGTTGCTGTTTCCGTGGTCGGGCGCGACCCAGACGCGCCCTAGAGTACGTGTAGAATGTGTTTTTGACCCTTGAAGACATGCGCCACGAGACGCTTGATGTGGAACGGAATATGGTGGATTGCTGCGAAGACAAAGCGTGTGCGATAGAAGCCCTCAGGGATCGGCAAAGTGCGACCCTCAAGACGGTGCTTGGCATCAACGTGGTCATGTTTTCCGTGGAACTGGCCGCCGGCTTGGTTTCCGGCTCCACAGCCCTGCTTTCGGATTCGCTCGACAATCTGGGTGATGCGCTTACCTATGGGCTGAGCCTGTATGCAGTATCGAAGAGCGCACGATCAAAAGCCAGGGTTGCGCTGTTTAAGGGGGCATTGATTTTAGTCGCCGGGATTGTGGTTCTCGGGCAGGTGATCTACCGGTTCATCGTTCCAAGTGTGCCGATCTTTGAGGCGATGGGTGCTATCAGCATCCTGGCTCTCGCTGCGAACGGCACGTGCTTGATCCTGCTTTGGAAGCACCGGCAGGAAGACATCAACATGAGTTCGGTGTGGGAATGCTCCCGCAACGATATTGCCTCGAACATCGCGGTTCTTGTTGCGGCGGTAGGGGTCTGGTTCACACAGTCTGGATGGCCTGACCTAGCAGTGGGCCTTGTCCTTGTCGGCTTGTTCCTCGTGTCGGCCGTTCGTGTCTTGCGCAGGGCGGTGTCCGAATTACGAAGTTCTCCTTCCGACTTTACCAATCCCAAAGAGGAAGTGAAGCTGGTGCATCGATAAGCTCTTCAAGGTCCAAGCGTGCGGGCGATCCTGGACGGTGATTTGATTTGCTCAGATATTGAAGGTGTAAAAGTCGCGACTTCTACAGCGAGAGGTCTACCGCACGAGTGCAGCTGATTGCCCGTTTGACTCTCCTGTGTACTCGACACCCATTTCACAAGACTCTCGATAGACGATGACCTTGGCGATCTTCCTCGTAGCAGCAAACTCGTCCCATATGAACTTTGCGATATTCTCGGAGGTCGGCACGAGAATGACGTCATTCAGATATTTGTGGTCGAGCTTGTTTTGCACCTGCTTGACCAACGTGTTCAGTTCTGTTTCTCGGATGACGTAACCGTCCACGACCGGCCCCTCAAAACCTCGACCTTGTAGGAGTGCCCATGAAGTTCCGGCCTGAACGGAAGTCGATGCGCTGCATCGATGGTAAAGCGTTTGAAAACCTTCACACCGCCACCTTCCAATGTCTGTTTTATGAACCTGATGC
>JANOGP010000265.1:0-2038 GCA_031406075.1 Betaproteobacteria bacterium
CGGCTACAAGGACATCAACCTGCTCGCATTCAAACTGCTGCATCCCGGCGGCTTGCTGGCGACGTTTTCGTGCTCGGGCAGGGTCTCGGCGGACCTGTTCCGCAAGATCGTCGCCGGCGCGGCGCTGGACGCGGGCGCCGATGCGCAGATGATCGGACAGTTCCACGCCGCGCCCGATCATCCGGTGTCGCTGGCTTTTCCCGAAGGCGAGTATCTGAAGGGGCTGTTGTGCCGTATTGGCTGACTCACAAGGAGGTTTTGCCATGCTGAAAGGAAGCTGCCTGTGCAAGAGCGTGCGCTATGAAATCGACGGGCCGCTCGACGGAGCGCTGAACTGCCATTGTTCGATGTGCCGCAAGGCGCACGGTACGGCGTTCCGCTCCCGCGCGGGGATCCGAGCGAAGGATTTTCGCTGGGTAAGCGGCGAGGAATTGATAACCTGGTTTGAATCGTCACCGGGCAATCATCGCGGCTTCTGCGGTCGTTGCGGTTCGCCGCTGCTCAGTCGCTTCGACTCACGGCCGGACGTGTACGGATTGCCATTGGGATGCCTCGACTCCGACCCGGGCGTGAGGCCGGCGATGCACGTATTCGTGGGTTCGAAGGCGCCGTGGTTCGAGATCACCGACGCATTGCCGCGTTACCAGGAGTTTCCCCCGCGATGAGCGAAACTGTACTGACCCTGGTACGTCACGGAGAAACCGAGTGGAACGCCATGGGCCGGATTCAGGGTCATCTCGACATTCCGTTGAGTGAAGCCGGCCTGGCACAGGCCGCGGCAATTGGTGAGCGACTGGGCGGCGAGGCTTTCGATGCCATCCTTTCCAGCGATCTCGAACGAGCGCTGCAGACTGCACGCCCGATCGGGCGTCATCCCGAGCAGACCATTCTTCGCGACGCCCGCCTGCGCGAACGCCAATTGGGGGTGCTGCAGGGATTGACGGGCGAGGAAGCGGCGATCCGGCAACCGCACGCCTGGGGAGCGTTCAAGGCACGCAACCCGGAGGCGGCACTCGAAGGCGGAGAAACGCTCGGCGAGTTTTCGCAGCGGGTGGTCGGACTGATCGACGAACTGCTGAGGGCCCACGCGGGCAGCCGGCTCCTGCTGGTCACCCATGGCGGCGTACTGGACGCGGCCTACCGCCACGCAACCGGAATGCCGCTGAACGCGCCGCGGAATTTTCCGATCTACAACGCGTCGGTCAACGTACTGCGCCACCGCGACGGCGTCTGGACCGTCGAATCCTGGGGAGACGTCAGCCACCTGCCCCAGGAACTGGCGATGGACGATACGTAGGTGAGGGGTGAGGGGTGAGGGGAAAGTCAAACAACGAAACACGAACGCAAGTGTGTGCTCTGCAAAATTACCGCGCTCCTGCGCCATCAATATTGTCGTGATCCGCAACAACATGAACTTCGAAAGTTCGCTCATGGTGTTCCTGCACTTCTGGGGAATCGGGCGAACCGCGCAGTTTGCGCGTGCGCGGCGCGCCGCGCTCGACACACAGCACCCGGATTGAGGAAGCGTATGAAACGGTTTTTCGTTGCATTGGCGATTATTGCGGTTTGTTCGTTGACCCATGCAGCGGAGGAGAACTTCGATGCGCTGGCTGAGGGTGCGGGTCCTGCCGGCTGGCAATGCGGGGTCAGTGGGCGGGGCGAGCCGAAATGGCTCGTGGGGCCCGACGAGACGGCTCCAAGCAAGCCGAACGTTCTCAAGCAATCGGGACAGGGTACGTTCCCGTGGTGCACCAAGAACGGTACGTCGCTGGAGAACGGCTTTGTGGAAGTGAAGTTCAAGTCGATCGCCGGGCGCGAGGACCAGGCCGGCGGTGTCGTCTGGCGTTTCACCGGTCCGCGGTCGTATTACGTGGCGCGCGCCAACGCGCTGGAGAATAACGTTTCTCTTTACTACATGTGATTGTGGATTGCGACAATATTGATGCCGCCCGCGCGCAAGGTTTTCAGCACGCCTTGTACCTCGGATTCGAGCATCGCGAAATCGCCGTCCACTACGGCCAGCTCGTCGCTCCCGGCA
>JANOGP010000295.1:0-7417 GCA_031406075.1 Betaproteobacteria bacterium
TCTGCGGCATTTCCTCCGGTGGTGCTACCAGCGCAGCATTGCGGTTGTCGGCGGAAGTCGAGAACGCCGTCATCGTCGTGATCATCGCTGACCGCGGCGACCGTTATCTCTCGACCGGCGTGTTTCCCGCTGAGTAGAGCGCCTCACCCCCCGCCCTCTCCACTGAGTGGAGAGGGAGCCAGGAGAAAGACGCGGGCGACAATTTGGTCGCCCGCTTGCATCTAAGACTCCCTCTCCACCCTTGGGGGGAGAGGGCTGGGATGAGGTGGGGGGTCTGGTACTGTCCAGCGCGCGGGGGCGCGGGACAAGCGGGCGAGCAGCAGGTCGTGTTTCTGCGCAAGTTCCTGCGGCAGGCGATCGTGAATCTGTGCGAATAGTTGTTCGTGCAGCCGCAACTCTTCGGTCCAGGCCTCGCGGTCCAGCGACATCAATTCGCCGAACGTCTCGTTCGAGATATCCAGCCCGTCCCACAACATGTCCTGTTTGTGCGGCATCCAGCCCAGAGGGCTTTCCGCAGCCTCGAGCCGCCCCTGACAACGGTCCACGATCCACTTCAGGACCCGCATGTTTTCGCCGAATCCCGGCCAAAGAAACTTGCCGTCTCCATTCTTCCTGAACCAGTTGACGCAGAAGATCCGCGGAGGACGCTTTAGCGCGCGGCCGAATCCAAGCCAGTGATCGAAGTAGTCGCCGATGTGGTAACCGCAGAACGGCAGCATTGCCATAGGATCGCGGCGTACTATGCCGACCTTCGCGCTCGCCGCCGCCGTGGTTTCCGACCCGAGCGTGGCGGCCATGTATACGCCCTCCGTCCAGTCGAAGCTCTCCGTGATCAGCGGGACGGTGGTGCCGCGGCGGCCGCCAAATATGAAAGCCGAAATTGGAACACCTTCCGCCGTCTCCCACGCTGGATCCATTGAAGGACATTGCGACGCCGGCACCGTGAAGCGCGCGTTCGGGTGTGCGGCTTTGCGTCCGCAGTCCGGCGTCCAGGCATTGCCCTGCCAGTCGGTGAGTTGCGCCGGCGGTTCGTCGGTCATGCCTTCCCACCAGACGTCGCCATCCGGAGTCATCGCCACGTTGGTAAAGATGCAGTTGCGGCCCAGCGTCGCCATCGCATTCGGATTGGATTTTTCCGACGTGCCTGGGGCAACCCCGAAGAAACCGTATTCCGGATTTATTGCATACAGCCTGCCGTCCGCGCCGGGTTTGATCCAGGCGATGTCGTCACCCACGGTGGTGATTTTCCAGCCCTTGAACGCCGCCGGCGGAATCATCATCGCGAAGTTGGTCTTGCCGCACGCGCTCGGGAACGCCGCCGCTACGTAGTTCTTTTCGCCCTGCGGTGATTCCACGCCGAGGATGAGCATGTGCTCGGCCAGCCAGCCCTGTTTGCGGCCCATGCACGAGGCGATGCGCAGCGCGAAGCACTTCTTGCCGAGCAGGGCATTGCCGCCGTAGCCGCTGCCATACGACCAGATCGCGTTCTCCTCCGGAAAATGCACGATGTACTTGTGGCCCTTGTTGCACGGCCATCGTACGTCTTCCTGTCCGGCTGCGAGCGGCATGCCGACTGAATGCAGGCAGGGGACGAACCTGCCTTCGGCGCCGAGCGCTTCAATCGCTTCGCGTCCCATGCGGGTCATGATTCGCATGCTGACCGCCACGTAGGCGGAATCAGTGAGCTGCACGCCGATGTGCGAGATCGGCGATCCGAGCGGCCCCATCGAGAATGGCACGACGTAAAGGGTGCGCCCGCGCATGCTGCCGTCGAACAACGCGAGCAGCCTCTGCTTCATTTCCCGCGGGTCGATCCAGTTGTTGGTCGGGCCGGCGTCTTCCCTGCCAGTGGTGCAGATGAAGGTGCGGTCCTCGACTCTGGCGACGTCCGAGGGATCGGAAAGCGCCAGATAGCTGTCCGGACGTTTCTTCGGGTCGAGTTTGCGGAAGGTGCCGCCCGCAACCAAACGGGCGCACAGGGCGTCGTACTCGGCCTGCGAGCCGTCGCACCAGTGAATGCAGTCCGGGCGGGTGATCTGCGCCATTTCGCCTACCCATTCGCGCAGCCGCCTGTTCCTGACGTAGCCCGGAATTTCCGTGGCCGTGTGCGCCACCGGGTTCTGGTTTGCAAGCGAACTCACGAATTCTCCTCCGCCGGACGCGTTGGTTTTAGGGCAAGTCTAACACCGGAATTTTGCCGCTGTCCGCATGATCGGATGCGGAGCGTTGTTGCGCTGCATGAGCGGCGGGCACCGTGGCAGATCGAGAGGGAGACCGCGCGCACGATGCGAAAACGCCAAGTGGAGGTAGTGCGGTGCTTTCCGGTATCCTGACGCGCTTAAGCCGCGAGCGAAGCCCGTGGTTTCCTCCCGGTGCGTGTTTGCATCGAATCGCAATCGTCGCCGACTGACATGACACCTGTTCTGGCATTTGACATCGAAACCATCCCCGACATTGAAGGGCTGCGGCGCCTCTACGGCCATGATCCGCAGACCACCGATGCCGAAGTGGCACAGGCGGCATTCGATCGCCGGCGCGAGGCCACCGGAAGCGATTTCCTGCCGCTGCACCTGCATCGCGTCGTGGCAATCTCCTGCGCGCTGCGAGATCGCGACAGCTTCCGCGTCTGGTCGCTGGGCGAGGCGGGGGAACCCGAACACGAGCTGGTCCGGCGCTTCTTCGATGGAGTCGAAAAGTACACCCCTCAGCTGGTTTCCTGGAACGGCAGCGGCTTTGATCTGCCGGTGCTGAATTACCGGGCACTGATCCACGGCGTGCGCGCCGCGCGCTACTGGGACATGGGCGAGGATGACCGCGAATTCAAATGGAACAACTACATCAGCCGCTATCACAGCCGCCACCTCGACTTGATGGACGTGCTGGCGATGTATCAAGGCCGTGGTAATGCGCCTCTCGACCAGATCGCGCAACTGCTCGGGCTTCCGGGAAAACTCGGCATGGACGGCTCGAAAGTCTGGGACGCCTGGCAGGCAGGCAAGATCGAGGCAATCAGGCATTACTGCGAGACCGATGTCGCCAATACTTACCTCGTTTTTCAGCGTTTCCAATTGGTTCGCGGTGCGCTCGACGAGGCACAGTACCGGCGCGAATGCGAATTGGTGCGCTCGACGCTTTCCAAATCCGCCGATGCACACTGGCGCGAGTTTCTGGACAGTTGGCCGGTCTAGCATGAAGCGCGAATCCGTGGGGCCCGCGGTGCTGGTCGAGTCCCTCGACCAGGAAGGGCGGGGCGTCGCGCATGTGGATGGCAAGGCGATCTTCATCGAAGGCGCGCTCCCCGGTGAACTGGTCGAGTTTGCATCCTACCAGCGCAAGCCGAACTACGAGTTCGCCGAGGCAAAGAGAATCGTACGTGCGTCGGCCTCGCGCGTTGTAGCGCGTTGCCGCCATTTCGGCGTCTGCGGCGGTTGCAGCATGCAGCACCTGGAGCCGCGCGCGCAGGTGGCGGCGAAACAGCGCGTGCTAGAGGAAAATCTGACCCGCATCGGCAAGGTGGCTCCCGGGACCATGTTATCCCCGATTCATGGCCCGACCTGGGAGTACCGCTACCGCGCACGTTTCTCGGCGCGCTACGTCACGAAGAAAGGCGCGCTGGTTGGATTTCGCGAACGTCACAGCAGCTTCGTGGCCGACATGCGGGCATGCGAGGTCGTGCCGGCCCGCATCTCGGCGTTGCTGGTACCGCTGCGCGAATTGATCGCTTCGCTGACCATCCGCGAGCGTTTGCCGCAGGTGGAGCTCGCCATCGGCGATGCGGTTGATGTTCTGGTGCTGCGCGTGCTGGAGCCGCCTGAGGCCTCTGACCAGGACAAGCTCAGGCAGTTCGCCTTACTGCATCGGGTGCAGCTTTTCCTCCAGCCCAAGGGCCCGGCTTCGATCTATCCCTTCTTTCCGCTGGATGCGCCACCGTTGCAGTACCGGATTCCCGATTTCGATCTGACTTTTCCGTTCAGTCCCGCCGATTTCACCCAGGTGAATCACGAGATCAACCGGGTGTTGGTGCGTCGGGCAATCACACTGCTGGACCCGCGCCCGGGTGATCGCGTCGGCGACTTTTTCTGCGGCCTGGGAAATTTCTCGCTGGCGATCGCCAGGTCCGGCGCACGGGTTACCGGAATCGAGGGCAATCCCGGACTGCTGCTGCGCGCGCGGGAGAATGCCGTGCGCAACGGGCTGGAAGCGGCGTGCCTGTTTGTCGAGCAGGACCTGTTCACCATCACCGATGAAGACTGGGTCACGCTCGCGCCATTTGACCGGGTACTGATCGATCCGCCGCGCGACGGGGCCATGGCGTTGGTAAAGGCGATCGGCAAGTCACCGCCGGCGCGCGTCGTTTATGTTTCCTGCAATCCGGCCACGCTGGCGCGCGACGCGGCGGTGCTGGTGCATTCACACGGCTATCGACTGTCCGCGGCGGGAGTGGTGAACATGTTCCCACATACGTCGCACGTGGAATCGGTTGCCGTCTTCGACAAGGAAAATTAGCCGCAAAGACGCCAGGGAACACAAGAATGGAACCGCAGATAAACGCGGATAAGAAAAAGTCGATTCACGAATCACGGTCCTTTCGAAACGCCGAGCTCGCCAAGACAAACAAATCCGAATCAAGATAAATTCGAAGCGCGCCAACGGTTGGGGGGGGTTAAAAAACACGGCCGGGGGCTTTCCGGCCATTTTAATTTGATTCTCTTGGCGTTCTTGGCGCCTTGGCGGCTATTTTCTAGTCGCGTTCGCCGGAGAATGCCATGAGCAGATGCAGCAGGTTGGCGAATATGTTGAACAGGCTCATATACACGCCCGTTGCCGCCATGATGTAGTTGGTCTCGCCACCATTGACGATACGGCTCACGTCGTGCAGCAGGAACAGCGAGAACACCACCACGACCAGCGCCGACAGCGCCAGGGCCAGCGCCGGAATCTGGAAGAACATGTTGGCGATCATGGCGAGCAGCAGCACGATCATGCCCACGAAAAGGAATTTGCCCATGAAGCTGAAGTCCTTTTTCGTGGTAGTGGCAATTATGCTCATCGTCAGCAGAATGCCGCCGGTGCCCGCGGCCGCCATGCCGATCAGTTGCGGGCCATTCCTGAGCGACAACGCTATGTTTAGCAGGGGTCCGAGCCACCAGCCGAGGATGAAGGTCATCCCGAGCAGCAGAAACACGCCGAGGCCGCTGTTACGATTGGCGGCGATCGCAAATTGCAAGCCAATGACCCCCGCGATCATCACCAGCGACATCATGATCGGGTTTTGCATGATGATCCCGCCGGTGGCCATGCCGACCAGCGCTCCGACCACGGTCGGAACCATGGTCAGTGCAAGCAGCATGTAGGTATTGCGCAAGACCTTGTTCCGGGCGTCCGACAGCTGCCCAGCCTGTGCGCCGTATTCGATTTGGGGTTGCATATAGTTACAGCCTCCTGGTTGAAGGAACTCTAGAGCGTAAGACTACGCAATCGGGCTCAAAGTTTCAATGGTTTGAGTGTGACAGAGCGCAATGCATGCGAGTATTATTTGCCGCATTCGGAGGGTTGGCAGAGCGGTTGGGCGACGCGAAGCTTCGCCCGGTGCAGGCTAACCTGATTTTCAGGTTATGCCGGAACTACTGCACTGGTCTTGGCGCCTGCGAAGCCGGCGCTAGCGTAGGGTAACCTTCAGGTTAGCCGGAGTTGGTGACGCGCAGCTTCACCCAGTGGAGACTAACCTGCAGTATTTTGCAGGTTATGTCGGAACTAAAACCGGCAGATTTGTTGCAGCGGAGGGTTGGCAGAGCGGTTGAATGCACTGGTCTTGAAAACCAGCGTACCCGCAAGGGTATCGGGGGTTCGAATCCCTCACCCTCCGCCAAATTTCAAACGGGACCGGAAGGGTCCCGTTTGAATTCAAGGCAGGGTTGAGGGTGAGAACCCTCTGGTTCGACCAGCGAGCACTGCTCGCGCAGGACGCCGACGCGCCTGAGCGCGTTGGCGGTCCCAAAGCGCACGCGCTTCGGGACGAGGCTTTCGCGGAGGCAACGCGAAAGCCGAGCAATCCCTCACCCTCCGCCACAAACAAAAGGCCCCGCGAACGGCGGGGCCTTTTGCATTCCGGTACTGGCTCGATTACAGCAACGTCTTCGCGAATGCCATCGCCGCCGGCATATCCGGAAGCTGGGTGACTTCCGGCACGACCTGGAGGTAGCGCACCACGTTATTCTTATCCGTAACGATCACGGCGCGCGCCAGCAGGTGCAGCGGCTCGATCAGCAAGCCGTTGTTCATCCCGAATTCCGCGGTCTTGTAATCCGAGTAGAACGTGACGTTCTTGATTTTCGCTTCTTTTGCAAAGCGCTGCTGCGCGAACGGCAGGTCCATGCTTACTGTGATCATTTCAACCTGGTCGGCAAGCTTGCGGTCCTTCTCGCTGAGTAGGTGGGTCTGCGCCTCGCACGTCGGCGTATCGACTGAAGGTACGACGCTGATGATGCGAACCTTGCCGTTTCCTTCGGCAATATTGACCGGCGCCAGGTTGCCACCGGTAACCATTGCCATAGGCAGAGGCTCGCCCACCTTGACCGCTTGCCCGCGCAACGGCAGCGGGTTGCCTTTCATCAGAACGTTGTTGCCGTCGCCGGGACTGCTGCTTTCCTTGTTTACCTTGATGCCCTGGACGTCCTCGCCGGCAGCGGACGCAACGCCCGTGCTTAGTCCCAACAGGCCCGCCAGTGCAAGCGACGCGAAAAATTCATTTTTCATTGCAGTTTCCTCCAAAACAGTTTTATTGCTCCCCGTGCCTTTCGGTGCAACCTTGCGATTCTGGTGCCCAGGAGCGCACGACCCCAGACGGAATCGCTGATTCCACGCTCATGATAATCATGATCCGGGACAATCACGAGCAGCTGCGTTCGGCGGGATCACCGGTGCCAACCCGTCGCCGTAGAGCAGGCACGGACGTCGGTCATCTGTGAGCGGAGAAAATTCGCCCTTTGCCTACGGTTGAAATGCCTGCGAGACATTTCCCGGGGCTGGGCGCGGACATTTCTTGCCCGCTACCCCATACGGTCTCGATAATGCAATATGGAGGGGACATCCCGAATTGATACCGGGCTAGTCGGGGAGTCGCACGGGGGACCCCGATGTGCTGTCTCTGGACTCTCGGTGTTTCCCGTAAGTTACGAATTATAAATCGGAATCCGCAACACCCTTGGGCTTTTCCAGAGGCGCTTCAATGTTGAGCAGCGACGACACATGCCCGAATCACGACGCGGCTCGCCCGCCGGGAACCGCCCACGGGCATGCTGCTCTCCAATTCCTACTCCTACCTCACCGTCCTCAGCTACCTCGGCTCCCTCGGCCGGTGCGTACCGCGCGACGTATCGGTGGTCTCCCGCGACGAAGAGATGTTTCTCCGCTTCAT
>JANOGP010000387.1:0-3690 GCA_031406075.1 Betaproteobacteria bacterium
CCGCGCGAAGCGGCGGCATTCGGCGACGTGGTCATGGTATCGGTGCCGTATCACGCCCTCCCTGCGGTCGGCAAGGACGTCGGCGAACTGCTCAAGGGCAAGGTCGTCATCGACACCAACAATCCCTTCACCCACCGCGACGGCGAGACCGGGAAATGGGCGCTCGAGAAAGGCGCGGGATTGGCGTCCGCGGAGCTCCTGCCCGGCGCGCGTCTGGTGCGCGCTTTCAATGCGATCGCTGCAGCGCGGATGGGCTCGGCTTATCAGGAACCGGGGCGTGTCGGCATGCCGATCGCGAGTGACGATGCCCAGGCCGTCGAGGTGGCTTCGCGCCTGATACGGGAAGTCGGCTATGAACCGGTACTGATCGGCGGGCTGGAGATGGGGAAACACCTGATGCCGGGGACGGCGCTTGCAGGCGAGCGCAGCGCGGAGGAGATACGGAAAATTGCAGCGGGGCTGAACTAGGTGATTGAGTGATGGGGTGATTGAGTGATTTGGTCTAACCATTCCCCCTTCCCCTTCACCCTCCACCCATTTGCATTCGGCCAGCAACTCGTGGATCGAACCCACGTTAATGGCTGCCCGGTCCTGCCCGGGGAGCGAAACGCCGCCTGCGGCGGCGAAGGATTGCGAACAGTGCGCCTACCTGGAGGGCATCGGGAAGCTCAGACAAACACGGCCGGTGAAACGCCGAAACGCTTGACCAGTTTCCTGATTTGGCGCGTATTGAGTCCCCGCTTTCCTGCCAGAAGTTCGGAAATGACACCCTGCGATCCGATGTCCGCGAAATCCGATTGCCGCAGACCGTGTTCGGCCATCAGGAATCGCAGAACTTCCGCCGGCTTGCCTGCCGGAATGGGCGAATGCTCCGCTTCGTATCGTTCGACGAACACGCTGATCGCGTCGGCCAGCTCCGCCATCGGGTGCTTCTCATCCTCTCCGATCTCGTCCAGGATGGCATCGAGCAAGCCGACTGCACGCTCGTATTCCTTCTTTGTGCGAATGCTCCCGAGCGGAACGACCGCCCGCAGGCGGCGGTACTCCTGCATGATTCGATCCATTTCGGTAGCCAGCATGTTTATTCCTTCCATTTGCCGCGATCGTATTCGGCGTGTGTGAGCACATGACGTATGTAAATCTTCCGTCGGTTGTAATGAACCGCGGCGATCAATCTGAACTTGTTTCCACCAACGTTGAATACCGTGAATTTCCCGACCTTGTCAGCCGACCGAAATATACGCTTCAACTCCGCAAACGAGGCGAAATTCGTCCGCGACACAATGGCATACCAGACACGAAGTGACGAATCCGCCTCAGGGTACCTCACCGAAAACTTCCTGAGCCGCCTGCGCGTGATGACGTGCACGGGGCAACTATATATCTCAACTGGAGATATGGCAAGGAACTGCGCGCACGGTCGAGGAATCTCTACCGCACCGGCCTGAGCCTCCCTGGACCTGTGGCTTGCCCGATCTTCGCCTGCATTAAAGGTTCGGGTACCGGCCGGCGGGTATAACTTTCGGCAAATTGACCGCACTATGCGGCGTGCGTAGATTCGCCCGCATGTTCACCTGCGCATCGCTGCCCCGGGGAGGAACGCCATGACTACGTATCGCTGTATTACCCAGATTGTCCTGGTCACGGCCGGGGCGTTGATCGTCGGCGCCTGTGCCGCGCCGGGAAGCCCCGCAATCCAAGCGGACAAGACGGAGACCGTGAAGCAGACCGTGAAACCGGAACCGCTGCCCGCCGCAGAGCAGACCGTCTTCGGCAGGCTCGAGCTTTTGGTGGATGGCAAGAACGCGAAGATCGGAACCATAAGCACGTTTGGCTTGTATGGCATCGCGGCGCTGGTGTTGCCGGAGGGTGCCGACACGGCACTGGTCCTTTCGTTCGACGAACAAGGCTGGTTCGCGTGGAAGCTCAAACCGGGTTCGTATTCCCTGCTGGGACTGGTGTCCCAGTCCGGCAACAATATCCGGGTCATGCCGGTCGACGCACGCTTCATCGCCGAAGACGGCGACACCCTAGTCTATATCGGCCACATCCGTGCGGAGTCTAACGGACCGCGGTACAGCGTCGGCATCACGGACTCGGACGTCACCGATGAGGTGCGCAAGAGATATGGGGATGCGGCGACGCCGGTAAAGCGCCTTCTCCAGCATGCGGACAAGCTCGGCACCTATGCAAGCGTTCGATCGGTGTGCGACAAGGCGTGGGGCTTGCCGTGCACCCGTGAACTGATGGGTGTGACACCGATCCATCCGAAGGTCGCGCGCGGCATCCGCGGCACGACCTTCGGCAGGGCCGACAGCATCTCGCCGACGATGAAATGGAAAGCAGCCGGGACCCCGGATGTGAGCTATGACGTGGCTGTGTGGGAAGCCGCCGCCTACCGATTGCCCTCAAAGTTGCATGCGGACTACACCCCGGGACAGCTGGCGCTCTACGAGGAGAACCTGGTTGCGTCCGAGCTGGCGCTGACCACGCCTCTGAAACCGAAGACCCGGTACTTCTGGTCGGTACGCGCTCGCCAGGGTGACGTGGTCTCGTCCTGGTCTCGCGCAGGACACTCCACCTTCCTGGTGGTAGCGTGGACTCGGGGTTCCGGTGAATGGTTCGCCTTCGAGACGCCGTGACTCTTCCCTGGGCTCCGGTTCATGGGTGTACGTCGAGAAACGCCTCGGCCTTGCAGCGCGTCTCGCAGGCGGCAGTGGCTATTTACTGCCAACGGGAAGGTTGTACTCGATCCTTTTGCCCTTCAGCACAACAACGCGTTCCTTCTGCAATCTTGCTATCAGGGCCTTTACCACCTTCTCCGTGGTGTCTTTCCCGAGCAACGCAGTTACATGTCGCTCGAGCGCCGCGCTGGTGGTCGGCCGATTATTTGGATGGTCCCGCAGATTCTCGATCACCCGATTCCATGGCTCGGGTTTCGCAATTTTCCCAGGCGTTGTTGCCGTCTTCGCCCCTTCATTCTTGGACGGCGCCTTGGCAGCCGGACCTTTCTTTGCAGTGCCTTCGGTTTTGACTTGAGCCGATTTCTTAGGAGCGTGTGCGCTCTCGACCGCTGGCTCCTTTGCGGTCGCATCCTTCTTTTTCTCAGGCGCTAGCGCTTGGTGAACATTTTCCACCCGCATTGCGCCGTATCCCAACGTCCGGACATGGTCGAGCAGCACATCGAATCCGCCGTCCTTGGAGACGATGATGAACCGGGTCTTCCCTTTTGATGCTGAAGCCACCGTCTTGCTCTCTTCGACGAGACGGCCCAGACAGAAAGCGATATGAAAGTCGAGCGCGTTCCTGCCTTTACGCTCGCATCGAATATACTCAACCTGGATTCACAGCGGTTGCAGCGCCTTCACCATCCCGGCATCGAATTTGTTTTGATGCGGCCCATGGAAAAGGAGAACTCGATAGTCCAATCCCCGGATCAGGCTCACGTCCGCCGCCGTCGGCTGAACGTTCTCGAAATCAATCAGGATATAGGTGAGGCTCATCGCATCTAGACTCTGTGCTGATTGTTTGTCATTCCTTGTTAACCCGAGCCTTCAACGCCTCGTCGCGAAGTCGCTGGCCTGCCGCGACCGCGGGGCGTAGCGCGCTGGTGAAGGGCGTCCTCAATCTGTTCGCGAAAGCGCTCGGTGCCGATGGCGTAGCCGCCGTGCGTCGAAGTTCGGATCTCGC
>JANOGP010000411.1:0-1519 GCA_031406075.1 Betaproteobacteria bacterium
CGCGCAACAAGCGCGCCCGAAAGCCGACCGTTGGCTAGCAGAACAGGCACTGCAAGAATGACGATCGTTTTCTTCGCTCCCTGGTCCCAGTACGGGTCGCTGACGAAGCTCCGCGACGACTCAAGCTCTTTCCCCCACCCCTCGGGCAGACGCGCCGGACTCGCGCGACGCGCGCTGCTGGCAACCAAACCGCCGTTTGCATCGACAAGCTGAAGTTCTTCGTAATGGGCGAAGCGCGCCCGAACCGAGTTGAGATACTCCACGAGACGTCCCGGCCTGCCGCCGCGGGCCACGGTTTCGGACACCACAGACGAATTGGCGAACACACGCAGGTCGTACAGGCGCTCCTTAAGCCATACGTCGGCCTCGCGCCCGGCCTGCGACCCCGTGGTCACCAACTCCTGAGTAAGCTTCTCCGTGAGCGCACGGCGGCTCTGCGCGTATGCGATGAGCGAGATGGTGAGCGACGGGACGATCGCGGCAAGAATCGCGAAGACCAGAATCTGGCCGCGAATACTGTCCAGCCGAAACTGCGATAGCGCTTTCTGTATGAGCAGCCGCACGGTGGAAGAGTTTTCCAGGAACTGGTCAGGGCTTGCCGGCAGATACACATTCTGCGCCTATTTTTCGGCGATGGCGCGTTTGGCGTCAGCGACTGGGTCGGCCGTGTCCGCCCACTTCAAGAGGGCAACGGCGTCACGTTCCCCGGTCGTCATCGCCGCTTCGTTGCTGCGGGCCGAAGTCTTTGGCGCCGCGCTTTCCGGCCCGGCGGTGCAGGCGGCCAGTACGCCCACGACCATGGATACGGTCATCGCTGTATTCATCAAGAACGCGCACAACAGTGAACGCTTGGGCATATGGGGTGGATTGTAGCGTTCCGATACTGAATCGGGGCGTAGCGCTCCGTTCGCGAGCTGGTTGTGGTACGTTTGGTCAATGCAACGACCTAGCGGCAACGGACCCCAATCGGGTGGCCCCATGGCAACCGAGCAGATAGCAGACCTGGCCGCAGCCAGCCGCATCCTCGTCGCCCAGGGTGTGGTCGACGGCTTCGGTCATGTCTCGGTGCGTCATCCTTCGGCGCCCGATCGCTATCTGATGGCGCGCTCGCTCGCGCCTGCGCTGGTGACGCCGGCCGACATCATCGAGTACGATCTGGACAGCAACCCGTGCAACGCGGAGGGGCGAGGCAGTTTCCTCGAGCGCTTCATCCACGGCGAGATTTACAAGGCGCGCCCCGATATCATGTCGGTGGTGCATAGCCACTCGCCATCGGTGATCCCATTCGGGTTGGTTAACGTGCCGATACAGGCGATGTTTCACAACGCAGCGTTTCTGGCGGCGGGTGTGCCGGTGTTCGACATCCGCGAGAAATTCGGCGCCACCGACATGCTGGTCGGCAACAGTGCGAAGGGCGTGGCGCTCGCCGCAGTCATGGGCAAGAAGGATATCGCGATGATGCGCGCGCATGGCAGCGTGGCGTGCGGGCCGACATTGCAGAGTGCGGTGTTTCGCGCGG
>JANOGP010000029.1:0-8452 GCA_031406075.1 Betaproteobacteria bacterium
ATCCATGCGGTAATGGGTGGTGGTTGCGGGGTGGATCACCAGCGACTTGGCATCGCCGACGTTGGCAAGGTGCGAGAAAACCTTGAGCGCTTCGATGAAGCGCTTGCCGGCGGCGCGGCCGCCCTTGAGACTGAAGCTGAACACCGCACCGCAGCCGCGCGGCAGGATTTTCTTCGCCAGTTCATGATCGGGGTGTGACGGCAACTCGGGGTAGGAGACCGATTCGATCGCTTCGTGACTGTCGAGGAAAGCCACGACCTTGCGGGTGTTGTCGATGTGCTTCTGCATGCGCAGGCTCAGCGTTTCGATGCCTTGGAGGATCTGGAAGGCATTCATCGGACTCATGCAGGCGCCGAAATCGCGCAGGCCTTCGCGGCGCGCGCGCAGCGAAAACGCCGACGTGGTGGATTCCTCGGTGAACACCATGCCGTGGAAGCCTTCGTAGGGTTCGGTCAGAGTAGGAAACTTGCCGGACTTGTCCCAGTCGAATTTACCTCCATCCACCAGCACCCCGCCGATCGCCACGCCGTGGCCGCCGAGGAACTTGGTCGCGGAATGGAAAATCAGGTCCGCGTCGAGATCAAACGGGCGCATCAGGAAGGGCGTGGTGAACGTCGAATCGACCAGCAGGGGCAGGCCGGCGTGGTGCGCAACTTCCGAAACCTTCTGAACATCGAGAACGTCGAGTCCGGGATTGCCCAGCGTCTCTCCGAAAATCAGCCGCGTATTCGGCCGGATCGCCTTGCGAAAGCCGTCCACGTCGCGCGCGCTCACGAAAGTTGTGTCGATGCCGAAGCGCGGCAGCGTGTACTGCAACAGGTTGTGTGAACCGCCGTAGAGCGAGCGCGAAGCGACGATGTGCGAGCCGGCACCCATTAGTGTCGTGATCGCCAGATGCATGGCTGCCTGTCCGCTGGCGGTGGCGATCGCGCCGACCCCGCCTTCGAGCGCCGAGACGCGTTCTTCCAGCACCGCGTTGGTGGGATTGGAGATGCGCGTGTAAACGTGGCCTGCGCGCTCCATGTTGAACAGCGATGCCGCTTGGTCGGTGTCCTTGAAAACGTAGGACGTAGTGAAGTACACCGGCTGGGCGCGGGCCCCGAACTGTGGATCCGGCTGCTGCCCCGCGTGCAGGCTCAGCGTATCGAATTGATAGGTCTTCGGTCCCGGCATGTTTTTACCTCTTCGACAATTGCGCTTTCACCGTTGAAACCAATGCACTTTCACCGCGAAGACGCAAAGGACGCGAAGAAGATCGGAAGCAAAAACAAGAACGGAAATGTAGTCTGGAACATGTGCGCATGCGTTGGCCGTCGCTCGTATCGGTGCCGCGCATTTTTCCGAACGACTCATGAGTTCTCTCGCCCATTGTGTTTTTCTCCGCGTCCTTTGCGTCTTTGCGGTGAGAACGAATTAGTAGAAGGCGCCGCGAGCGGTGATGGGCCAGACGGACTCGACCTTGTTGCCGCGTACGCCCACGATCCAATCGTAGAGATTCACATTCGGGTCGCAGTGGCCGGGAATCAAGCGGATCTTGTCGCCGACTTTCAGCTTCGACTCCGCCGGCAGGCGCAGAACGCCGTGCTCGTCCGAAGCCCGCAGAAATTCCACGCCCGGCAAATCGGCGACCAGCGGCATCCCCGAATCCACGGACAGGGCCTTCAGTCCGGCATCCACGACGGCGCGTTCGGCAACTGCGTGGCTCATGACCGTGGTCCATACGAACAGGCTTTGCTCAAAGTAGCGCAGTGGCTTGCCGTTCTCATCGAGATTACGATTGTAATCGGCATCCATGAAGATGTAGGAGCCGGGCTGGATCTCATTGTAGATGCCGCTGCCGGCCTCGTGCAGATACGTTCCGGTGCCGGCGCCGGTGATGATATCGGGCTTGATGCCGTACTCGTGGAGCATCGCCAGGGTCATGCGAACCTGTTGCGTTGCCTTGGATATTGCATTGCGCCTTTCAGCCGGCGTACGCGCGTGCTGCGCGGCCCCCTGGTAGGCGTGCAGGCCGGCAAAACGCAAATTCTTCGCTGCGGTGACCCGGACTGCGAGATCGACCACCGGCCGCCCCGGATTGACCCCGCAGCGGTTCGCTCCGACATCGACCTCGATCAGCACGTCGAGAGTGGCGCCTGCGGCGCGCGCCGCGGCATCGAGGTCGGCGACGTTCTGCGCATCGTCCACGCAGACACTGATCCTGGCGCGTTTTCCCAGCGCCGCCAGGCGTGCGAGTTTGCCAATGCCGACAACTTCGTTGCTGATCATGACGTTCATAATGCCGCCTTCGACCATGGCCTCGGCTTCAGATACCTTCTGGCAGCAGACACCGATGGCGCCATGGGCCATCTGCCGAAGCGCGATTTCTGGGCATTTGTGGGATTTGGCGTGCGGCCGCACGCGCACCTTGAATTCGGCCAGGGATTGATCGAGGCGGTCGAGATTGCGCTCGAATGCGTCCAAGTCCAGCAGCAGCGCCGGCGTATCGACTTCGGCAAGCTGCATGCCGGTCCGGGCCGGCGGCGGCAGCCGCGTCACTCAGGGCGCCCCGTTTTGCAATCGGTGCGCATGACATTGCCGGCCGATTCCACGGTCCAGTTGCGTCCGTAATTACCGAACACCAGATCCACGATTGCGGTGAGGTTCTTTTTCTCTACAGGGTCGTTATAGGTGCGGTTTTCCAGCGCCGCCAGCGCCTGTTCGCGTGTCTGCCCCTCCTTGCGCCAGGACATGGCTTCCGAGGCGAAACTCGCAATGTCGTCGCAGGTCATGGTGCCAAGCGGGTAAGCGGCATGAACGCCGGTGGATACTGCAAGCAAACCGAGCAGCAGAAATCTCAACATGGAGAAGCTCTCGAAGAAGTCGAAGGGTAGAATTTACTGGCAGGCGCATCGGCTGCAATGCGATTGCGCCATTTTAGGGTTTTGTCCCGGGGATTGCCATGCCGAGTCAATGCTGCAGAACGAGCACGTTTGCGATGCTTTGCAAGGCCGCCTTCATCTTGCTGGCGGCGCTTCTGGTTGCGGGCCAGGCCGTCGCACGGGAATCCGACGGCGAGCGGCGGCAACGCGCCATTGCGGATATGCAGCAAAAGGATGCGCAAGCCCGTGCCGGCGCCTGCGCCGTGCTTGCCGAACTGGGAACGCCGGCTGATTTGCCGCTATTGATGGCTGCACTGTACGACCCGGACGTGGAAGTCCGGCAAGCCGCGGAAACGGCAATCTGGCAGGTATGGAGCCGCTCAGGAGATCAGGCCACCGACCGCTTGTTCGAGCGCGGGCTGGCGCAAATGCAACGCGGGGAATGGCCGGCCGCCGTTGAAACGTTCGGGCGGGTTATCGGCACGAACCCAGACTTCGCCGAGGGCTGGAACAAGCGGGCGACGGTGTACTTCCTGCTTGGCGAGAACGATTTGTCGCTGAAGGATTGCGCCGAAGTGCTCAAAAGGAATCCGCAGCACTTTGGCGTGCTCTCCGGCTACGGGCAGCTCTACGTACGCAAGGGCGACCTGGAGCGCGCGCTCGACTACTTTCAACGCGCGCTGACCATCAATCCGAACATGGAAGGGGTGCGCAACTCGGTCGACCTGATCGAGAAAATGCTGGTCGAACGCCGCCGGAAATTCATTTAGCGATGGAGAACAAGAAAAGTCGGCTACCGGATATGTTGCGCATCGCAGTGCTGTTGCTGGCCGTGTCATTTTGCGCCTGTGTCGCCGCGGCCGACTGGGGCCCGCTGTCCCGCGCACAGGCCCTCGAGCAGGCCAAGAGCGGCCAGAACGACAAGCGCCGCCTTGCATACGGCCGGCTGGCAGAAGTCGGCACCCTCGAAGATGTGCCGGTATTGCTTGCCGCGCTCTGGGACGAGGACGAATTGATCCGCGGGATGGCCGAGCAGGCGGTATGGGGAATCTGGATGCGCACCGACGATCCTTCCGCCGATCCGATGTTCCAGACCGGAATTCAGCTGCTGATCGAGGACAAGCCGACGCAGGCGCTGGAGAAGTTCAACAAAGTGATCGAGCTGAAACCCGAATTCGCCGAAGCTTGGAACCGCCGCGGCGACGCCTACCAACAGATGGGCGATGAGCAGCGTGCGCTGGCCGACTACGAACACGTCATTCGTCTCAATCCCTACCACTTTGGTACGCTGGAAAGCTTCGGGCAGATCTGGCTGGAACGCGGCAACTACCGCAAGGCGGCCGAGTACTTCCGGCGGGCGTTGGAAATCAACCCGAACCTGTGGAACGTAGCGGACATCCTTCAGCGGCTGGAGAAGTCTTTGGAGAACGACAGGATTTGAAAGCATTCATCAATGGGGCACAGCGCTGAATCAAGTGCTCACCACGAAGGCACGAAGGACACGAAGTGACACAAAGTAAGGCGAAACAAAAAACGCATATGGAGATGGAGTGGCCCGCACGCAGGAATATTCCTGTAGGCTCTCTTCGCGGTTCTTCGTGTCCTTCGTGCCTTCGTGGTGAGGATTATTTTTTCTTCGTCGCAGTCGCCTTCTTCTGCGGCAACTTGATTCCGGACAGTGCCTGGTACACCTTCACCACCGCGGAGTCGTCCTCGTAGCCGAGCCCGGCGCCGGCCGCGCCGAGGAACATCTGGTGCGCGGCGGCGGTTAGCGGCAGGGGAAAGGTCATTTTTTTCGCCGAATCAAGGACGATGCCGAGATCCTTTACGAATATATTCACGGCCGACAGCGGCGTGTAGTCCCCCGCGATGATGTGCGGCACGCGGTTCTGGAACATCCATGACGAACCGGCGCTGTTGGATATGACGTCGTAAAGAACCTGCGGGTCAGCGCCAGCGCGGATGCCGAGCGCGATGGCCTCCGCGGAGGCGGCGATGTGCACGCCCGCGAGCAACTGATTGATCATTTTCACCTTGGAGCCCATACCAGGCGCGTCGCCGAGGCGATAGACCTTGGCGGCGATCGCGCTGAGAACGGCATCGGCTTTCTTGAAGGCTTCCTTTGCGCCCGAAGCCATGATCGAGAGTTCGCCCTCGGCGGCGCGTGCGGCGCCGCCGGATACCGGCGCGTCGATCATGAGGATGTCCTTGGCGCGCAGCCGTTCGCCGAGGTCGATGGCGAATTCCGGCGCGACGGTACTGCTGGCGACGACCACCGAGCCGCTCGCCAGCGTGCCTGCGGCGCCGTCCCTGCCGAACAGCACGTCGCTGGTCTGGTCCGCGTTCACCACCAGAATGATGACGACTTCAGCGTGGCGGCCGACTGCGGCCGGGCTCGCGGCAGCAACCCCGCCTTCCTTGGCGAATGCCTTCGACACTTCCGGCCGAACGTCATAGGCGTGAACCTCGAAGCCCTTCCTGAGCAGCGTGCGGGCTACGCCGATTCCCATCGATCCCAAACCGATCACGCCAGCCACCTGTTTTTTTCTGCCCGCCATTTGCCCGCTCCCCGTGTGTCGAATGTTTTGCTTCGCTGTTAAACTCCAGTGGATGCACTGTCCTGAACGCAGCGATGAGATCGAACATAGTCTGCTATGCGACGTGCGTGCTGGTCATCGCCGCCTGTCACAGCAACCCTCATTATAATCCGATGAAATCCCATCACACCCGCGACGGATTTCGCAACAACTACCCGCACACTCCGAAGCAGAGCTTCTGGAAATGGCAATGGCAACGCTGGACCAAAGGCGTACCCGCGGATCCGGCAGAGGGCTACAACTTTCCGTTGCTCAAACCTGACGCGGCAGTTCTGGCGGCGAACCGCACGCGGCCGACGCTGACCTGGATCGGCCACGCTACATTTCTGCTGCAGTTAGGTGGCGTCAACGTGCTTACCGATCCGCATCTGACGCAACGTGCGTCGCCGCTGTCCTTCGCCGGTCCCAGGCGCCACGTTGCGCCGGGTCTCGACTTCGAGAGCCTGCCGCGCGTGGATATCGTGGTCGTCTCGCACAACCACTACGATCATCTCGACCGGGACACCGTAAGGCGTCTGAACCGGCAGGCCGGCGGTCCGCCGATGTTTTTCGTGCCACTGGCGCTCAAGGCCTGGTTCGGGGCGCAGGGCATAAATAATGTCATCGAACTCGACTGGTGGGAGAGCCGCGTTCACATGGGGCTGACGTTACACCTGGCGCCGGTGCAGCACTGGAGCCAGCGTACGCCTTGGAACCGCGACCGGACGCTGTGGGGCGCGTGGGTGATCGAGAACCCGCAGATGCGCCTTCTATTCGGCGGAGACTTCGGATATTCGCAGGACATTGCCGACCTCGGCAAGCGCTTCGGCGGGTTCGATCTTGCGGCCTTGCCAATCGGTGCTTATGAACCGCGCTGGTTCATGAGCATCATGCACGTCAACCCGGAAGAGGCGGTGCGTGCACACCGCGACCTGAATGCGCGTTACTCTGTCGGCATGCATTGGGGAACGTTCCGTCTCACCGACGAGCGCCTCGACGAGCCGCCGCGAAAGCTTGCCGAGGCGTTGTCGGCCGCCGGTATTTCGCCCGAGCGCTTCTTCCTGATGAAGCACGGCGAGACCCGCGGGCTGGAATTTCTTCTCGCCGAATCCGGTGATGAGTCCGCACAGCCAAAACGGGCATCCGCCCGCTGATCCGGGGCAGGGCGCCGCGCCCGACCTTGGCGCGCTCGCGGCCCGCATCCGTGGTTGGGGCGGCGAGCTTGGCTTTCAGCAGGTCGGCATTGCCGACTGCGATCTCGGCGAGGCCGAGACCCGGCTGATGGATTGGCTGGCGCGCGGCTGGCACGGCGACATGGACTACATGGCCGCACACGGCGTCCGCCGCACCCGCCCGGGTGAATTGGTGCCCGGTACCTTGCGGGTGATCTCGGTGCGGATGAACTATTTCCCGAATGAGGCTCGCGATTCCTGGGACGTCATCAACGACGGCAGCAGCGCGTACGTGGCGCGCTATGCGGTAGGGCGCGATTACCACAAGGTGTTGCGCGGTCGCCTGCAGAAACTATGCGACCGCATCGCGGAGCAATTAAATAGCGCGGACAAATTGACCACGGAGCCGGCGAGGCCGTTCTCCTACCGCGTCTTCACCGACAGCGCACCGGTCATGGAAGTCGAGCTCGCTGCAAAAGCGGGAATCGGCTGGCGCGGCAAACACACTCTTCTGCTCAATCGCGAGGCCGGCTCCTGGTTTTTCCTCGGCGAGATCTACACCGATTTGCCGTTGCCCGTGGATGAACCGCAGCCGGATCATTGCGGAACCTGCCGGCGTTGCATCGACATCTGTCCGACAAAGGCGATCGTGGCGCCGTATCAGCTCGACGCGCGCCGCTGCATCTCCTATCTCACCATCGAGCACAAGGGTGAGATCCCGGAGGAGTTGCGCCCGCTGATGGGCAATCGAATTTATGGCTGCGACGATTGCCAACTGGTCTGCCCGTGGAACCGGCTTGCCCAGAAGGCCGACGTCGACGACTTTTCGGTTCGCAATGGGCTCGACGCGGCGGCATTGACGGAGCTCTTTGCCTGGAGCGAAGAAGAGTTCGAGCGGCGGCTGGAAGGCAGCGCCATCCGCAGGATCGGCCACGAGCGCTGGCTGCGGAATCTTGCAGTGGGTTTGGGCAACGCACCGACTTCGGACGCGGTGGTAGCGGCGCTCGAAGCGCGGCGCGATCACCCCTCCGCGCTGGTGAGAAGCCATGTCGCGTGGGCCCTGTCGCGCCATCAATCTGCGACGGCGTAATAATTTGTTTCAAGTACTCCCTCCCCCTTGACGGGGGAGGGCCGGGGAGAGGGTGTTGAGATTGCCGCCAACATCGTCTATAAAGTTGCCCTCACGCAGGGATGGCCCGCGTCGCCAGACTTAAGGAGCGAAAACAAAATTGGCCGGCTATAAAAAGTATGCGGTTTTCGAAGGGAGAATGCTGATCGTCGGGTTCGGGTCGGTGGGCCAGGGCTCGCTGCCGCTGATCCTTCGCCACATCGACATCAAGCCCGAGCAGATCACCATCATCACTGCCAATGCTTTCGGCCGCGAGATTGCCGGCAGCCTTGGCGTCAAGTTCATCGTCGAACCGATAAGGCACGAGACCTATTCCGCCCAGTACGACAAGTACCTTGGCCCCGGGGATTTCCTGGTCAACGCGTCCTACGACGTCAACAGCCTCGACACTATCGAATACTGCCGGCGGCGGGGGATTCTATACATCGACGCCTGCATCGAGCCCTGGCCCGGCGGACACAACAACACCAACGTCCCGGCGGACCGGCGCTCCAACTACGCCTACCGTGAGGCGGCGCTGGACATGCGCAGAAAACATCCCAAGGGCCCGGCCTGCGTGCTGATGCACGGCGCCAATCCTGGCCTGGTCTCGCACATGCTCAAGCAGGCGCTGCTCAACATTGCCAAGGATGTCGGGGAAAAAGTGCCGGTGCCGAAAACGCGGGAGCAGTGGGCGCAACTTGCGCAACTTCTCAACGTCAAGGTCATCCATAT
>JANOGP010000075.1:0-4999 GCA_031406075.1 Betaproteobacteria bacterium
CGACTGGATCGTGGTGACGCCAAAGGGCAGGTTGCTGGTGCGCGTGGTCTGCATGGTATTCGACCGGTATCTCCGGGAACACCGGCAACGCGAAAGCTATTCAAGGGTAATTTGAGGCGGACATGACACCCGAGACGACGCTGATAGCCGTATTTCTTGTCGGCTTGCTCGGCGGCGGACATTGCGCCGGCATGTGCGGCGGAATTGTCGGTGCTTTGTCCGCGGGAGCCGGTTCGCGCCTGCCGTTGCATCTAGCCTATAACGCCGGTCGGATCGCGAGCTATACGCTTGCCGGTGCAATCGCCGGCACGCTCGGCGGGCTGGCGCTGTACTACGACATACTGCCGATGCAGCTCGGGCTCTACGTTCTTGCCAATCTGATGCTGGTCCTGCTCGGCCTTTACATCGCCGGGTGGTCCTCTCTGGTGACCAGGCTCGAAGTGGCGGGGCGCCGGCTGTGGCGGCACATTAGCCCGATGACCGCGAGTTTTCTGCCCGCGGACACGGCGCCCCGCGCATTTGCAGTCGGAATGCTCTGGGGTTGGTTGCCATGCGGATTGACCTACAGCGTGCTGGCGATCGCATTGGTGAGCGGAGGCGCCGCGAACGGGGCGGCCCTGATGCTTGCGTTCGGCATCGGCACATTACCCAATCTGCTGCTGGCCGGATTGCTATTGAGGCGTGCGCGATCCTGGTTTCAGCATCGCATGGTTCGCCGGGTTTTCGGTGCTCTGGTGCTCGGTTTCGGTATTGCAGGGTTGGCGAATGCGGCGCAGTTGGGGGATCAGATCCGGCGCGGCGTCCTCTGCCTAATTTGAGCGCCGGTGTCCTGCGCAGTGGTGCGTGCGGCTGCGGCGATTGAATCTCCGGCAAATCAGGACGCGACCGAAAGGGCATCGGTCAGCCCGGTTAGGAGCCGGTCGTGGTCGTGGAACTCTCACGCGTGTAAAGCGCGGACCAGGAGGCCAGGACGGCAACGATGATGCCGACCCAGAAAACCCACCAGAACATGACCAATGGGTGCACCCCGGTCATGTTGCGTGCAACGCCAAGGAGTATCAGTGCCGCGCCGAGTGTTATATTCACCAGGTTGAACCATTTCAGCTTGTCGCCGCTTCGTGCCCATAACGCCAGAATAATGATGCCGCCGCCGCCGGCCATCAACAGCCAAACTGTGTCATGCAACGGACCCGGAGCGAGAATGGCGCAATAGACCAGTGCGATGCCGAGCAGGGTGTTCAGGACGTTCGGGATCATGAGTGCTGCTCCCCAGATTCGTGCAGGTTCTCGAGAAGGCGCCAGGTCAGAGGCGGAATCGGCAAGTACGCAACGAAGCTGCCCAGCAACAGCACCTTCCACCAGAAGTCCAGCGGGCTAAACGCCAGCAGGGCGGCGCACAATCCCTGTAACACATACGCAGTAGCGGCAGCGCGCCCGAAACGGCGGCTAGCGCGCAGCCGGGCAAGGCAGTAAAGCACGCCGTAGCAGCCCGCAAGCAGCACGAAGATAGCGAGCAAAAGCGAAGTGCCGAGCATCTGCGCCGCGGTCATGCCGGGCCTCCCGCCGCGCGCGCTCGGAGTCCTTCAGCCGCAGTGCGCTTCTTGCCGATGGTAAGCAGGTCGTACATCAGGACCACGTAACCTGCGGCGAAGACAAAGCCAAATACCAGTCGCATCACGATGCCCTGGACGAACCACACATTGGTCTGTCCTTCGATGAATGCCTGCAGGGTGGAGCCGCCCATGGCCCGCTCATAGAAGGCCTGGGCAATTCCCGACACCAGCAGCGCACCGACCATGCCGAGCATCCCGATATTTAGCAGCGCAAACGACCATTTCCATGCCGCACCGTCCAGTTGCTGCGCAGCCCGGGACTTCTGCAGTGCGAGGTAAATCACGGCCAGTACGCCGCAGGAATAGGCGCCCCAGAACGCGAAATGTCCGTGCGACACGGTCCACTGCGTGCCATGCGTGAACAGATTGATTTGCGGCAGCGTCATCATGAATCCGAATACGCCGCCGCCGATGAAATTACCGAAGGCTTCGGCCATGACCCAGAAGAACGCCGGTTTGTTGGTGGTCTTCATCCGATGCGCGCCGGCGTCGTAAACGGCGTGCACGACCATGCCCAACAGAGGCAGCGGCTCGAGCGCCGAGAAAAAGCCGCCGATGCCGAGCCAGTACGAGGGCGTCCCGATCCAGAAGTAGTGGTGCCCAAGTCCGAGAATGCCGGTGCCCAGCACCAGCGCGACCTCGATGTAGAGCCAGGTCTCGACGATGCGCCGCGAGGTACCCAGAAGTTGCATCAGCGCCAGCGCCATGATGCAGCCAATCAGGATTTCCCAGGTGGCCTCGACCCACAGATGCACCAGCCACCACCACCAGTACTGGTCCTCCGACATGTTTGTGATCGAAGGAAACGCAATCAGGTAAAGTCCGAAAAGCGGAATCAGGTCCACCATGAGCACGCCCATGATGCCGGTGACCCTCTTGGCCTTGATTGCGGTGCCGACCACGTTGAAGATAAAAACCAGTACCACCAGCGTGATGCCGATGGCGGCCCAGCGCGGTGCCTCGACGTACTTGCGTCCCTGGTTGATGAACCAGAGCGACATTTCGGTAGCCGGCCCGTACTGTACGAATATGAACACCGCGGCGACCACGGCGACCACTACACAGAAGATCCAGAACATGACTTCGGCGAGCCTGATGCCTACGGCCTCGCGTTCCAGCTCGATCGGCACGAACCAGTACACCGAGCCGATGAAGCCCATCAGCAGCCAGATGATCATAGTGTCGATATGCAGCATCTTGGTGACGCTGAAGTCGAGTTTGCCCAGCAGGAAGCCGTCGTGAACGTAATTGGTGGAGGCAAGAAGACCGGCGACGATCATGATGCCGAACAACGTCATCGCCGCCGCAAAGTACTTGAGCGCCAGGTGCTGGGATCGGAACACGACGTTCTCCTACTGGTTGGTCTGAATGTGACCGAAATGTATCGGGAAGCCGTTGGTCTCCACCGCGGACATCCATTTGAGATATGCGACCAATGCCTCGGCCTCTTCGCGCGTGATTTTGAGATTGGGCATTTGCCGGCTCCAGGTCGGAAATTTTTCCGGATGCATCAGAAATATCGCGATGGCCTCCTCGCGCGTGGCTGCCTGGGTCATCGGCATCCACATCTGTTGCCACGCCGGATCCAGCCAGGCCTTGGTCAGGTCGGGCGCGTAGTAGGCGCCGTTGCCAAAGAAGGTATGACAGTTCATGCAGTTGCGGCTCTGGATCACGAGCTTTCCCAGGCGCATCGCCTTCTCGGCCTGTTCGGCAGAGTAAACGCGCCCGAATAACGGCTGATCCTCGCCGATCACCGGGCGATAGCGGTTTGATTCGCGGTCGAACTCGTAGCGGATTTCCTTGTTGATGACGGTGTAGGCGGGCACGTTGGCGCCGCCTGGACGAATAGTGGCGATACTGTCGACGGTGAGAAAGGCCAGCACAACCAGCATGACCAGGGTGGAACTGATGGCGCCGGCGCGCCAGAAGGCGGGGTCTTCCGCGTACATTTGTCCTCCGTTTCGAGTTCGTTGCCGCACGGGCGAGCGTTATGCAAACGCGATAACTGGTTATCCTGAATCGTCTTCCGGGACGAGGGATTCCTTTTGATCCAGATCAAGAAAAACTACTGTCCTCCAAGTACCAAGCGGCGTCAACGCACTGGAGGGAATTCGACCCTTCCGGAGGGATACTTGATCAGAGGAGCGATGTCAACGGCCTGGTGTGCCGGGGCCGTCTCGGAACGCGAATCGACCCTCTGCGCGCCCCGGCTACCTGCGGAGTTTGTCGGCGAGCGTCAACAGTTCACCGCCCTTGAACACCGGCAGCGAGCAGCGCTTGTCCGTGCAAACGTAGGCCGCCGCCGTGGAAAGCTCCGGGTATTGCACGTCCGGGTTGGGCATTGGACCTTCGGCACGGTCCCACCATTCGATGCGCTTGTAGGTGCCGGCATAACGCTGCGCGGTGTGGAACAGCGCCTTCGCGGCGGGGTCGTCCTTGCGGCCGACGACGGTAAGGTGAATCGGGTCATTCGACAGCTCGATGTCGGCGATGAGAATGCCGGCTTCGGTGCGCCTCCTCAGCGCTACTTCGGGAGTGACCAGAAAGCGCATCGCGCGCGCTGCGTCATTGCGGTATTCCGCGTTTCCGCTGTAGCGGGCAAGCGCATTGGCGAAGCGCGCCATCATGATGTTCTCGTCGGTCTGCGGCAGCGGTTCCAGCACGCCTTTGCCAAGTGCGGACGTGACGAAGCCGGCCCCGGCACCTTTGACAAAGTTGGCGCGGATGAATTGCGCGGCACTTTCAGCGTGCCGCAGCCATTCGCGTTCCCCGGTCACCTGATAAAGCGCGAGGAAGCCGCGCCCCATCGCCGGCGTGTCCTCCAGATACGGGCCGGCGACGTCGCGCTGATCGTGGCGGAAGCCGCCGCGGCCAAGTGCGCGGTTCTTCAGTACCCAGCGCGCGGCGGTCGCCGCCCGCGCCAGGACCTGCTCATCGCCTTGCGCGGCGTAGAGCGCCGCCAGCCCCTGGATGATCCAGCCGTTCTCGCGCGCGTAAAGATGCTTGTCGATGGCCGGGGTGCCAAGCTTGCGCCGCGCCGAATCCGACAGCGCGAAGTAGTCGTCGCTGTGGCGGCCTTTGACCAGGTCGGCGTCCTGGCTGACGTAGAACACACCTTCGGGCGAAAGCAGGAAAGCGCTGACGTAGCGGTAGATTTCGCGGGCCGCAGCGAGATAGCGCGCGTCGTCCAGCGCCAGATAGGCAGCCGAATACACGCGCATGTAGTCCGCCTGAACGAACATGATCTTCTCGAAATGCGGGTGCTTCCAGTCGCGGTCGGTGGAATACTGGTAAACGCCGCCCCACACCGGGTCGATGAGGTTCAATGATCCTTCGAGCGTCTGGGTGGCGATTGTGCGCGACCGTGTGTCGCCGTCCCTGGCCTG
>JANOGP010000262.1:0-2623 GCA_031406075.1 Betaproteobacteria bacterium
CCGCGGCATGCGCCTTGCGGCTTACCGGTAGCAACGGCACGGCTGCTGCGCCGACCAGTACACCGCCGAGCGTGGCGAGAAAGCTGCGCCGGGACAGTTTCTGTGCCGATGTGCGGGCCAGCCGCTCGATCGAGTTATCGAAGAAACGGAAGACGCTTTTTCTGGATGACATATGTTGCCTCCTCGCAGCTCTTGAGTTCGTCCATGCCGATGTTGCGTTCAGGTGCTTTCCGCGACTTCCTTGCCGTTGGCGACATAACCCTTGGCCTTCAGGTAGGACTGAATCGACCCATAACCGGTTTCCTTGGCGATCGCCAGGCTTTCCAGATGCTCGCGGCTGTTCACCAGGCCCTTGGCGCGGATCACACCTTCTTCATCTATAAGGATTGCATACGGCAGCTTGCCGACCTGGAACGCCATGCCGACCTGCGGCGAGTTCAGATACGTGACCTTCTGCAGCCCGTGGCTCTCGATCATTTGCTGCTGCTCCGCGAGATCGCCGTCGCCGACCAGGGCGACATCGAGTTTCTCGCCGCCGGCAAAGGATTTGGCGATCGGCAGCAGTTTCTTGCACACCGGGCAGGTCGGCGAGACGAACAGCAGCAGACGCGACAGCCCAGCGGGATGCGGCCCGCCCAGATCCACCAGCTTGCCGCGCAGGTCATTAACGGAAATCCTGGGCGCCATGTCGCCCACTTCCGGGCCGCGGTCAGTCATCAACGCGCCCATTGGCGCGACGCGTTCGTGCAGCACGCCCACCTGCCGGATCAGGCCGAAAACCATCAGGCCGAGCGCGAGCATCACGATCCACAGCAACACGTTGGAAATCAGCAAGGCTTCGTAGCTCATCTCAATTCCTTGAACCCAGGGGCTTGCGGAAGCCGGCGTCGTAGCGTGTCACCGGCTTGCGGGTGAGCACGCCAACCGAGTAATAGCCGAGGAACAGCATCAGGCTGGCCGCGATCACCAGGAATACGTCAAAGCTCCCGGTGGCACGCGCTGTGGCCGGCAACCACAACAGTGCGGCGCCGGCGGCCAATAACAAATTACGGCCCACCAGCCACACGCTGATGGTCTGCCTGAATCCGGACTTGAAGCAACCGCAGTCTATCTCGGTGCGCCCGCGCGCCAGATTGATTGTCATCGCCAGCGCGAACATCAGCAGGAGCGCAACCGCCAGCGTCGCGCCGAAATGCCGCGTCGCCGGCACCACCACACCCAGGCCCGCGGCCAGTTCCGCGAACGGCAGCAACGTCGCAAAGGCCGGCAGGATCGCCGCGGGCAGCAGGCGATAGCTGCTGACCACGCCCTGGAATTCGTCGCGCGCCGTCAGTTTGACCGCGCCGCCCTGGAGAAACACCAGCGCCAGCAGGCAGACCAACAAGTAGTGAAGGACCGGATCGATCATCGCGTTTCAGTCGCCGTCCGCCATCAGCAGGTAGGGCGTAAGGCCCAGCCCTTCGAGCTTGCCGCGGTTCTTGCCGGTTTTCGCATCCCAGGCATAGAGGGCAGCGGTCTCGGTCAGCGTGAACAGGATCGGTTTCTCGTCGTTGGTCACCTTGAGCGTGTGCGCGTGGGCAGCGCCGAGCTTGATACGCTGCACCCGCTTCTTGGTTTTCATGTTGTAAACCCAGACTTCCTCGCCGGCCCGCTTGTGGGTCCACTTAAGACCCCGGTGCATGAGCACGTACAGGCGCTGGGTCGCCGCGCTGTAACTGACCGGCATCCAGCCGCCGGGCCGCCATTTGTTTTTCCTGTCCGCCGCAGTGAGCAGACTCCAGGGCTGCTCGAAGGCGGGTTCATCCGGCGTCAGGTCGGCGGTGATGATCTTTCCTTCGTAGGTCAGGAAGTGAACCCTGTTCGCCGGCTTGTCGAACGCCGCATGCTCGTACACCGGATCGTTTTCGGCGTCGAAGAAGGCGGCGCTGCGGCTGCTGGTGGCCTGGAGTTCATCGTCGTGGCTAACGGTGAGCAGGGTACCGTCGGCGCATACCGAGGAGAAGCGGCCGGGCGCGGACGGAAACACCAGCGCGCAGCCGGGAATTTCGATCTCTCCCTTGTACGACATAGTTGCAGTTTCCACGACGCTGATCGCAGTGGATGGCGACATGTTGTAGGAGTAGACATAACGGCCGTCGGGCGAAACATCCATGTTGTTGCGCTTGGGCACAACCAGGAAGCGGCCTTTTTCCAGGATCGCCTCACCGACCGGCTTGAGGCTTTGCGGGTCCCAGGCGGTGACGACGTCGGTGCGATCGCCGCGGTCGCCACGCGCCCAGTAGGTATCCGCGTAGTACAGCGTGGAATGATCGGGCGCAATCGCCAGGTTGCCGGCGGCGCCGGCGCCGAACATTCCGATGATTTTCAACTTGTCGCCGTCAACCACCCAGACCTTGGAGCGGCTGAATACCGGGAAGATCGGCTCGATCACGTAAAGGCGATGCGGCCCGGCAGCAGGCAGCGTGTTGATGTTGTGCTCTTCCGCGACCTCCAGTTTGGCGTCCTCGTGGATAGACTCGAGGCTGCCGCGTTCGTCCGCCTGCAACACGGACGACGCCGGGGTGATCGAGATTGCGAAAGCGCCTGCGACGAATAGAACTGGAAGCTTGCGTTTCATATCTCC
>JANOGP010000187.1:0-1815 GCA_031406075.1 Betaproteobacteria bacterium
AACTTTCGCTTGGACCAGCTCGTCGGCAAGATCAGGAAGACGCTCGAACTTCCCTTCCGCAAAGCGCCACTCAATTGTTAGATTCTTTCCCTCTACATAGCCAAGCTCGCGCATTCCTTGCACAAACGCGTCGTAGAAAACATCCGGGCGCGACGGTGTCGAGCGCGATAGCGGCGCTAGGAAACCGATGCGCCAGACTCTGCCTCTTTGAGCGACGGCGAGTCGAGGCGCAGCCAGAATGCCTACGCCCAAGGCGATTAGAAATTTACGGCGGACAATCGTTGTGACCGCTCCCTTAAGTACCCGCGTGCACACTATGGCGCCTAACGAATGAAAGGGACTTCCCCCGCTGCTCGATCGGCATCGGATGTGCCAGAGTGGAAGTGCGTTGTTTCCAACTCAATGGAGAGGGGGGAAGTCATGGAACAGATTACTACCGTGGGGATCGATCTGGCAAAGAGCGTGTTCTCGCTGCACGGGGTGGATGGCGCAGGGCGCATGGCGTTCAAGCGCACGGTGCGCCGCGATCAACTGCTTGAGGTGGTGGCGGGCTTATCGCCGTGTCTGATCGGCATGGAGGCCTGCAGCGGTGCGCACGAGTGGGGGCGGCGGTTCCAGGGGCACGGGCACACGGTGCGGCTGATGGCCCCGAAGTTCGTGGCCCCCTACAGGAAGAGCGGCAAGAACGACGGCAACGATGCCGAGGCGATCTGCGAGGCGGTGACGCGCCCGAGCATGCGCTTTGTGCCGGTGAAGAGCGCCGAGCAACAGGCGCTGCTGGCGATTCACCGGGTCAGGCAAGGATTCGTGGTGGAGAGGACCGCGACCATCAACCGGCTGCGGGGCTTGCTCACTGAGTTCGGCGTGGTGCTGCCGCTGCGCTCGGTGACGGTGCGCCGCCAGGCGGCAGCGGCGGCCGAGACCCTGCCTGATCTCGCGCGCCGCGCGATCGGCGATCTGCTCGATCAGCTGCGGGTACTCGATGAACGCATCGGCGGCTACGACCGTGAGATCGAAGCCCAGGCCAAGCTCTGCGAGCCGGCACAGCGGCTGATGAAGATCCGCGGCATCGGGCCCACCACGGCGCTTGCCATCGTCGCCACCGTGGGCAACGCCCGCGAGTTCAAGAACGGCCGGCAGTTCGCTGCCTGGATCGGCCTGACGCCGAGCCAGTACTCCACCGGCGGCAAGCCGCGCCTGGGGCACATCAGCAAGCGGGGCGACGCCTACCTCCGAAACCTGCTCGTGCTGGGCGCGCGCTCGGTGCTCAATAGCGCCGGCATGCACCAGGACCGCATGTCGCGCTGGATTCTCGAGCTGCAACCGCGCCGCGGTTACTACCGCACGCTCGTCGCCATCGCCAACAAGAACGCGCGCATCGCCTGGGCGTTGCTCGCCAAGAACGAAACGCTGCGCACGGCATGAATACACCTATCCGCTGAGACTGCCATCGACGATGACGAAACGGTCAAACCGGTGCCCGGAGAACCTGATCAAACACGACGGCAGCACCAATGCCGACTAACGAGAGAGGTCCGGGCATGCGGCTTTCATCTGGGCCAGAGCACAAGAATGCTCACAAACAGGCCGGTTATAGTGACGCAGTCCGTTCTTCCATCGTCACCAATGCTGCCATTGCGGTAACGAGGAAGTCCTTATAGTGGCGTTGAGCGGCGCGCGTCTGAAGCCGGACTATAAGGACTTCCCCGGCAACGCAACGGTGTTGAGGACGACGGAAGGTCTGACTGCGTCACTATAACCGGCCTGTTTGTGAGCATTCGAGTGCTCTGGCCCTGATGAAAGCCGCATGTCCGG
>JANOGP010000227.1:0-1985 GCA_031406075.1 Betaproteobacteria bacterium
TTGTTGGTGGCATCCAGCCCCAGCTTGGATCCCAGCCCCGACACCGGACTGGCGAAGTCGAGATAATCGATCGGCGTATTCTCGGCGATCAACAGGTCGCGCGCCGGGTCCACGCGGGTGGTGAGCGCCCAGATCACTTCCTTCCAGTCGCGCACGTCGATATCGTCGTCCACCACGATGATGAACTTGGTGTACATGAACTGGCGCAGGTAGGACCAGATACCGAACATCACGCGCTTGGCATGCCCCGGGTACTGCTTGCGCATGCTCACTACGGCAATCCGGTATGAACAACCCTCCGGCGGAAGATAGAAGTCCACGATCTCCGGGAATTGCTTGGTCAGCAGCGGCACGAATACTTCATTCAGTGCCACGCCGAGGATCGCCGGCTCGTCCGGCGGCTTGCCGGTGTATGTGCTGTGATAGATCGGATTGCGGCGCATGGTGATGCGATCGATCGTCAACACCGGAAATTCTTCCTGCTCGTTGTAATAACCAGTGTGATCGCCGAACGGGCCTTCGAGCGCCGTATCTCCTGCCTGTATGCATCCTTCCAGCACGATCTCCGCGGAAGCGGGCACCTGCAGATCGGAACCGATGCACTTGGTAAGTTCGGTCTTCGATCCGCGCAATAGTCCGGCGAACTGGTACTCGGAAAGGGTGTCCGGAACCGGCGTTACCGCGCCGAGAATGGTGGCCGGATCGGCGCCGAGCGCCACCGCAACCGGGAATGGTTGCCCCGGGTGGGCGAGGCCATGATCGCGGAAATCCAGCGCGCCACCGCGATGCTCCAGCCAGCGCATGATTACCTTGTTGCGGGCGATCACCTGCTGGCGGTAGATGCCGAGGTTCTGTCGCGCCTTGTGCGGCCCGCGGGTGACCGTCAAACCCCAGGTGATCAGCGGTCCAGCATCGCCCGGCCAGCAGGTCTGGACCGGCAGCCTGGAAAGATCAACCGCGGCGCCTTCCCAGACGATCTCCTGGCATGGCGCGCCAGCCACCACTTTCGGCGCCATGTTCAGGACCTGTTTCAACACCGGCAGTTTGTCCCAGGCGTCCTTGAGTCCCCGTGGCGGGTCGGGCTCCTTGAGGTAGGCCAGCAGTTTGCCGACCTCCTTCAGCGCCGCCACCGATTCCTCGCCCATTCCCATTGCCACCCGCCTGGGTGTACCGAACAGATTGCCCAGCACCGGGATGTCGAAACCTGTCGGCTTCTCGAACAGGATCGCGGGACCCTGCGCCTTCAGGACGCGGTCGCAGATCTCGGTCATTTCCAGATTCGGCGAGACTCCAGCGCTGATGCGCTTGAGCTCACCCTGTTTTTCCAGTTGCGCGATGAAGTCGCGAAGATCGTGATAGTGCATGCTGAAACGTCGGCTCAGATGATCGGGTTGAGCCCGCCGTCCATCGGAATGATGGCGCCGGTCACGTAGGCCGCGAGGCCGGAAGCGAGGAACAGCGCGACCCTCGCGATGTCCTCCGGGTCGGCGTAGCGGCCCAGGGGCACCCGCGATTGCCCGTCTGCGAGCACCTTGTCGACAGCAATACCCTTCGCTTTCGCCTCAAGCGCCAGCGCTTCCCTGATCCGGCCGGTCATGGTCGCACCCGGGTTGATGGCGTTGATGCGCACCCCGAACTTTCCGTACACGCTGGCGAGCCCCACGGAGGCGAGCATAAGTGCGGAGTTGGCCGCACCGCCCGGCAGGTGAATCGGCGTCGCCACCTTGCCGCCGGTGCCGATGATGTTGACGACCACGCCGCGCTGACGGTTGCGCATCGACGGCAGCACCGAATCCATCGCGTGGATGTAGGTGAAGTACTTGGCATCCATCGCCGCATGCCACGCCTGCGCATTCAATTCGTCCGGCGGGTAGCGCTTTGCCGCGCCGGCCGAATTCACCAGAACATCGATCGGGCCGAGCACACGTTCGGCTTCCAGCGCCATACGCGCCGCGTCCTCTGCTCGCGTGAGGTCGGCGACGATC
>JANOGP010000235.1:0-3979 GCA_031406075.1 Betaproteobacteria bacterium
CGCTGTCCTGGGCGAGCTTGACTTGACCGAGAGCGCGGGTAAACCTAAGCATATTGAAGTTCTGGAGTTGCAGTCGATCCTTCCAGAACTTGATAACGCTGCCATGGAAGAGCCGGATGAAGTTAGCAGGCTAAGCGAGCACAATATTGATGACCTTTTCTCGAGCGCTGCAGTCAGGCACTTATTTGATGATTTGCACGGGCGAATAATGAAGGGTGGAAAAGACATTTGGAGAAAAATTGCGCGGAAGAGTATTACTTACTATAGCCCCAAGCGCGTTTTCGCCTACGTTGACGTTCAGAAGCAGGGACTTCGGTTTACCGTATTCACTGGAGGCAAGAAGATCAATGGCGTCGAGCCGATTGATTACGAGCGTGGAGGTGAGAAGTGGGGCAGATTTATGGTGAAGAAACGGTCTGATTTCTCACAAACACTTCGCACATTAAAAGCTTCCCACGAAAGAATCCTTGCGGCGATCAATCGCGGTGAGAAAACAGGTTGGTTTGCCGAGCGCGAACAATAGTCACAACTCTCTCGCTGTTGGTGGCGACGCTGCTATAAAAAGCATGTAGAAGGGGTCAGTTCTTTACTTTGTAGGCCTGTTGATCTAATCTCGCACCATGGCCCGTCCGCTTCGCCTGGAATTTGCTGGCGCTCTGTATCACCTCACCGCCCGGGGAGATCGGCGTGAACCGATCTTTCTCGATGACGAGGATCGGTCGCTTTTCATCGGGCTTCTCGCCAAAGAAATCCGCCAACAGAGCTGGCTGCTCTATGCGTTTTGCCTGATGGATAATCACTATCATCTGTTGGTCGAAACCCCGGAGCCCAACCTGGTGCGCGGCATGCGTAGGTTAAACGGGGTCTACACCCAAGCCTTCAACCGCCGCCACGGGCTGGTCGGTCACCTGCTGCAGGGGCGCTACAAGGCCATTCTGGTAGACAAGTGCGTATTCCGGACGATCGTGACCGCGATTTCCGGGCGAACGTGACCGACGATTCCGGAGGAAGCTGACCGGGGATTCCGTTTGATCGTGACCGATTCCGGGCTTGGCCCGGAATCGGCGGTCACGATGCGGAATCTGCGGTCACGATCAAACGGAATGAATGCCTGGTGGGTGCTGGTTTTCAACTGCGACGGGCTATCCTCCCCGATTTTTTTCGGAGTCGAGGATGCCCACCAAGAGGAAAGCCATGCGCCAGATCAAAGAAGTCCTGCGGCTCAAATTCGACGCCAAGCTCAGCCATGAGCGTATTGCCGCCGCCACCGGTATGTCCAAGGGGGCGGTCACCAATTACCTGCAGCGCGCCACTGATGCCGGCATCGGCTGGCCCCTGGCCCCGCAGATGGATGATGCGGCCCTGGAGGCGCTACTTTTTGCCCACGCCAGTGCGCCGTTGGCCCTCTACGCTGCACCCGACTTCGCGCACATCCACCAGGAACTCAAGCGCAAGGGCGTCACGCTGCAATTGCTGTGGGAGGAGTATCACGCCGCGCACACCGGCTGCGCCTACCGCTACAGCCAGTTCTGCTTCCACTATGGGCGCTTTCGCGAGCGCCTGAAGCGCTCGATGCGCCAGGTGCACCGCGCCGGCGAGAAGCTCTTTCTCGACTACTGCGGCAACACCGTGCCGATCATCGATGCCGCCACCGGGGAGTTGCGCGCAGCCCAGATCTTCGTCGCGGTGCTGGGAGCCTCGAACTACACCTACGCGGAGGCGAGTTGGAGCCAGCAGCTTCCCGACTGGATCGGCTCGCATATCCGTACCTTCGAATTCCTCGGCTCGGTGCCCGCGCTGCTGGTGCCCGATAATCTGAAGAGCGCAATCAAACGCGCCTGTCGCTATGAGCCCGAGGCAACTTCCACCTACGCGGACATGGCGCGCCACTACGGCACGGCCATTCTGCCGGCGCGTCCGTTTCACCCCCGTGACAAAGCCCCCGTCGAGGCGGGCGTGCTGCTGGTGCAGCGCTGGATACTCGCACGGCTCAGAAACCGCCCGTTCTTCTCGCTCGCCGAACTCAACGCGGCGATCCGGCAACTGCTCATCGATCTGAACAACCGCCCGTTCAAGAAGCTCGAAGGCTCGCGGGCGAGCGCCTTTGCCTCGATCGATCTCCCCGCCATGGCGGGGCTACCGGCAACGCGCTACGAGTATGCCGAATGGAAGGCGGCGATCGTGAACATCGACTACCACGTCGAGATCGACGGCCACTATTACAGCGTCCCGCACAGCCTGGTGCGTCTGAAGCTCGAGGTGAGCTTCAGTGCCACCACGATCGAGTGCTTCTTCAAGGGCAAGCGGGTGGCCGCGCACGTGCGCTCTCACCTGCGCGGGCGTCACACCACGCTCGCCGAGCACATGCCCGAATCCCACCGCAGGCACAGCCAATGGTCGCCCGGGCGCCTGCTCAACTGGGCGCTGGGCATCGGCGCGGGGACTCGTGACGTGGTGCAGTGGCAGCTTGAGAACCGCCCTCATCCCGAGCAGGGCTACCGCGCCTGCCTGGGGCTGTTGAATCTCGCCAAGCACTACGGCCCCGCACGCCTGGAAGCGGCCTGCCGGCGCGCATTGGCCATCGGCTCGCCCACCCGCAAGCGCATTAAGTCGATCCTGGACGCCCAGCTCGATCGCCACCCGGAACTGTTTCCAGGCCCAGCCTGCGAGGCTGCCGTTTCACCCCCGTCGGCTGCGCACGCCAACGTACGCGGCGCCGAGTTCTTCCGCAGCGCCATCACCACCACCGTCCCCACCCAAACAGGAGAAACCGAACCATGTTCATCCAACCCACCCTTGATTCACTGAACCGCTTGAAGCTGCACGGCATGGCCGCGGCACTCTCGGAGCAGATGACCCAGAGCGCTGCCGCCGGCCTGGCCTTCGAGGAGCGCTTCGGGCTGCTTGTGGAGCGTGAAGCTCTTTATCGCGACAATCGCAGACTCGCCCGGCTGCTGCAGTTGGCTCAGCTCAAAGTGCGCGCCAGTCTGGAAGAGCTCGACTTGCGCTCCCGGCGCGGCCTGGACCGCGCTCAGATCGCGAGCCTGGGCTCCTGCGATTGGATACGCTCGGCGCAGAATCTTCTGATTCACGGCGCCACCGGGTGCGGCAAGACTTATCTGGCGTGCGCGCTGGCCAACCAGGCGTGCCGTCAGGGACTCTCGGCGCTCTACGTGCGTGCGCCCAGGCTCTTCGAGGAACTGAAACTCTGTCACGCTGACGGCAGTTTCCACAAACGGCTGGCCGCCATCGCCAAAGTGAACCTGCTCGTCATCGACGACTTCGCCATCTCGCCCATAGGCCCGCGCGAGCGCACTGATTTGCTCGAACTGCTCGATGACCGGGTCGGCACGCGCGCCACCCTCATCACCAGTCAGCTTCCCATCGAGAACTGGCACGACTATATCGGGGATCCGACCCTTGCTGATGCCATTCTGGATCGCCTGGTGCACAGCGCGCACAAGATCCACCTCGAAGGCGAAACGATGCGAAAACGTGCCGCCGCCGAGCAACAAAATTCCGGCTCAAAATCGAAGAAAATTGACTGATCGTGACCGAGCAGTGTAAAAAACCACAACAGCGCCGACCGGGCGTTCCGCCCGGTCACGATCATCCGGAATCATCGGTCACGATCAGCGGAATACGCACTTAACATCCGCATTTTCAAATACGTTGAGAATAGCGCCGCAAAAATACTCGGCATGAACGGTGGATCTGGGGGTCTGAAAAACTTCATTTCCTTATATCTTGAAGAAGTAACGAAAAAATTTAAGGCGGTAGGCGCGCAAAATCCTATCATTGTCTTGTTCGACAATGATGCCGGCTCCAAAGATGTATATCGAGAAGCTGCGAAGTTCACCAAAAAGAAAGCTACGGGTAAGGAGCCATTTATCCACGTAGCAAGCAATCTCTACATTGCACCGACCCCTATTCAGGGGGATGCCAAACAGTCAAAGATTGAAGATTGTTTTGAGCCCGC
>JANOGP010000250.1:0-6880 GCA_031406075.1 Betaproteobacteria bacterium
GGTTTTCCTCTGTGATCTCTGTGTCCTCTGTGGCAAATTCGTCCTTTTCGTTTTTGTCTTTGCGTTCATGACCGACGTTCAAAAAACCATTTCCCCGGTGGACGGCAGCGTTTACGTCGAGCGGCCGCTTGCCACCGACGCTCAGATCCAGCAGGCGATGGAACGGGCGAGGCGTGCGCAGGCGCAGTGGCGGCGGGTGCCGATCGCGGGCCGCGCCGCCATCGTCAATCGCTTCGTCGATGCCTTCGTGGCGCGCAAGGAAAAGATCGCCGAGGAAATCACCCGGCAGATGGGCCGCCCGCTGGCGCAGTCGCCCGGCGAAGTGCGCGGCTTCGAAGAGCGCGCGCGCTACATGGTGTCGATCGCCGCCGAGTCTCTGGCCGACATCGACGCCGGTCCGAAACAAGGCTTTCGCCGCTTCATCCGGCGTGAGCCGGCGGGCACGGTGCTGGTTCTGGCGCCTTGGAATTATCCTTACCTGACATCGGTGAATTCGGTAGTGCCGGCGATCATGGCCGGCAATGCGGTGATACTCAAACATTCGAACCAGACGCCGCTGTGCGCCGAGCGCTACCAAGAATGCTTCCGCGAGGGCGGCTTGCCGGATAATGTGTTCCAGTTCGTGCATTGCAGCCATGAGCAGACTTCGAGGATGGTTGCCTCGCCCTTGATCGACTTCGTCGCCTTTACCGGGTCGGTCGCCGGCGGCCATGCGGTGCAGAATGCGGCGTCGGACCGTTTCATCGGCACCGGCCTGGAACTGGGCGGCAAGGACCCGGCGTATGTGCGCGCGGACGCAAACCTGGCGCATGCGGTGGAAAACCTGGTGGACGGGGCGTTTTTCAACTCCGGCCAGTCGTGCTGCGGCATCGAGCGCATCTACGCGCATGAGAAGATTTACGACGATTTCGTCGATGGTTTCGTCAAACTCACGAGTCAGTACCGGCTCGGCAATCCGCTCGATGCCAACGTGAATCTAGGGCCGATGGTGCGTGCCCGCGCCGCCGAGTTCGCCCGCGGACAAGTCGGGGAGGCGATCGCCCGGGGCGCGAAGTCGCTGGTGAACCCGAAAGAGTTTCCCGCCGACAGGGAAGGCTCGCCATACATGGCGCCACAGGTTTTGGTGAACGTGAATCACAAGATGCGTTTGATGAGCGAGGAAAGTTTCGCGCCGGTAATCGGCATCATGAAAGTAAAGAGCGACGAGGAAGCGATCGCCCTGATGAACGACAGCGACTACGGCCTCACCGCCGCAATATGGACTTCCGATCCCGATGCAGCACTGTCTGTCGGTGACCGTGTCGAAACCGGCACCTGGTTCATGAACCGCTGCGACTACCTCGACCCGGCGCTGGCCTGGACCGGCGTCAAGGATTCCGGCCGCGGCTGCACTTTGTCACGCGTCGGCTACGAGCAGCTTACCCGGCCGAAGTCGTTCCACTTGCGCCTCAAACCTTGAGACTGGATACGGGATTGAGGATTGAGTCAGATTGCACTAACTCCGCGCGCTCAAGTACCATCCCCTCATGCAAGTCGTTTCGGGCACCGTAATTGACGGCAAAGTTGTCGTCGAGGGCCTCTCCTTGCCAGAGGGAACGGCCGTCACTATTCTCGCCCGAGGCGATGAGGCAGTTGTGAAGCTTTCGCCCCGAGAGGAAGCCGAACTTCTTGCCGCCCTCGATAAGGCCGACCGAGAAGAAGGCGTCCCGGCCGAAGAGTTTCTCGCGCGGCTCCGCCGCTTCGATTAGATTGGATGCTCGGCGCACGACTTAAGCCCCGCAAGCAAAGGCAATGTGCGCCGATTGGCTTGCGTTAAGCCCCATGTCTCACACACTAATTTGTTGCCACGCACCGAGGTCATCTCATGAAAAAAATCACCTTCACCTATTGGCGCGACGGGAAGTTCTACATCGGCTTTCTCAATCAGTACCCTGACTACCAGACGCAAGGTAGGACCAAGAGCGAATTAACCGAGAACTTGAAGGATCTCCTAAAAGATATTGAATCTCGCGAAGTGCCATATATTCGCAAAGTAGAAGAACTCCTGGTCGCGTAAATGAAGAGACGCGAACTAATCAGGGCGCTCGAAAAAATGGACTGCAAACTGGTCCGCCACGGCGGGCGTCACGATTGGTATACCAACCCAGGCACAAAGCAATCTCAGCCTGTGCCAAGGCATAACGAGATCAATGAGCAATTGGCTAAGTCCATCATCAAGAAGCTGGCCGGAGGCTAATGGCGTCGCTCCGGGTCCTCCGTGGTTCATTTTTCTTTCATAAGTTGTACTGAAAATCATGCCTGACGCTAAGACCCTCACCCGCAACTGGAACTATCCGACCTCGGTGCGCTTCGGCCCCGGACGCATCGCCGAGCTGCCCGCCGTTTGCAGGGGACTCGGCATGAAACGCCCGCTGCTGGTCACCGATCCGGGATTGCGCAAGCTGCCGATGATCGAGAGTGCACTGGCTTCGTTGCGCAATGCCGGACTGGGGGACGCTGTCTTTTCCGACATCCGCGCCAATCCGGTCGGCAAGAACGTCGATGACGGCGTGGCCTTCTACAAGGCCGGCAAGTGCGACGGCATCATCGCCTTCGGCGGCGGCAGCGCGCTCGATGTCGGCAAGACCATCGCGCTGATGGTGGGGCAGACGCGGCCGCTGTGGGACTTCGAGGATCGCGAGGACTGGTACACCCGCGTCAACGCCGCCGGCATGGCGCAGACCATTGCCGTGCCCACCACCGCCGGCACCGGTTCCGAGGTCGGCCGCGCCTCGGTAATCCTGGACGAAGCCACGCACGTCAAGAAAATCATCTTCCATCCGAAGATGCTGCCGGCCGTGGTGATCTCCGATCCGGAATTGACCGTCGGTTTGCCGCCGCGCATCACTGCCGCGACCGGCATGGATGCGCTTGCGCACTGCCTGGAGGCGTATTGCGCGCCCGGTTTCCACCCGCTTGCCGACGGCATCGCGCTGGAAGGCATGCGGCTGGTCAGGGAGTGGTTGCCGATCGCGGTGAAGGATGGCAAGAACGTTGCCGCCCGCGCGCACATGCTGGCGGCGGCGAGCATGGGCGCCACCGCGTTTCAAAAAGGCCTCGGCGCCATTCATTCGCTGAGCCACCCGGTGGGTGCGATCTACAACTCGCATCACGGCGAGACCAACGGCGTGGTGATGCCCTACGTGCTGGTGTTCAACCGTCCGGCGATCGAGGAAAAGCTGACGCGGCTGGCGCGCTACCTCGGATTGGCGAATCCGGGATTTCGGGCGGTGCTCGACTGGGTGCTCGCGCTCAGGAAGGAAATCGGCATTCCCGACACGCTGGCGGATCTGGGCGTCAAGGAGGCCGACCTCGACAGGCTGGTGCCGATGGCGGTGGATGATCCTTCCACCAGCGGCAATCCGCGTCCCGCCGGCCACGCCGAGATGCGGCAGATGTTCGTCAAGGCCATTCGCGGCGACCTGTCCTGACGGGTCTAAGTTCTCAAGAAACAACACGCTCACCGGGGAGAACACGAAGAAAGGCCAAAAACCGGATCAAGAGCGTTGACGCAAAGGGCGCAAAGAGAAAAGAAAGTACGCAAAGAAATGCGTGACTGAAGGCAATGCGTGAACACCGGCCGCGCTTTTATCCCCAAGTTGCTTTTCCTCGTTGCTGATTTTCCTCTGCGTCCTCCGCGGTAAGAGCCGTTATTCCTGCCAAGGCCTTACGATTCCCGCCCGATTTGCTATAGGATTACGCCCTGATCAATTACAGCACGCATTCCGCGGCGTAAGGCCGGTCTTCCTCGCAGTCGATCTGATCCCCTTCCCCGTTTCGCGGTGCGGTATTTTCACGCAGCCATAGACGTCAATCCGGCTTTTCAATCAAATCATCATGCGGATGTTTCCTCGCCGCGCCGTCCTGTTGCTGGCGGCCGCCATCACGACGCTTGTTGCCGTTGAAGCCAATGCCGCCGAAGTTTTCGAACTCGAACCGGAGTACGTCTACGGCAGAAATCGCAAGCCGCAGATGGGCTATCGGCAGCCCGAGGTTTTCGATCCTCTGAGCGACCGGCTTTACCAGTCCGGCTACCGCAATTTCGCGCCGACGGCGATTCCCGACGAGCTGAAGGAAGTCCCGGCGATGGAGCGGGTGACGAAGATGGGCCGCATCCTGGCCTGCGCCGATGCGTGGTTCTGGCCGTTCTCCCGCACCGCGCGCAAGAACGAACCGCCGGGCCTCGAGATCGAGATTCTGCAAGCGATCGCCAAAAAGCACGGCTGGGACGTCAGCATCGCCTGGGTGAATACCGGGATGCGCTTCGGCGTCGGTGTCACATTCGGCACTTCCATCGACAGGGGCATCTGCGACATTTTCCTCGGGCTGACGTACACCGGCGACGATCACCACATGCCCAAGCACAAAATGGCATTCACCAAGGCGTTCATGAGCACCGGCTACGTGCTGGTGACCCAGGGGCCGGCCGCGGATGTGAAAACACTCGACGATGCCAAGGCGCGAAACATCAAGATCGGCGTGCCGGCCTATTCCCCGATGAGCGAGTACGCGCAGGCCAACGGGATACCGCATGAAACTTTTTTCCAGAATTATCAGGTCGTCGATGCGCTGATTAAGGGACAGGTCAACGCCGCGATGATCTGGTCGGGTGCGATATCGCAGGCGAAGCTCCAGCACCCGCAAGCGGAGTTCGAGATGGTGAAGGGCTTCGTGCCGCCGCCGGAAATGCGCTTCGACAACAACTGGGGTGTGAAGGAAAAGGAAGTCGAGCTCATCCAGTTCATCGACGAGGCGTTCGCGGAAATGATCAAGAGCGGTGAAACCAGGCGCCTCTCCGAGCGCTACGGCGTGCCCTTCTATCCACCGATCCACAATTGAATGCAATACTTTCGCCACAGAGGGCACAGAGATCACAGATACCCTCGCGATAGCGTGGAGTACCCTTTTAGGAAAACCAAAGGGAGAAAGAGCAAGCTGGGGATAAATGCAACGTCACTGTTTGCAAACCTGCACCGCCATCTCTTGCTGCGATGGAACACGAGCCAATGAAGCGTTCTTACACCAGTTTATTTTTTCTCTTGCCTTTCCTCTGTGACCTCTGTGCCAAATTGTTTTAGGCATCACCCGCGGGGAGCGTTTCAACTGATTCAGGGATGGAGACCATGATTGAAAAACTGATTGAACTGAGCATCATGTCCGGCGGCCTGTTGCCGCTGATGGCAGTGCTGCTGCTGGTGACGCTGGCGGTGGTCGTCGAGCGTTCGTATTTCTTCCACAAGGTTCTGAAGTCGGGCCTGGCGATGGAACACGACCTGCAACTGGTCGAGTACCAGAACGTGGGCAAGCTCGAACAGCTTGCCAACCACTACGAAGGCTCGCTTCAACGCTCCATCATCTCCTCGGCGCTGGCCTCGCGCGGCGAGGATGCCGGCACCATGGAGCGTCACATCGAGGAGGCGATCATGTGGCAGATGCCCAAGATCGACAAACACGTCTGGGTGCTCGATACCTCGGTGACGCTCGCCCCGCTCATGGGTCTGCTGGGCACCATCATCGGCATGGTTCACGCCTTCGACATCCTCGGCACATCGGGTACCGGCGGGGCGGCCACGAGGATGGTGACCGGCGGCATTGCCGAAGCGCTGGTTGCAACCGGGGCGGGTCTCTTCATCGCCATCATCGCGGTGCTCTTCCTCAATCACTTCAACAAGCGCGTACGCCTCGCGCTGCATCAGATGGACCTGCTCAAGGTCATGGTGCTCAATCGGCTCTACGGCGGTGGTTCGGCGCACCAGGGCGTCTCCGTGCGGGACGCGCACGCCGCAAGCGTCGCCGAAATCAAGGCGGGGAGGGGGCAGTGAGCGGCCGTACGCGCGGCGGATATTTCGACGCCAACCGGCCGCGCGTCGAAGTGATCCCCATGATCGACATCATGATGTTCCTGCTGGTGTTCTTCGTCGTCATCTCGCTCAACATGATCGCCGGTTCAGGCGTGCAGATGGAAATCCCCGGCTCGAAGACCACGCAACAACTCAAAGTCTCCACCATCACCGTCGGCGTCACCAAGGACGGCAAGGTGGTGGTGACGGGCAAGCCGCTCAATCCGGATCAGTTGAAGGCGCGGCTCAACGCACTCAAGAAGGATGGTCCGGTCGACGTTGTGCTCGCCGGTGACAAGGAAGTGCCGCTGCAAATGCTGCTCGGCGTGATGGATACGATCCGCGGGTCCGGTATCTCGTCGGTAGGCATCGCTGCAATCGCCGAGAAGAAATGAGCGAGAAGCCGCGCGGCCCGCTCTGGGCCGACGCGAAGGATATCGACGAGCAGACTCTGCCGATGTGGCGGGCCGGCCTGATCGCGTTTGGCCTCGAGCTGCTGGTCCCGTTCCTGGTTTACGGCGTGAACTGGTCGTTCCTGCCGGACTGGCGGGAACCGCCCCCGACGCAGGTGATGTCGGTGCGGCTCGAAGAGCCGCCGCTCCCGATGGAGCCGCGTCCGGAGCCGGAGAAGAAGAAGAAAGAACAGAAACAGCCGCCGAAGAAGAAGATCAAGCGGGAGAAAAACCCGGTCCCGATCGAGATCCCGAAGCCGCTCCCGGACGAAGTGCCGGCGAAGATCGAGCTGCCCAAGCCCGAGCCGAAACCGCAACCCCAACCTCCAAAAGAGGAAAAGAAGCCGGAGCCCGAACCGGAGCAGCCGCCGTTGCCATCAGTGTTCCGCGACGTCAAGCCGGTGAAGAAGGTGAAGCCGAAATATCCGCCGGAGGCCGAAGCCGCGCACATTCAGGGCCGGGTGAAAGTGCGGCTCACGGTTGAGGTCAACGGCAGCGTCAGCAACGTGCAGCTTCTGTTGTCTGAACCACCCGGCGTGTTCGATGAAG
>JANOGP010000279.1:0-15543 GCA_031406075.1 Betaproteobacteria bacterium
CTCGCGGCGGCTGGATCTGCTGGAAGACGGCAATGGCACCCGCGTGCTCGCCGCGGCCTAGAACCATGAAAGACCGTTTAAAAAGCGTTGACGCAAGGGCGCAAAGGAGAATGGCACCTCACCCCCCGCCCTCTCCAGCTAGCTGGAGAGAGAGCCCCAAACATCAGACGGCCATAGCTACATCTTCTTTTGTCACCCTCTCCGCCCGCTTTCGGGGGGAGAGGTTCCGTCGACACGGCGAATGGGGCCTGACCTTGGGGCGGGAGACGGAACATGGCGCGCTACCCGCAATCGGCCGACTTCGTCGGTAACGTGTCCGCGCGCCGGGGTGAGGTGGGTGTCCTCTGCGGCTTAGGAATTTGAACTTCAGGGGCATTCGACGGTGCGTACTTCGGAACCCGGGAATTCGTTCGTCAGCCGCGCCAGTTTCGCTGATTCCTCGTCGGTCGGTTCGCTTATCAGGAATGCAGTCTGGGTCACCCGCTGCTCGCGTTCGCCGACCGTTGCCGAGCCCACGCCCTTTTGCCGCAACTGCCCGAGGTACCTGTTTGCGCCCTCCTCGCTGCGGAACACACCCAGCGAAATCGCATAGCGCCAGCGGCCCTGGTCCAGTACCGGAAAGTATTCGTCGACCCCCAGTGCCCTGAGTTCTGCGGCCTTGCGTTCCATCGCCGGCTGCGACCGCAGCGGAGGAATGAATACCCAGTAACCGGCGGTCACACTGACTTCGGCCCGGCGCACGCGCGCCCCAAGCGCAAAGCGTTCCAGGGCAGCCTGCGCACGCTCCAGTTCGGCGGTGCCAAATCCGACCCACTCGGCACAGGCTGCGCGCACCGACGCCGTGACCGCAGCAGGTGCGGGCGCCGGCCGTCGCGGCACGATGCGCACCTGGTCCGCGTTCATCTGCAGCCCGATGAGCTGCGCGTCCGGATTCGGTGCCTTGTCCATGAGGTAAATAAAAATGCCGAATCCGATGTTGACGCAAAGCAGCAGCAGGAAGACCCACCTCATTGCCGCTCCTGCGCAATCCGCACCAGGCCCTCGAGCACCAGTTTGTCCACTATCCTGACCGCCCTGCCGAGGTGTTGCGCCACCAACTTTGCCGCGCCGCCTCCGATCAACAGATTCGGTTCACCGTGCCCTTCCGCCTTCATTGCCGCGCACATGCGTTCCACCGAACCGCACAGCGCCTGTAGCGCACCACTGGTGATGGCGTCCGGGGTACTGCGCGGAAACGCTGAAAAACTGCCGCGCCCGGAGGACAGTCCCGCCGTGTTCGAAGCCAGCGCTTCGTGCATCAGATCAAAGCCCGGAACGATGATGCCGCCGAGGAACTCCCCCTGCCCGCTCAGAGCGTCAACAGTCATGGCGGTGCCTGCGTTGACCACCAGACAGGAACCGGAAACGAGTTGACGCGCGCCGATCAGCGCCGCCCAGCGGTCCGCGCCAAGTTGCGACGGATCGTCGTAGCGGCTGAGGACCCCGCACTGCGCTCCGGTTGCGGCGATCCAGCGAGGTTCGGCCTTCCAACGGGCAAATAATTTCTGCAAGCCCGCGCGCACCGTCTCGCCGGCCACGTTGGACACGACAATCGAATCCGCGGCGGGCAGATGTGCCCACGCCCGCTCGAGCAGGCCAAAGTCGGCCAGCGCCACCCAGCCTTCATGTACAAAGGCATCCCGGTCATGGAGCGCCCATTTGATTCGGCTGTTGCCGGCATCGACGGCAAGGATCACGGTTCGTGGAACCTTCGGGTGTGGATGGGAATCTCGCGCTTACGCGGCAGGCCGCAGGCTCAGCTCTCCGCCGTAGAACTTGCGCATACCGGAGCGGGTCTTGATCATCAGCGCACCGTCCTCGGCGACCCCTTCGACCTTGCCTTCGAGTTCGGTCTTGTCCGGCATACGCAGACGCACCATTCTATCTTGGTACGCATGCATCCGGTCCCACTCCTGTCTGAACGGCGCAAAACCTTCGCTGGAAAATTTATTCAGAACCACATCGATTTCAGCAAGAATTTCCGCAAACAGCCGGTTGCGGTCGACTTCGATGCCGATCTTTGCCAAGTCCACCACCGGCTGGTCGATGCGCGCTTTCACCGGTTCCGGCAGGCGCACATTGATTCCCACGCCGATCACCGCCACGGTAGGCCCCATTACGTCGCCGGCAAGCTCGATCAGGATGCCGGCTAGCTTGAGGTGGCGCCAAAGCACGTCGTTCGGCCACTTGAGCATCGCGTCTTGCGTTCCATGCTTTCTCAGCACTCTCGCAATTGCGATGCCGACTGCGAGGCTCAGCCCGGACAGAAAACCCGCGCCTTGTTCGAACCGCCAGAGGGCGGAAAACGTGAGCGCGCCCCCCAATCCGGAATGCCAGTCGCGCCCGCGCCGTCCGCGCCCGCGGGTCTGTAATTCGGCCACCAGCACGCTACCCGTGGGCGCCCCCTGCGCGGCGCGCTCAAGCAGGTCGGAATTGGTCGAGCCGGTTTCGTCCACGACTTCGATTTCGAAGCGCGCCGCCTGCCTGCCGAGTTGCTGCACAATCACGTCACGGGACAGCCACTGCACCGGCGTCACCAGGCGATATCCGCGCCCATGCACCTTGTGGACCGTGAGGCCGTATTCATCGATGTTGGCAAGCGCATTCGAAACCGAGCCGCGCGTGATCCCCAGCGTCTTGCCGATGATCTCGCCGGAGCGGAATTCACCGTTTTGCAAAAGGCGCAGGACTTCGAGCGTATGCGGAGTCACGTCAAAAGTGTACTGTGAGTCGGGCGAACTATACCCGAAGCATCCCCGGCGGCGGCCTCATTGATCTGCGTCAATGCAGTTCCCGGGCGGAGGTCGAAACTGGATCCTGGATACTTTTCGAGGAGGATCCCCATGTTCAAGAACATCCTGATTCCGACCGACGGCTCGGCGCTGTCGAAGAAAGCCATCAAGGCCGGCATCGCGCTGGCGAAATCCACGGGCGCCAGGGTCACGGGCTTGTATTCGCCGGAGCCCTACGAAATTCTCGCCTACGGCGAATACTTTCCGCCCGGCCTGATGTCGCGCGCCGAATGGGACGAGAACTCGAAGAAGACTGCGCGGAAGTTCCTTGCGGTCATCGAGAAGGAAGCCAAGGCCGCCCGTGTCGCCTGCGACTGCCTGCATCTGGCCCGCCTCGCGCCCTGGCAAGCCATTGTGGAGGCGGCGAAGAAGAAAAAATGCGACCTGATCTTCATGGCATCCCATGGCCGCACCGGCCTGTCCGGCCTGCTGCTGGGCAGTCAGTCCACCAAAGTCGCCACACACTCGAAAATTCCGGTTCTGATTTACCGCTGAGCTGCGACCGCACTTCGCCCCCGCCCCGAGCCGGCACAGGTTCGCCGTTAGAATGAGCGAAAAACACTGGAGGAGGCGAGAAATGTTACGACCCCAACTCGGGTATCTACGGTGTGCGCGTGGTCATTGTGCCGCGGCGCTGCTGCTTGTTTTCATCGCGGCCTGCGGCAGGGAACAGGCTTATCCGGCGCGGCCGGTCAATCTGATCGTTCCATTCCCCGCCGGCGGTTCTTCCGACCTGATCGCGCGCGTGGTATCCGGGCGCGCAGGGCACGCATTGGGGCAACAGATCGTCATCGAGAATCGTCCCGGTGCCGGCGGCAACGTCGGCACAGAGGCGGCGGTCCGGGCCGCACCCGATGGCTACACGCTGATCCAGTGCACGATCGGCACCTGCGCAATCAATCTTGCGATCTACCGCGACCTGCCCTACGACCTGGAGCGCGACTTCGCCCCGATCGTGCTCTTCGGCTCGCTTTCGAACGTACTCACCGTGAACCCGGCCGTGAAGGCAAACAGCGTAGCGGAACTGGTCGCGCTGGCCAGGAAGCAGTCCGGCAGAATGACGTATGGCTCATCGGGCTACGGCTCCAGCCCACACCTGTCCGGGGAACTGTTCAAGCAGGCCGCCGGCGTCGATATTCTCCACGTGCCTTATCGCGGTTCGGCGCCGGCGATCACCGATCTGCGCGGCGGACAGATCGACATGTTCTTCGACAACACGCCCTCGATCCTTCCGCACATCAAGGCCGGCGCTTTGCGCGCGCTTGCCGTTACCGGTGCGCAACGTTCAGATCAACTCCCTGACGTGCCGACGATGCAGGAGGCTGGTTTCAAGGACTTCGTCATCGCACCGTGGTTCGGCGTGATGGCGCAGAAAAAAACACCGGCACGCATAATCGAGCGTTTGAACAAGGCCTTCAACGAAGCGCTATCCGATCCCGCGGTGCTGAGTCAGTTCGCGGACATGGGCGTAAAGGCCGCCGGCGGAACGCCCGAGGAATTCCGCGACCATATCCGCGCGGAAACCAGGCGCTGGGGCGAACTGGTGAGCGAGCGCGGCATAAGGGCCGAAGAATTGAAATAAACAGTGAAACGACTATGAAGATCACGGCAATCGAAACTCTGCGCCTGCCGCAACGCCCCAACCTGCTGCTGGCGCAGGTCCATACCGATCAGGGCCTCGTGGGCCTCGGCGAAACTTCGCGCGGCGCGCAGGCGGTGGAAGCGCAGCTTCACGAACTCGCTGCACCCTACCTGTTGGGCAAGGATCCGCTCAAGATCCAGAAACACAGCAAACACCTGATGGGCACCTATCTTGGTTTTGCCAGCAGCAGTACCGAGATCCGTGCCGCATCCGTGGTGGACGTCGCGCTCTGGGACATCCTCGGCCAGGCATTGAATCAGCCGATCCATACACTGCTTGGCGGCATGACGCGCGATCGCATCCGCGCCTACAACACCTGCGCCGGCTACAACTACAACACCCGCAGCGTGGCGAGGCGTTCGCTGCGCCCGGGGCCGGTGCCGGAATCCGAAGGCCGTTACGACGACCAGATCGCCTTCGTGCATCGCGCCGACGAACTGGCGCAAAGCCTGCTCGAAGAAGGCTACACCGCGATGAAGATCTGGCCCTTCGACCCCTACGCCGAAGACAACGGCGGCGGCTTCATTCCGCAGCGCGATCTCGATATCGCGCTGGAACCCTGGCGCAAGATCCGCAAGGCCGTTGGCGACAGGATCGAGGTCATGGCGGAATTTCATTCGTTGTGGAACCTGCAGCAGGCGAAGCAGATCGCCAGGGCACTGGAACCGTACCGGCCGTACTGGTCGGAGGATCCGATCAGGATGTGCGACGTGGACACACTCGCCGAGTACGCGCGCTCGACCTCGATACCGGTTTGCGCCAGCGAAACGCTGGGCGGGATGTATCCATTCCGCGACGTGCTCGCCAATCAGGCGGCCGACATCGTCATGCTCGACATCGGCTGGTGCGGTGGCCTGACCGAGGCGCGCAAGATCGCCGCGCTCGCCGAAGCCTGGCAGCGCCCGGTGGCGCCACATGACTGCAACGGTCCGGTGGTCTGGGTCGCGTCCATCCACTTCATGGCGCACATTCCCAACGCTCTGATCATGGAAGTGGTGCGCGCGTATTTTTCGACCTGGTACAAGGACATTCTCACCGAGCTGCCGCTGGTGAAAGACGGTTACATTCATCCGCTGAACGGGCCGGGGCTCGGCACGCGGCTGCTTCCGGATCTTGTAAAGCGCCAGGGCGCCATCGTCAGGCGCAGCAGCGCCTGATCGCCGGAACGCGCCGAATCCTAGCGGCGAAGGAAAACTTCGCGAAGCTTGCCCAACACCTCGGGGCTCTCGACACTGCGGCCCGTGACCAGCAGCGCAAAATTGTCGGCGAGGATTTCCTCGGGGTGAATGATGTAGCCGGTGTTCCGGCCGACTTTCTCGGAATATCCGGAAACCTCCGAAACCGCAAGAAGTACCGGTTCGCCGTCGAGCAGCGCCGGCCTCATCCGGCCGTTTGCGTCCGCCGACTCCAGGAGCAGCAGTTTGAGCATCCAGTAGTCGACGATATCGCGCCCGATGGCCGGGTCGAACTTTGGCGATCGTGACAACAGCACCGGCATCGCGAGGGCCGGTTTTCCGTTCACGACGATCTCGGCGAACGCATCGTTCACCGGGGCATCGGGGTTGGTGATCCTTATCGGGGCCAGTCTCGCCGGCAGCGTGATTTCAGGGCACAGGCGAAAGCCGATGATGCGATAGGCGCGCGCGCGCAACGCCTGGTCGTGGCGGGTAATCACGTGAAAGAGTTCATGCGCGAGCAGGCCGGCAAGCTCGGCGTCCGTGGCGCCAAGGCTTCGCTGCGATAACATGACCGCGTTGGCGCGGGTGTGCGCCACCCCTTCTTCCGCGCGCCCGGTGGTCTTCACCAGCAGCACGCGTGCCGGAAACGGGGCATCAAGCTTTTCCAACTCCCCGGCCAGCGACGCAACGATGGCGCCGATACGCGACTTCTCATCCGCGGTCCACGGCAAGACGTTATCCATGGCGAAATCGAGAAACTCGCGCTCTGACACCGTGCGCGCCGTTTTCAGCCTCAGCATCCTGTCGAACGGCCCCATGCGCGAAACATAATCGTCCACGCTGCCTAGAATTGCCCTGCCCTGCTTCACAGAGGCGAATTCGACGATGCTGTGCGAGGCAATGCGGATCTGCGCCTGCGGCGCAGCGGCCACCGCCAACACCGTGGTGGCGAGCATGGCGGGCAGAATCGCGGACAAAAGGCGGGCAAACATCGCCGCATCCTGCCACAGCAGACCGCGGCCGGGGAACGGCGCTACAATTGCCCCCGATGCAGGCTGCCAGTGCTGCCGGCGGCGCGCAATCTGCGGCCCGGAAAGAACTATCCGCCGACGCGATACTCTGACTTTCCTGACAACCTGACAATCGAATCTTCATGCGCTGGCTTTCAAGTTTGCTCTTCGTTTTGATCGTCGCGCCGGTTTTCGCGGCGCCGGCGCAGCGCCCGCACATTGAAGCGGAACTCTTCCCGGAAAAATTGAGCCTCCGCCCCGGAGAGCCTGTGACCGTGGCGCTGCGGCTGAAAATGGAGAAGCGCTGGCACACTTACTGGAAAAATCCCGGGGATTCGGGCCTTCCCACCAAGATCACCTGGACGCTGCCCCAGGGTTTCTCGGCCGGGCCGATCCAGTGGCCGGCGCCACGGCGCATCGATGTCGGGCCGCTCACCAATTTCGGTTACGAGGGGGAAATATTCCTGCTCACCGACATTCTGGTGCCTGCCGCGCTTCCCGCCGACAGCATCGTGCCGATCACCGCGAGGGCAGACTGGCTGGTGTGCGAGGAAATATGCATCCCCGGTGATGCGTCTTTCAGTTTCATGCTGCCGGTGAGCAACGAGCCGGCGGCGGCCGATCCGAAATGGGCGAAGGCGATCGAGCGCACTCGCGACCAGTTGCCGCGCCAGTTGCGAGGCTGGAACCTCGATGCCTACCTTCGCGGCAATGATCTGGTGTTGCGGCTGTCGAGCGCGCAGGCACGGGTCGCACGCATTCACAACCTCACGCTCTTTCCCGATCAGGACGGCTGGATCGGGAACGCCTCCCCACAGCGCATGATCAGGACCGCGGACGGTTATGAGTTGCGCGTTGCCACCGCCCCCGCGATAGGCTCGAAGTCCGGTCCGTTGACCGGCCTGATCGTCGCCGAACCGGGTCTGGCGCAAGGCGTTGCCGCCGCAGAGGTGGAAGTGCCGGTCGAGTCTGCCACGGCGCTGGCCGACGGTATCCTCGAGCTGCCGGCCTTGAGCCCGTTCGCCGATCTTGGCCTGCTGGCCGCGCTCGGGCTGGCTTTTCTCGGCGGTGTCATTCTCAATTTGATGCCCTGCGTATTCCCGGTGGTTTCGATCAAGGTGCTCGGCTTCGTCGAACAGGCACGCGGCAAGCCGGCAAGACTGCGCGCGCACGGGCTGGCGTTTGCAGCAGGGGTGCTGGTGTCGTTCTGGATGGTGGCGGGGATACTGCTGGCATTGCGCGCGCAGGGCGAGGCGCTGGGCTGGGGTTATCAACTGCAGTCGCCTCCGGTGGTAGCGGCGCTGGCGTTGCTTTTCTTTGTGCTGGCGCTGAACCTGAGCGGCTTGTTCCAGGTGGGGATGTCGTTACAATCGCTGGCGGGAAAATTGCGCCTACGCAACGATTACGCCGACTCGGCGTTGGGCGGTCTGCTGGCAACACTGGTTGCCACGCCTTGCACTGTGCCTTTCATGGGCGCGGCGCTTGGCTTTGCGCTGACGCAGCCGGCCATCGTGGCGATGCTGGTGTTTTCCGCTCTCGCGCTGGGCATGTCCAGTCCCTACCTGCTGTTGTGCTTCTGGCCCGCTCTGATCAGGCGCATACCGCGCCCCGGGCGTTGGATGGAAACGCTGAGGCAGGTGCTCGCCTTCCCGCTTTATCTGACAGTCGTCTGGCTGGCGTGGGTGCTGGGAAGACAGGCGGGCGTGGATGCCGTGGCACGCCTGCTCGCGGGACTCACACTGGTCGCGGCGGCACTGTGGCTGATCGGCCGCTGGCGCTCTTCCACCGAAACAGGCAAGCGCGCGGCAATGGTCGTCGCACTCGTGCTCGCCGTCGCGGGCTTTGTGTTCGCGTGGCCCGGCAACAGAACGGCCGAGGCGGTTGCGGAAGAAGTAAGCGGCCCGTGGAAGCGGTGGTCCCCGGATGTGCTGGCCTCGGCACGCGCCGAAGGTCGCGCGGTATTCGTCGAATTCACCGCGGCCTGGTGCGTCACCTGTCAGGTAAACAAGCGCCTGGTGCTGGAATCAGATGCCTTGCAAGCACGCTTCGAGGAACGCAATGTGGTGCGGCTGCGTGCGGACTGGACCAACCAGGATGCGCAAATCACCGCTGCGTTGCGCGACCTCGGACGCATAGGCGTGCCGGTGTACGCGGTCTATGCGGCGGGCAGCAAGGGTGCGCCGACCTTGCTGCCGGAATTGCTCACCCGGGAACGCGTGCTGCGCGCAATTGACGAAGCGGCGCCGCGCTCGTAATGCGTATTGGTTGTTGCGGATCGATCACAGGAGGAAACATGAACAAGCTCGTTGCGGCGTCGTTGGCAGTGTCAATGGCGGTGCTGGTCTTTGTGGCGCAGGCCGCGGTCGCTCCGGGCAAGGCCGCGCCGGAATTCAGCCTGGTGGATATCAACGGCAAGACGCAAAAGCTTTCCGACTATCGCGGCAAACATGTGGTTCTCGAGTGGTTCAACTCCGAGTGCCCGTTCGTGCAGAAGCACTACGAAAGCGGAAACATGCAGGCGCTTCAGGCCAGGTACACGCAGAAGGGCGTGGTTTGGCTGGGTATCAATTCAACCAGTCCCAGGCACAGCAATTACCGCGACCCGGCGCGATCGCAGACAATCCTCAAGGAGTGGAAGTCGGCGCCCACCGCGTTCGTGCTCGATCCCGACGGCAAGGTCGGCAAGCAGTACGGTGCACGCACCACGCCGCACATGTACGTAATCGACCCGAAAGGCATGCTGGTCTACGTTGGCGGAATCGACGACAAGCCCTCCGTCAGCCAGCGCGACATCGCCAATGCAAAGAATCTTGTTGCCGCGGCGCTCGACGAGTCGCTGGGCGGAAGACCGGTGGGCACGCCCAGCGCCATGCCCTACGGCTGCTCGGTGAAGTACGACTACTGACGATTACAGGTACAGAGTCGAAGATTTTGACTTGACCGCTATCCCGCGACTGACGCTGCATGCAGCGTGGCGACCGCGGCGGCGCCAATGCACGGCCGCGCTTCGATGGAAATCAATGCGTGGCCCATCGCCTGCGCAAGGGTCAAGCCCTGCGACCGCAACGTCAGCACCTCGCCGGTGCGCAGAAAGTCATCGCGCGGCACACCCTCCTGCGTCACCCAGACAGTGCCGCCGCGACACACGATGCGCACGCCCGCTGCCCGATCCAGGCGCAGCATTTGCGCCGACTCGAGTTCGATAACCGCGTTTTCGATTGCGACTTTCATGGCGGCGATCTTAGAGCGGCGGCACGGGCCATAACAGACTCGGAATGGTGAAATTGTATACGTAACAGTTTGACGATCTGGAAACTGTTATGGTCGAATGTGCCGGCGGCTGTGCCTGTTCGCCGACGCTGCCCCACCATAGAGTGCGCGCCATGACCGAGGGAATGATCCTTTACGAAACTGTCGCCGACTCGATTTCGGGGATGATCTCGGCGGGAACGCTGCGGCCGGGCGAGCGCGTGCCTTCGGTGCGGCGCCTGTCGACACAGCGCCGCGTTTCGATTGCCACGGTCCTGCGCGCCTATGAAGTACTCGAGAACCGTGGCCTGATCGAGGCGCGGCCGAACGCCGGCTACTATGTGCGTTATCGCTCGCTATCGGCCGACGAGCCGTCCATCTCCAATCCGCCGGCTGCGCCGCAGCTGGTCGGCATCAGTGCGCTGGTGCAGGAAGTTCTGGATTCGCGCCGGCCCGGCGTAGTCTCATTCGGCGCCGCCTGCCCGGGTCCGGACCATATGCCGACCGCAAAGTTGCAGCGCCTGATTTCCTCGATCGCGCGCCGCAAACCGCTGTCGCTCACGCAGTACGTGCTGCCGCCCGGCAACGAGGAACTGCGCCGCCAGATTGCGCGCAAATCGCTGGACCTTGGCTGCAATCTCGCCGCGCAGGACATCATCGTTACCCACGGCTGCATGGAGGCTCTCAACCTCTGCGTGCGCGCGGTCGCCAAGCCCGGCGACACGATCGCGCTGGAGTCGCCAACGTATTTCGGCCTGTTGCAGATACTCGAAAGCATGGGCGTCAAAGCGCTGGAGATTCCCACCCATCCGCGCGAAGGCATCTCGCTCGAGGCGCTTGAGTTCGCGCTCGATCGCTCCAGGATCGCAGCCGTGATCGCGATGCCGAATGCGCAGAATCCGCTCGGTTTCACGATGTCCGACGAGCACAAGAAACGCCTGGTGAAGTTACTGGACAAGCGCGGCGTCCCGCTGATCGAGGACGACGTATACGGTGATCTGTACCATGGCGAAGAGCGGCCGCTTCCGGCCAAGGCCTTCGACCGTAGCGGCAACGTCATGCTGTGCTCCTCGTTCACCAAAACCGTCGCACCCGGGTTCCGGTTGGGCTGGGTGGCGCCCGGCCGCTGGCACGCCAACGTACAGATGCTCAAATTCATCAATTCGGTCGGCAGTTCCGAGTTACTGCAGCTGGCGGTCGCGGAGTTTCTTGCCAGCGGCGGTTACGACCGGCAGCTGCGTACCCTGCGGCGCGTGTTCCGCGACCAGGTATCCCATGTCTCCGCCGCAATCTCGGAGCACTTTCCCTCCGGCACGCGCATCACCCGCCCGGCGGGCGGCTTCATTCTCTGGGTCGAACTGCCGGAAAGCTGCGACTCGGTGGAACTGTTCCGGCAGGCCATCCGCAATGACATCTCACTCGGGCCAGGCGTGTTATTTTCCGCCACCGACCGCTATCGCAACTGTATTCGCATGGGCTGCGCCGAGCCCTGGTCGCCGCGCATCGAACAGGCGATCGTCAAGCTCGGCGGGCTGGTCAGAAAGCAGCTTTGAAAGCTTCACAACTGCTCCTGATCGCGGCGTCGTTACTGGCACTGTTTTCCCACGGCGCGTTTGCGCCGGCGTTGGCGGCAGAGCTGGTCCAGCGCAAGCTGACAGTGGACGGGCGCAATCGCACTTATCTTTGGTTCGGGCCGAAGGAACTGGCGCAAGGCGAACGTGCACCGCTGGTGCTGGTGTTTCATGGCGGCGTCGGTGATGGACGCGGTGTCGCGAAGCTTACTCGATTTGCCGAACTCGCCGAGCGCGAGCGGTTTTTTGCCGTGTTTCCCGACGCCTGGGTGAAGAACTGGAACGATGGCAGAGCGGCATCGGGCATCCGTTCGCAGCGGGACGAGGTCGATGACATCGCCTTCGTTTCCGCGCTGATCGACACCTTGATCGGCGAACATCCAATCGATGCGAGCCGAATCTACGCTACGGGAATTTCCAACGGCGCGATCTTCTCTCACTATCTGGCCGGTCATCTCGCCGACCGCATCGCCGCAATCGCACCGGTCGTCGGTGGCATGGCTGATCCCTACCACTAACGTTTCGCGCCAAGCGCGCCGGTGTCCGTACTTGTCATACAGGGTACCGATGACCCACTGGTCCCGTACGCCGGCGGCGGCATCCTGCGCAATCGCGGCAAGGTGGTTTCCACCGACGACACGCTCCAGCTATGGCGCGAAAACAATGGCTGCTTCGCCGAGCCGGAAAACGGAATGCTGCCCGATCTGTACCTGCGGGACGGGTGCCAGGTTGAGTGGAAACGCTGGGCGGGATGCGCCGCGGGCACCGAGGTGAAACTCCTTCGCGCAGTGGGCGGCGGCCATACCTGGCCCGGCGGCAAACCCTACCTTCCGGCAATGATCGTCGGAAAGGTGTGCCGGGATTTCGATGCCACCGAAACCATATGGATTTTTTTCCAGCAGCATTCACGACCCAAAGCGCAATAATTCACACCTGCCGGCATGCGCGCCGGTTCGCGTTCGTGACTGTCGCCTGATGGCGACAGTATTCAATTTTTCGACAGGGTGCCACAATGCTGCGGAATTCCAGCGGGCGTGCGCGTCGCCTCGACTGGAACTTGCGGTTCGCCGGGCAGTCTCGATAGGTGGCGGGAGTGTCCCGCGTTTTCTGTTCCACTACACGACGAGGAGATCGAATGAAAAGAATCATCATGACTTTCGCGATGATTATGGCGTTGTTTTCTGCAGGGGCAATGGCACAAGGCACCCAGGGACTGATGTTCGGCGGCAAGGCTGGTTTCCAGAAGCCGAATGGCTCCGACAATGACGCCGGATTCGGGGTCGGCGCGATACTGGGCAAGCCAATCCAGGGCAACCTGTCGTGGGAAGCCGAACTGATGCTCGGCATCGTCGACGGCGAAGTCGGCAGCAACCGGGACTGGAGCATCAACTCGATCGCCGGCTACGCGGTGTATCGCAGCCAGGGCGACACCCACGTCAAAGCCAAGCTTGGCGTTTCCCTGTGGGACGACGACTTCGACGACGACACGAACCTGTCCGCGGGAATCGGCCTCGGCTTCCGCATGGGGCGCGGCATACTCGACGTCGAGTACACTCAGATCAGTCCGTACACCGACTACATCACCGTCGGTTACATCCTGCCGTTCTGAGTCCGGCATCGCCAGTTCCCGATCCGAATGACCGACCAATATAAAGCCCGCGCAGCTTGCGCTGCGCGGGCTTTATTTTAGCTTCGTAAACCCGTCGATCAGGTTAACGTGCCGCCCCTGGTCTCGACGTACACGGCATAAAGCGAAGTGCTGCCGGCCATGAACAACCGGTTACGCTTGGTGCCACCGAAACACAAATTGCCGATGATTTCCGGCATCCGGATCTGGCCAATGCGTGTTCCGTCGGGTGCGAAAACGTGCACGCCGTCGTAACCGTCGCCGACCCAGCCCATGGCGGCCCAGACGTTGCCGTCTTCGTCGCAACGGATGCCGTCGGCAAAGCCGATCTTGCCGTCCATTTCCATGCTGGCGAACACTTTGCCGTTCCTGAGTTTCTTGCTGCTGTCAACGTCGTACACCCAGATCACGCTCTTCGCGTTCGGATAGTGCGATAGCCCGGTGTCTGCGATGTAGACCTTCTTGTGGTCGGGCGAGAAACATAGTCCGTTGGGCTTGAACGGATCGTCGGTCACCTTTTCCACCTTGCCGGGAGCGTCGATGCGATATACCGCTTCCTTCTGTATCGGCTGCGGGCTGCCGGTATTGAGCCGCTCGCCTTCATAGTTCATCAGGCCGCCATAACCGGGATCCGTGAAGTAATACCAACCGTCCGGGTGTGCCGCGCCATCGTTCGGTGCATTGAGCCCTTTGCCACCCGCCTTGTCGGCAAGCACCGTATAGCTTCCGTCGAGTTCGTAGCGCCCGACACGCCGCGTACCGTGCTCGAACGAGATCTGGCGGCCCTGGTAGTCGAAGGTGTTGCCGTTCGAGTTTCCGGACGGGGAGTGGAAATTCCTGCCCACGTGGCCGTCTTCCTCGCACCAACGCAACTGCTCGTTGGCGGGAATATCGCTCCACACCAGGTAACGACCCACACCGCTCCAGGCACATCCCTCGGCCCACATCGTACCGCGATAAAGACGCACGATCGGCGTATTGCCGAGCTTGTACTTGAAGCGCTTGTCGAAACCGATCACGTCCGGATTCGGATAGCGTGCAATGGGACCGTCCGCATCGTACTTGTCGATGAAATTGCGGGCGAAGGCAGCAGGCGCCATTGCCGTGATCGCGGCAATTCCGGACACCTTGGCCAGAAAACTGCGCCGGGTGGTCTCATCGACCTTGTTCTCGACCGGTTTGGCTTGATCGATGAATTCCAGTTCTCTTGATTCTTCCATTTTGGGATTTCCTCCTGATTATGTAGATTTTCTTTCCCTCCCTGCGGAGACTTGCGCCTCGCGAAGGTCCTGGTGCGCGGCCGCCTCACCCTTCTCGAGACCGCCCGGGATTGCCTGCACCCTGTTGTCGTAACCGACTCCGGAACCTTATTCTTCCCTTACGGGCTTGGCAAGCCGTCTCATTTCGAGAAGCCGGCCGCGCCGCACAATCCTGGACTAAGATGCATCCATCGCCCGCGTCGAGGCACCATGAAGTTCATCAATCAATTGTTGTCGCAGCACATCGCGCGCTATCCGAGCATGCAGCTTGACGATATCTACAAGCTGCTGCACCAGGCGGCGCTCGGCCCCGGCCATGCAGTGAAGGACGCGGCTGTTGCGCGTGCATGGCTGGAAAAGGAGGTCGCGGAACTCGGCGCCGGACCGGTCGAACCGGAGAAGGATTTGATCTCACCCGACGGCAGGCTGGCCCGCGTGCACCTGCGTTCCTGGCTGGCGGCCGGAAGAAGTCTCGATGACCTGAACCGCGCATTCGTCGAGACCGCGAACAGCCATCCGTCTTCGCGGGAAAGGCTCGAGAAATTCTGCGGCTGCCTGGGCGACCTCGCCGGTGCGGGGGGAATCCCGTTCGCGCCGCAGGAGGTGCTGGCGTACTTTGATCGCATCGCTCAGGCGAGCTACCCCGTGGTGCATCACTCCAAGACTTACACCGATGCCTACAAGCCCGCCTATCGCGTCGTCAACATCGACCTGTTGGAATCTATCTAGTAAAACACCTACCACCAAGGCACCAAGACACCAAGGAAGGGAAAAAAATAGCGGCTCCAGAGAAATGTCCGATAGTGTGTGCTTGACAGTTCGAATATTCGCGTAGCGGACAATCAACGGTCTACCCCGCAAATCTGCTTCCACTGTTTCTCGCATTTCCTTGGTGCCTTGGTGCCTTGGTGGTGAGCATCTGATTTGTCCCAGGAGAAAGTCAATGAATGGTCTGCGCATCACCGAGATCCGCGCATTCCCGACTTCATTTCCGGTCGATCCCAAAGACAGCGTGACGCTGGGCATCGGCCGCGCAGTGAAGCGCGACGCGGTCATCGTGAAAGTGGAAACGGAAGGCGGCGTGACCGGCTGGGGCGAAGCGCACCATGGACGCTGTCCGGGCGCGGTGGCGCATCTAGTCAATACCACGCTCAGGCAACTGGTGCTCGGCCAGGA
>JANOGP010000282.1:0-4018 GCA_031406075.1 Betaproteobacteria bacterium
TCCGGCTGGTGGGACGATTTCGACGTGACGCGCGATTACTTCGTCGCGCGCGATGATTCAGGAGCCAAGCTGTGGATCTTTCGCAACCGGAGAACTCCGGGCGACTGGTTCCTGCACGGCATATTCAACTGACCTCGCAAGCGCCCATGAAGGCGGTTGCGGGCTTCTTGCAAAGGCGATCGTTCTCCCATGCCGCAGGCTTACGCCGAACTGCACTGTCTTTCCAACTTCACCTTCCTGCGCGGCGCGTCGCACCCGGAGGAACTGGTGGAGCCCGCCGCGCAACACGGCTACCAGGCGCTCGCGATCACCGACGAATGTTCGCTTGCGGGCGTGGTGCGGGCGCATGTCGCGGCGAAGGAGCACAAGCTCCAGCTCATCATCGGCACCGAAATCTCACTTGGAGACTTTGAGAGATGCGCAAAGGCCGCAGACCAATGTGAAGCCGGCCTGCGCGCCGTTCTGCTCGCAACCAATCGTGAAGGCTACGGCAATCTTTCGGAGTTGATCACCCGCGGCAGGAGAAACGCAAAAAAAGGCGAATACCACCTGTCCCGCAACGATCTCGACAAAGGGCTGGAGCAATGTCTCGCGCTGTGGCTGCCGCCGGCGCAACCGCAGCCCGAAGACGCCTGTTGGCTCGCGGATCGTTTTCCGGGCCGCACCTGGATCGCCGTCGAACTGCTGGCCCGCGGCGGCGACTGGGACCGGCTCGAAGCTCTGCAACGCCTGGGCAGGCAGACCGGGCTGCCGCTCACCGCCTGCGGCGACGTGCACATGCACGCGCGCGGCCGCCGCGCGCTGCAGGACACGCTGTGCGCAATCCGGCTCGGCGTGCCGGTGGCCCAGGTCGGCCGCGTGCTGCTGCCGAGCGGCGAGCGCCATCTACGCCGGCGCGAGGCGCTGGAGCGCATCTATCCGCGGGAATTGCTCGCTGAAACGCTGCGCATCGCCGCGCGCTGCGATTTCTCGCTCGACAGCCTGCGTTACGAATATCCGCAGGAGATCGCCCCCGCAGGCGAAACGCCCGCGCAGTATCTGCGGCAACTGGTCGAGGAGGGACTGATGTGGCGCTTTGCGCCACCAGGTACGAGGCACGAGGCACGAGGCGCTAGGAAAAATCAAGAGCCGCAATGCGGCTCAGGTACGAGGCACGAGGCACTAGGTGCGAGGAATGCAAAAGAAGAACACAACAACTGTGAAGAACCGCGTACCAACACTTCTCATCTCGCGTTCGAATCTTTAGCCCTCGTGCCTCGTGCCTCGTGCCTCGCGCCTGATTCTTCACCCCTCGCCCCTCGCCCCTCGTCCCTCGACCTCGCGAACCTGAAGCCGTGCCGACGAAGGTTCGCGCGTTGGTCGAGCACGAACTCGCGCTGATCGCGGAACTCGGCTACGAGCCCTACTTCCTTACCGTCCACGACATCGTCAGGTACGCGCGCAGCCAGGGCATCCTCTGCCAGGGCCGCGGCTCGGCGGCGAACTCCGCGGTGTGCTACGCGCTCGGGATCACCGAAGTGGATCCCGGACGGATGCAGATGCTTTTCGAACGCTTCATCTCCAGGGAGCGCAACGAGCCGCCCGACATCGACGTGGATTTCGAGCACCAACGCCGCGAGGAGGTCATCCAGTACATCTACCGGAAGTACGGCCGCGATCGCGCCGCGCTCGCCGCCACCGTGGTCACCTACCGTTCGCGCAGCGCCTTCCGCGACGTGGGCAAAGCGCTCGGGCTGGATCTTGCCCAACTGGACCGCATTTCCCGGAGTTTTGCCTGGTGGGATCGCAAGGACGAAAGGGCGGCGCGGCTGCGCGACGCGGGCCTGGATCCGGAATCCCCGGTCATCCGCAAACTGATAGCGCTCACCAATACGTTGATCGGGTTTCCCCGCCACCTGTCGCAGCATGTCGGCGGTTTCGTGATCTCGCGGGATCGTCTCTCGCGCCTGGTTCCGATCGAGAACGCCGCCATGCCGCGTCCTAGAACGTGGGACGAGAAGCCCCACCTTGGCGGGGATCAACCCGTGTCAGGACGCAACCACGCGGATTTGCCGGACGCCATCCACGACTCCGGGGTCGCATCCCCTGAAGGGGCCCCTGCTCCGCCCTCCGCGTGGAGAACCAACATCCAGTGGGACAAGGACGACCTCGATGCGCTCGGCCTGCTGAAAGTGGACGTACTCGCGCTCGGCATGCTCTCGGCGATCCGCCGCGCGCTCGACCACGTGAGCCGCCTCCGCGCAAAACCGTTCGGCATGGCGGACGTGCCGCCCGAGGATCCGCAGGTCTACGCCATGTTGCAGCAGGCCGATTCGATCGGCGTGTTCCAGATCGAATCGCGCGCGCAGATGTCCATGCTGCCGCGGTTGCGGCCCGCGAACTACTACGACCTGGTGATCGAAGTGGCGATCGTCCGCCCCGGACCGATCCAGGGCGGGATGGTGCATCCATACCTGCGCCGGCGCCCGGGCCTGGAGCCGGTCACCTATCCTTCCGACGCCGTGCGCGGCGTACTCGAACGCACGCTCGGCGTACCGATCTTCCAGGAGCAGGTGATGCAGCTTGCCGTGGCCGCCGCCGGATTCACGCCGGGCGAAGCCGATCATCTGCGCCGCTCGATGGCGGCGTGGCGCAGGAAAGGCGGGCTGCATCAATTCGAGGAGAAACTGATTTCCGGCATGCGCGAACGCGGCTACAGCGAGGAGTTCGCCCGGCAGATCTTCCAGCAGATCCTGGGATTCGGCGAATACGGTTTTCCCGAATCGCACTCGGCGAGCTTTGCGCTGCTGGTCTATGTCTCCGCGTGGCTCAAGTGCCATGAGCACGCGGCATTCTCCTGCGCGCTGCTCAACAGCCAGCCGATGGGCTTCTACGCGCCGTCGCAACTGGTGCAGGACGCGCAGCGCCACGGCATCGAAGTGCGGCCGGTGGATGTTCTCGTGAGCAGTTGGGACTGCACGCTCGAAGAGCGTGAGGCGAGAGGCGTGAGGCGAGAGGCGAGAGAAAAGTCCATACCTTCTCTTGGCACTCAGAACCCCGCACTCAATACTGAATCTCAAGAAGCTATCCGGTTAGGATTCCGAATGGTCGGTGGTTTGTCCGAAGCCGCAGCGCAGCGCCTGATCGCCGCAAGGATTCTTTTCAATACCCCCTTGAGGGGTACGCAATTTTTGTCCTCCCTCGCGCCTCACGCCTCACGCCTCACGCCTCCCCCCTCACCTCTTACGCCTCGCTCTTCGACCGATCTCGAAGAACTCGCGCTGCGGGCGAAACTCAACCGCCGCGACCTGCGCTGCCTCGCCGAAGCCGGCGCGCTGGCATCGCTGGCCGGGCACCGCCGCAACGCGGCGTGGCTGGTGGCGGGAATCGAGGAACGTCTGCCGGTGCTCGCTCCCGCTGCAATCGTCGAATCCGCGGTCGATCTGCCCGCGCCCACCGAAGGCCAGGATATCGTCGCCGATTACGCCAGCTTGGGGCTTACGCTGCGCCGGCATCCGCTGACGCTGCTGCGCCCGAAACTCGCGCGCCTGCGCATGATCACCGCGCGGGAACTGCTGCACACGCCGACGGGAAAACTGGTGCGCGTCGCCGGACTGGTCACCTGCCGGCAGCGGCCCGGCACCGCGAGCGGGGTCATTTTCATCACCCTCGAGGACGAGACCGGGCAGATCAACGTGGTGGTATGGAGAGGCGTTTCGGAAAAGCAGCGCCGCCCGCTGCTGGCCGCCAGCCTGCTGGGAGTGCACGGGATGCTGGAGCGCGAAGGCGCCGTCACCCACCTCATCGCAGGAAAACTGGTGGATTACTCGGCTCTGCTCGGCGACCTCGTCACTCACTCTCGCGATTTCCACTAGCTGTGCAATCCGACCCGTTTGCCACAGAGAACACAGAGGACAAAGAGGAAAAACAAAAAGGCTGTAACGTATCGCAGTCCACGATCCCGATTCATGACCCTACTTGCAAGGGGCGACAAGGCAATCACGCTAGAATTGCACTCATGACTTCTTTTTGCATTTCT
>JANOGP010000284.1:0-2654 GCA_031406075.1 Betaproteobacteria bacterium
CATCGGCGTGTCCGATGAGGCAATGTTTTGGGTGCCGCAGTCCGGAAGTCACGAACTGTCGCTCGTGGACCAAAACGGCACCGTGGTGGATCAGGTACGCTTCGAAGTGCGCGGAGCTTTGCGGCAATCCCGGTTGCAGTAATCGAAAAACGACTCCCGCCTCAGAAGCGGGCGAGTCAACGGAGGAGGAATCATGTCAAGTCAGACGCTGGTCGCGGTTGCTTCATCATTGCTTCTCGCAGCGCTCTCGTTACCCCCCGTGCCCGTACAGGCAGCCGATACACGGCTCAACCGCATGATCGAACTGTGGGAGCAGGGCAAACCGGCGATCGGGGCATTTGCGCGTTTTCGCGACGGGGATGCGGCAATCTACTACTCCCAGTCCCAGCTCGACTTCGTGATCTTCGACATGGAGCACGGTGCGGCGGACTTCACCCAGTACAAGACTTTTCTTCAGTTTATGGTGGACAAGGCGCAGTTGCTGAAGAAAGGCAACCTGCAGCCCAACGTCATGCCGCTCGCGAGGATTCCCTCGAACGGATCGGAGAAGAACCAGTGGGTGATCAAGCAGGCGCTGGATGCGGGCGCGTTCGGGCTGATGTCTCCGCATATCCGCAATGTCGAGGAGGCGCGGGCGCTGGTCGCCAATTCGCGTTACCCGCAGAAGGTCGGTGCAGCCGACAACGACCCGCCGGGTGAACGCGGCGTGGCGCCTGCCAATGCAGCGCGCTACTGGGGCATTCCCGTTCCAGAATATTTCGAAAGCGCCGACGCCTGGCCGCTCGACCCGAAGGGCGAGATTGCCGTGATCGCGATGATCGAAAGCGCGGAAGGAGTGAAGAACATTCGCCAGATCCTGACCGAAGTGAAAGGCATTTCCGCCATCTTCATCGGGCCGAACGACCTTTCGACTTCGTTGGGCTACCCGGGGCAGATGGACCATCCGGAGACCGAAAAGGCGGTGCAACAGATTCTTGCTGTTGCGAGGGAGCTCAATGTTCCCTGCGGCATCCTGGTGTTCAAACACAATATCGAAAAACGGGTGAAGGAAGGGTTCAAGTACCTGGTGATCGCCGGGACCCCGGGGGAAACCGAGGAGGCGGCCAGAATCGGGCTGAAGGCGGCAGGAAGATAAGACTTCATGTGCGGCCGCTACGATCTGAACACCCCGCCGATAAAACTCAAGACCCGGTTTCAGACGGATTTCGGCCGCATTGCGCAGGAGTTGGGCCCGCGCTACAACATCGCACCATCGACGGGGGTGCCGGTGATCCGGCTCGAAGACGGCGAGCGCTGCGCGGGGATGGCGACCTGGGGCCTGGTGCCGCGCTGGGCCAAGGATCTTTCCGGGATCAAGCCGATCAATGCGCGAGGTGAGACGATCGCAGAGAAACCGATGTTCCGCGACGCGTTCAAGCGGCGGCGCTGCCTGATTCCGGTTGACGGTTTCTACGAATGGAAGCGCAGCGCATCCGGCAAGCAGCCCTGGCGCTTTACCATGGCGGACAAGGAACCGTTCGCGATGGCGGGGATCTGGGAGGAATGGGGCAAGGAAGGGGAGAAACTGCAAACCTGCGCCATTATCACCATCGGCGCCAACGAACTGATGGCGCCGATCCACGATCGCATGCCCGTGATCATCGCCCACGAGACGTATGCGCGATGGCTCGATCCGGCAAACGAATTCGCGTTCGACCTGCTGGTTCCCTACGCGGCGGAAGAGATGGTCGCTTACCCGGTCAGCACCCGGGCCAACAGTCCGAAGAACGATGATCCCGGCCTGATCGAGCCCATGCCGCAGAAAAACTGACGCGCCCGATGTCGTGCGCCCACGGCCCCGCCCCGGCTGTTAGAATACGGCGCCAAAATCAATAACAAACGGGCGGTCGGATTACAACAAAACAACATTGAGGAGGAAACTCAATTGGCCACCACTTTTTCCCCGGAGTTCGAGACGGCGACCTATACCAAGGTTGCCAAACGGATCATTCCGTTCCTGTTCATCTGCTACATCGTTGCTTTCCTCGATCGCGTCAATGTTGGGTTCGCGAAGTTGCAGATGGCCCCGGACCTAGGTTTCAGCGACCAGATTTACGGCTTCGGCGCCGGCATCTTCTTCATCGGCTACTTCATCTTCGAAGTCCCCAGTAACGTCATTCTCGAGCGGGTCGGGGCCAAGATCTGGATTGCGCGGATCATGATCACCTGGGGCATCATCTCCTCGGCTTTCATGTTCACGAACCATATCCACTGGGGCGTGATCGCCACGATGTTCAACTGCACCGACGCCGAGTTCACTTTCTACTTCCTGCGCTTTCTGCTCGGTGTTGCGGAAGCGGGCTTCTTCCCCGGCATCATCCTGTACCTGACTTACTGGTTTCCGGGTCCGCGCCGCGCCAAGATGGTGGCGTTGTTCATGACCGCCATCGCCATCTCCAACGTGGTCGGCTCGCCTGTCTCCGGCGCGATCATGCAATACATGGACGGCCTCAACGGCTGGCGCGGGTGGCAGTGGTTATTCCTGGTGGAAGGCATCCCCTCCGTGATCATCGGGGCGCTGGTGCTGGTATTGCTCGACGACGGTCCCAAGAAAGCAGCGTGGCTGACCGCTCAGGAGAAGGCCCTGGTGTTGCAGCGCGTGGCCGAGGACGATG
>JANOGP010000293.1:0-40868 GCA_031406075.1 Betaproteobacteria bacterium
CAGCGCAACCCTGAACGGCACCAGCGCGAACAACGCGATCGCCAGCTTCACGCCGAGGTCCCCCAGCGCCAGCGTGATCCAGGGCATGTCGGTGCCGGCGAAAGCCAGCGTGAAGAAGATCGCCGTGTCCACGACCGAGGCGAACAACGTAGAAACGAGCGGGGGCTTCCACCATGCGTGGCGGCACAGCCGGTTGAAAAGCGAAACGTCCAGCATTTCGGCGCACAGGAATGCCGTTCCCGATGCGACGGCGATGCGCGGCGTGGCCAGCCACGCGGACAGCACCAGCGCGACGGCGAAACCGATATACACGATTCTGCGTGCCATGCGCGAGCCGTGATAACGGTTCGCGAGGTCCACCACAAGAAACGAGAATGGATAGGTGATCGCGCCCCATGTCAGCCAGTCGCTGAGCGGATACTGGACCAGGACGTTCGAGCTCACCACGATCAGGACCATCGCGGCGGCAAATGCGATAGTCAGCTTCATGTTCGTCATGACTGGCCTTTATGGACATCGGAAAGTGGTTTCGGGAAGCGATTATGGGGTTGCGCCGCGGAAGTTGCCAGCACCTCGCGGGTTACTATTCCGATTCGGGCGGCTCGCCGTATCATTGTGCCTGCAACCCGACTCAAAACGTCACGCTGACTTTCGAAGGAGTCCGTTCATGCGTTGTCTCGCACTGCTCGCCCCGCTGTTGTTGATTCCGGCAATGCCTGCCCCGGCGCAGGATCTGGCCGCTGCCGTGGATCAGAAGGTTCGCGCACTGGAACCGAAGATCGTCGCCTGGCGCCGCGACATTCACCAGAACCCCGAGCTTTCCAATCGCGAGGTGAGAACCTCGAAGCTGGTGGCGGATCAACTGCGCAAACTTGGCATCGAGGTCAAGACCGGGGTGGCGAAAACCGGCGTGGTCGGCCTGCTCAAGGGCGGCAAACCGGGACCAGTGGTGGCGCTGCGCGCGGACATGGACGCGCTGCCGGTGATAGAGGAATCGGACCTGTCGTTCAAATCCACGGTGAAAACGGAGTATCTCGGCCAGCAGGTCGGCGTCATGCACGCCTGCGGACACGACGCGCACGTGGCCATCCTGCTGGGTGTTGCCGAGGCGCTGGCCGGCGTGCGCGATCAGATTCCGGGGACCGTCAAGTTCATTTTCCAGCCCGCGGAGGAAGGGCCGCCGCCCGGCGAAACAGGCGGCGCGCCGCTGATGGTTGCCGAAGGCGTGCTGGAGAATCCCAAGCCGGCGGCCATATTCGGCCTGCACGTCATTTCAGGGATACCCGCGGGCATGATCACCTATCGCTCCGGCCCGCTGATGGCGAGTGCGGACTGGCTCTACATTACAGTGAAAGGCAAGCAGACTCACGGTGCGTGGCCGTGGTCGGGAATCGACCCGGTAGTGACTTCCGCCCAAATTGTCACCGGATTGCAGAACATCGTGGCGCGGCAGATCGACGTTTCCAGGGAACCCGCGGTCGTGACCGTGGCGACCATTCACGGCGGCACGCGCAAGAACATCATTCCCGACCAGGTCGAAATGACCGGCACCATCCGCACGTTCGACGAGGCCATGCGCCAGGACGTTCACGCCCGCATCAAACACATTTCGGAGTCGATCGCCAATGCCAATCACGCCCAAGCCGAGGTGAAAGTGGAAAAGGCGGTGCCGGTTACGGTCAACGATCCTGCGCTCACGGAGAAGATGCTGCCGACGCTGAAGCGTATCGGCGGCGACGGCGGGTCGAGACCGCAGCAGAGGGTGATGGTGGCCGAGGACTTCTCATATTTCCAGGAAAAGGTTCCGGGCCTGTTCTTTTTCGTCGGCATTACGCCGAAAGACCAGGACATGGCCGCCGCGGCACCAAACCACTCGCCACGCTTTCACATCGACGAATCGGGTCTGCTGCAGGGTGCGCGTTCGCTGGCAGCGCTGGCAGTGGATTTCCTTTCGGCGCGGTAAACAATGATGCACCTTTCAGCACATCGGCGCACCCTGCTCTGCCTGTTGGCAATGGCGTTGTTGAGCGGCTGCGCCTCCGTAAAACCCGATATCCATTTCGATCCGGCGTTCAGCGTGCCTCCAGCCGGTCTGGCTGCGCGCGCCGCCAACGCGATCGTCAGCACGGAGTCGCCACAGCAACTCGCGGCGCAGGGGTTTGTGCGCATCGGCACTCTCGACGTCGTAGCAAAACGCGACGCGACCAACGCCCTCCTGCAGGCAGCCGGCCAGTACGGTGCCGATGCAGTTTTCTTACTGGACAGCAACCGCCCCGGAAACGGAAAGAGCGCCGAAAAGTGCGTGGACATCAAGCACACTGGCACACCGACGTCTTGCAAGGACTGGGATCTGCAAACCGGGGTCTGCAAGCACTGGAGCGCGCCGGTTTATTTCGAATGCCGCAAATGGGAGACGACGGAAGGCGGTGCTGCGCAGGCTTTCAGCCGGGCGATGCTGTGGCGCCGCGAGCCGCTGGCCGCGGCGATCGCACAGGGAGCATCGGCAGTCCGGTCGGCGCTTGGCGCAGGCGCGGATCCGAACGCAGGCTGGGCGCCCTTGTATTACGCGATCGACCGCCCCGACATCGAATCCCTGAGGGCATTGCTCGCGGGCGGAGCCCGCCCCGACTCCGGAGTACTGGGTTACGCGGCGCGAACCGGCAAGGTCAATACAGCGCAGTCGCTGATCGCCGCCGGGGCACCGGTCAGCGAAGTCTATGTGCGCCACATGCCACCGCCTGCGCAAGGCACGACCCCGTTGCACGAAGCGGTCCGCTCCGGCAACCCGGCAATGGCCGAATTGCTGATCGCCAACGGCGCCGACGTCAACGTGATTCCCTCCTTCGGTTCCACCGCCTTGAAGGAAGCAGTTATTTCCGGAAATACGGAAATCGTCCGCGTGTTGCTTGCCCACGGCGCCAACCCGCGACTCAGGGATCTCAACGGTGGCAGCGCAATGGACGAAGCGAAGGCGAAGGGGCAGCAGAACCCCGAGATCCTCGAATTGCTTTCAAGCGGTGGCGGAAACTGAGGAGAACCAAGCTCCGGAGCAAAATCCCGTGAAGTTCTCAGGTTGCTCTGCGCTCACCGAAAAGATGTTTTCAACGCTGAGGCGTTTCGGCCGCGACGGTGGATCGAGGCCGCAACAGAGGGTGATGGTGGCCGAGGACTTCTCGTACTTCCAGCAGAAGATTCCGGGAAAGTTCTATTTCGTCGGCGTGACGCCGAAAGGCGAGGACATGACGGCGGCTGCACCGGACCATTCGCAGCGCTTCCACATCGACGAGTCGGGACCGCTGCAGGCCGGGCGCACGCCGGCGGTGCTCGCGGTAGATTTTCTGACGCAGAAACCTTGACGACTCATGAGATTGCTCACTGGACAGAACCTCGTCAAGCAGCTCGTCAAACTCGCCTGACTACTGCGAGAGCTAATTTCACCGCAAAGATTCTTTTCGATACTCCCTCGAGAGGGTATCGAAAAGAATCTTTGCGGTGAAATATTGATTGACGTGTTAGCGCGCTGACCAGCCAAAACAACAGCGGGAGCGGCTGCTCAGGAAACTATTGCCCGGATGACGTTCCACGAGGCGGGCAGGAGCGTCGCGGTCAGTCTGTTGCCTTCGGCCCGCGTGCCGGCCAAGGCTGAGGGCTTCACACGATCCGGGTTGTTCTTGGTATTGACCGCCTTGAGGTCTGCGTCGTGCAGTTGTAGCGCTCGCTCCACCACGAGCCCGGAAAATCCTTCGGCATGCACCCGCAAGGGCATTTCCTGGGTCAGGCTGCGGTTGAGGGCGAACAGCGTCAGCGCGCCGGCCTGTTCGTCGTGTACCGCCGCGAGTTTCAGATAAGGCACTTGCGGCAGCGAAAACGAGAGATCCTGCGCGCCGCGCGGATCGAAATAGCTGGCCGCGTATGCGGGCGATTTGATCCTGGTGCGCAGCACGCGGCCGCGCCCGAGGTTGCTGAAATGCGAAAACGGATGGAAGATGGTCTGGCGCCACGCGGGGCCGCCGGTTTCCGTCATGATCGGGGCGATCACGTTGACCAGTTGGGCAAGACATCCGGTTTTGACACGGTCTGCATGGTTCAGCAGCGAGATGCAGGCGCCACCAAACACCAGCGCGTCCTCCACGTTGTAGATCTCCTCAAGAATCGCCGGCGCCACCGGCCACCCGGGTTTGGTGCGGGCTTCGGCAGTGCGCCGTGTGCGATACCAGACGTTCCATTCGTCTAAGCTCAACATGATGCGTTTGCTGGAGCGCCGTCGGAGGGCGACCGCATCCGCGATCGCCACGACCTCGTCGATGAATTTGTCCATCAGATCGGGACTGGCGAGGAAAGCTGCCGTATCGCCTGCGTAGTTGTTGATGTAGGTATGGAGAGAAATGAATTCGACCCGGTCGAAAGTGTGTTCCAGCACCGTGTCTTCCCAGGCCCCGAACGTCGGCATGTTGCGGCCGGACGATCCGCATGCCGCGAGTTCGATCGCCGGGTCGGCCCACTTCATCATCTTTGCCGCTTCCGTGGCGATGCGGCCATATTCCTGGGCCGTCTTCGCTTCCATCTGCCAGGGACCGTCCATTTCGTTTCCCAGGCACCAGAACTTCACGCCATGCGGTAGTTCCCATCCATGTGCGCGGCGCAGGTCGGAGAGCGTGGTGCCGCCGGGATGGTTGCAATATTCGACCAGTTTTCGCGCGGCATCCGACCCGCGCGTGCCGAGGTTCACCGCCAGCATCGGCTCGGTATCGGCAAGCCGGCACCAGTCGATAAATTCATTGGTGCCGAACTGGTTGGTCTCGGTGGACATCCAGGCTAGGTCGAGGCGGCGCGGACGGCTCGCCGCGGGACCCACCCCGTCCTCCCAGTCGTAGCCGGAAACAAAGTTACCGCCCGGATAACGCATGATCGTGGGTGCCAGCTCGCGCACGAGCGCAAGCACGTCCCCGCGGAAGCCATGGGCGTCAGCCGAAGGGTGCCCGGGTTCAAAAACGCCGCCGTAGACGCAGCGTCCCAGATGCTCGATGAAAGCGCCGAACAGTCGGCGATCCGTCACGCCGATTGCGTGATCGCGGTGAAGATCCACATCGATGCTATCCATTCGTACGTCTCTCCCTCAACTCTTTCACCGCAGAGTCGCAGAGGACGCGAAGGAAGGGCAAAGGCAAAAAAACGTTCGAGAGTAAATACCTGGTTCGGTGGTCATATCAGCGCCAGGCCTGCTCTTAACTCCAACATTTTTTCCTCGTTTCTGGTTTTCCTCTGCGTCTCTGCGGTGCGCGGCTTTTTTTACTCCTTAGCGGCTTCTGTGCTTCTACAGGTTCTCGATCTACATCCTGATCCAGGTCGGGCTGATGAGCACCTGCTTGATGCCCACGTGCGGCGGCAGCTGGGCGATGAACCGGATGGTATTGCCGAGGTCTTCGGCCTGGAGCATGCGCGCGCGGTCTTCTGCGCTCGGCGGAACCGGGCGCCGGTCCATGATCGGTGTCGCCACTTCCGCCGGGCAGATCGCGCAGGCGCGGATGCCGTTCGCGCACTCCTCCATGTTGATGGTCTCGGTCATTGCCGTGACGGCGTGCTTGCTGGCGTTGTAAGCGGCGCCGGTCAGCTTCGGATGGAAGATGCCGGCCCAGGAGGAAACGTTGATGACCAGGCCGTCTTTCCTGGCACGCATCGACGGCAGCACGGCTAGTGTCGTATAGAACGAGCCATCGAGGTTGATGCCGATCACTTCCTTCCAGCCCTCGATGGTCTGATTCTTCCAGTAGCGGTTCGGTGTGTTCAAACCCGCGCTGTTGACCAGAATGTCCACGCGGGCGTGGCGGCTGAGGATCGCCGCTGCCACTTTCTTCACCGCCTTTGCATCCGAGACGTCCAGCGCTTCGACCTCGGATCTGCCGCCCTTGATGCGGATCTTTTCCGCCTCCAGCGCCAGCACTTCCTTGCGCCGCCCCGACATCACCACCGTCGCGCCGGCAGCCGCCAGCGCCTTGGCTCCCGCTAGGCCGATCCCCGTTCCCGCACCAGTAATCCAGGCCATTTTTCCCGCGAGCGATATCATTTCGTCTCCTTTTATTTCGCGAACGCAGAGCTCTTCTCTTCCACAGCGCGCGTGCCCGCAAACGCTTCGCGCAACGCTTGCGCTGATTCCGCTACGGCGCGCTTCGCCGCGTCCACTGCCCCGCCCATCAGGATGAAGCCGTGGATCATGCCTTCGTAATTGACAAGCCGCACGCGGTTGCCGGCATCGATCAGCCGCTTCGCGTAGTCCACGCCTTCGTCGCGAAGTGGATCGTAACCAGCCACCAGCACCAGCGCCGGCGGCAGATTCGCGAGGTCGTCGGCGATCAGCGGCGCGAAGCGGAAATCGTTCGAGTCCGCGCGGCTGCGCTGGTATAGCTTGAAGAACCAGGTGACGGTGTTGCGGCTCAACACGTAGCCCTCGGCAAACTTGTAGTGCGAAGGTGTTTCCGGTTCCGGCGCCGCGCAGGGATAGATCAGCAGCTGGAACGCGAGCTTGGGATGGCCGGCATCGCGCGCCAGAATGGCCACCACCGTCGCCAGATTCGCCCCGGCACTGTCACCACCTACGGCGATGGCTCGAGCATCTGCACCGAATTCCGCCGCGTGCAGTGCCACCCATTTCAACGCCGCTTCGCAATCTTCCACGGCCGCGGGAAATTTGTGCTCGGGAGCCAGCCGGTAATCCACCGACACGACGATGCAATCGGCCTGGTTGGCCAGCATCCGGCAGACCGAATCGTGGGTATCCAGCGAGCCGATGACGAATCCGCCACCGTGGAACCACAACAGCATCGGAAATTTTTCTCCCGGCTTGGCCTCGCGCGGAGTGTAGATGCGGATGGGGATGTGGCTGCCGGGACCGGATATACGGCGGTCCTCGGCCCTGAATATCTGTTCCTTCACCGCCAGTTTGGCCACGCGCAGCAGATATTGCTCGCGTGCCTGGTCCGGAGTGAGCTGCCAGAATTCGGGGGCATTGGCCTTCTTTACCAAGCCGATGACGAATTCGATCTGCGGATCGAGTGGCATAGATTTCGAGTCTTCCAATGTTATTCAGTGATACTTACGTACCGTCACACGTCTCCGCGAGAAACGCCAAGTCAAAACCACACTTCTCACCACGAAGGCACGAAGTACACGAAGAAAAGCAAAATCGGACCAAAAACCTGGACCGAGATTCTCAGCCCCCGCTCATTAAGAGACAACCTTGCTCTCCAGAGAAGACCGCCTGTGGCATATCGCACACATTAGTAGTTACCACATAACCGGAACCCTGGTCCTGTCAGATACTCCATTTTCCCCGACGATTCTCTTTTCGGGGTCTTTGTGTTTCTTCGTGTCCTTCGTGCCTTCGTGGTGAGATTCTGATCTTGCTTTCTCCCGCTACGCTTCACGATGGCCGCGTCAGTTTTCCGGTTTGGGGTAAAGAAGCTTGAAGGTGCCGGTGGCCTTTGCCAGCAGGGTGCCATCCTCGCTGCGCAGTTCGCCCTCGGAGAAGATCAGCGAACGGCCGGCACGCTGGGCGCGGCCTTCGGCGAGCACCGGTCCACCCGCGGCGGCAATGAAATTCACTTTGATTTCCACGGTCACCGCGCCATTGCAACGCTCGTCCAGCGAGCGTCCCGCGCTCGCCAGCGCCACGTCGAGCAGCGTCATCAACGCGCCGCCATGTACCGAACCCCAGCTATTGGCGAACTCCGGACGCGGATCGAGCCGCAGCCTGACGACGCCATCACCCTTTTCGAGAACCCGTATTCCAAGGTGCTCGATGAAGGGCACATGAATATAGAACCCCGCTTTCGCCTCCGCCATGACGTTACATCGAAACCAGGCCGCCATCGACGGCGACGATCTGCCCGGTGATGTAGCCGGAGGCATCCGATGCCAGCAGCACCGCCAGTCCCTTCAGATCGTAGTCGGTCCCCAGGCGTTTCATGGGCGTGATTTCCAGGATGACCTGTTCGGCCTTGTCGATCATGCCCTGGGACATCTTCGACGGGAAGACACCCGGCGCGATCGCGTTCACCGTGATTCCGTGATGCGCCCATTCCACCGCCAGAGAGCGCGTGAAATTGACGACGCCACCCTTGCTCGCGTTGTACGCGATGGTGGGCATCATCCGAGGATCGGTGCCCACCAGGCCGGCGATGGAGGCAAGATTAATGATCCGGCCATACTTGCGCGGAATCATGCTGAGCTTCGCGACAGCCTGGCTTACCAGGAACACCGCGGTCAGATTCAGGTTGATGACCTTGTACCAGGCGTCCAACGGATGTGTCTCCGCCGGTGCGCCCCAGGCCGCGCCCGCGTTGTTCACCAGAATGTCGATTTGCCCGTGACTCTTCAGCACCTGCTCGACCATAGGCTGTACCGATGCGGTGTCCTGCAGGTCGTTGACCACCGTCAGCGCCTCCACACCCAGCCCTTTGAGATGCGCCTTTGCCTCCGCCAGCTCGCCGGCCTTGCGGGCGGTGATCGCCACTTTGGCGCCCATCTCGCCGAGGGCTTCGGCAATTTGCAATCCCAATCCGCGGGAACCGCCGGTGATCAGCGCAGTCTTGCCGCTAAGGTCAAATAGTTTCTTCACATTCATGAAAAATCCTTTTTTGCCACAGAGGACACAGAGAACACAGAGAACACAGAGAACACAGAGAACACAGAGGAAAGGCAAGAGCAAGATTATAAGTTCAGATCAAAACCTTTCGTTGGCTGATAAACGATTGCAATGAAAGTTGGCGGTACAGGTTAGCGAACAGTTAACTCGCTTTCATCCCCAAGTTGCTTTTCCTCGTTCTTGTTTATCCTCTGAGTTCTCTGTGTTCTCTGTGGCTAACTATTTTTTAGAACCAGGCATCCTGCATTTCGAGGCAGGTGGGGTCGAGATTGTTCAGCAGCTCGTGCCAGTGCCTGGTCTTCGGCAGCTCCCAGCGCATAAACCAGGCGCAGGTCTGCAGCTTGCCCTGATAAAAATCCCGGTCAGCATCCTGCGCCTTGCCGACCTTCTTCACCGCGACCATCGCCTGCCTGAGCCAGATCCAGGCGATCACCGTGTGCCCGGCCATGTCGAGGTATACGGATGAGTTCGCCAACCCGAGGTCGAGCTCGCCGCGCGCCGTCACGCACAACAGGTTGCGCGTGACTTCCATCATGCGGTCCAGCGCCTGGTTGAGCGCTGTGCCGCATCGGCGCAATTCCTCCGAATCGCAGGCCAGCGCCTCGCGTATGACCGCATGAATTTCGCGCGCCAGCAGCTGGATTGCGGCGCCATCCTGCATGCCGGCCTTGCGGCCCAGCAGATCGAGCCCCTGGATGCCGTTGGTGCCTTCGTGAATGGGGTTGAGCCGGTTGTCGCGATAAAACTGCTCGACCGGATACTCGCGAGTGTATCCGTATCCGCCGTGCACCTGGATCGCCAGGCTGTTGGCTTCGACGCAATACTGCGACGGCCACGCCTTGGCGATCGGGGTGAGAATGTCCAGCAGCAGGCCGGCCTCGCGCCGTTGCTTTTCGTCATCCGAGGTCTGCTGCTCGTCCACCAGCCGGGCACAGTACAGGCAGAGCGCGAGCGCGCCCTCGACATACGCCTTCTGCGCCAGCAGCATGCGCTTTACGTCGGCGTGCTCGATGATGTTCACCTGCGGCTGGCCGGGGTCCTTGAAGCCTGGCGGCCTGCCCTGCGGCCGCGCCCGTGCGTAATCCAGCGCATGGAGATAGCCGGTGTAACCCAATACGGTGGCACCCAGTCCCACGCCGATGCGCGCCTCGTTCATCATGTGGAACATATGCGCGAGCCCCTTGTTGGCTTCGCCGATCAACTCTGCCCAGGCGCCGCCCGATTCCCCGAAGTTGAGTACGCAATTTGTAGTGCCGCGAAAACCCATCTTGTGGTTCAAACCCGCCAGCGCTACTTCGTTTCGACCTGCGAGCGCTCCGTCGTCGTTGACGCGGAACTTTGGCACGATGAACAGCGAAATGCCTTTCACGCCTGCCGGCGCGTCCTTGATGCGCGCCAGCACCAGGTGAATGATGTTCTCGGAAAGTTCGTGCTCCCCGGCGGAGATCCACATCTTCGAACCGGTGATCCGGTAGGATCCATCGGGCTGCGGCAAGGCCGTGGTGCGGATGTCGGATAACGAGGAGCCGGCCTGCGGTTCCGAAAGGCACATGGTGCCGAAGAAGCGGCCCGCGAGCAGCGGCGGAAGGTAGCGCTGTTTCTGCGCGTCCGAACCGAAGGTGCGAATCAAGTTGGCATTGGCTATGGTCAGGAAGGGATAAGCCGCGGTGGAGACATTGGCGGCGTTGAACCAGGAAAAACAGGCCTGCGCCACAGTCCAGGGCAGTTGCATTCCGCCGAGATGGAAATCCTGCGCCGCGGCGATGAAGCCGGCGTCGCGGAATGCGTCGAGCGCCTCCTTCACCTCCGGGATCATGCGCACGCGCCCGCCTTCGAAGCGCGGTTCGTCGAGATCCGACTTGCGGTTGTGCGGCGCGAATTTCTCCGTGGCGATCTGTGCCGCCGTTTCCAGCGCGGCGTCGAAGGTTTCGCGCGAGTGCTCCGCGAAACGCGCCCGCCGGGTCAGCGACTCGACGTCCAGCAGTTCGTAGAGAACGAACTCGAGGTCCCGGCGGTTGAGTAGCTTCGACTGCATAAGAAACCATTCTAGCCACAGGACACAGAGAACACAGAGAATATGCAAGAACAAGTCAACCGGTTCGGGTGAGAACCCTTCATTGACTGTTGATCAATCGCAATGAAATTGGGCGGCAAAGGTTAGCGATCAGTTACCTCGCTTTTTCTCCAAGTCTCTTTCCCTTTTTTTGGCTTTCCTCTGTGACCTCTGTGTCCTCTGTGGCTAGGAAAAGAGTTAAACGACTTCGAACAGGCCGGCGGCGCCCATGCCGCCGCCGACGCACATGGTCACCACAACGTACTTAATGCCGCGGCGCTTGCCTTCGATCAGCGCGTGGCCGACCAGGCGGCTGCCGGTCACGCCGTACGGATGTCCGACCGCGATCGAACCGCCGTCGACATTGAGGCGATCATTGGGGATGCCGAGCTTGTCGCGACAATAGATGACCTGCACCGCAAACGCCTCGTTCAGTTCCCACAGCCCGATGTCCTCGATTTTCTTTCCGGTCTGCTTCAGAAGCTTGGGAATGGCGAATACCGGGCCGATGCCCATCTCGTCGGGCTCGCAGCCAGCGACCGCGAAACCGCGGAAAATGCCTATCGGCTTGAGGCCTTTCCTGGCGGCCATCCGTTCGCTCATCAGCACCTGCGCCGACGCGCCATCGGAAAATTGGCTGGCATTGCCCGCGGCGATCACTCCGCCTTCGATCACCGGCTTGATCTGCGACACACCCTGATAGTTGGTATCGGGCCGGATGCCTTCGTCCTCGGCCGCGGTCACTTCCTTGACCGACTCCTGGCCGGTGTTCTTGTCGATTACTTTCATGCGCGTCGCGATCGGCACGATTTCGTCCTTGAACTTGCCCTCGGCGCGCGCCTTGGCCGCTTTGAGCTGGCTGTCGACGCCGTACCGGTCCTGTGCCTCGCGGCCGATCTTATAGCGCTTCGCGACGTTTTCTGCGGTGGCCAGCATCGGCCAGTAGATCTCCGGCTTGTTCTGCTTCAGCCAGGAATCGGCGAGCATGTGTTTGTTCATTTCGTTCTGCACGCAGGAGATCGATTCGACCCCGCCGGCAACGAAGATCTCCGCTTCGCCGGCGAGGATGCGCTGGGACGCCAGCGCCACGGTCTGCAGCCCTGAAGAACAAAAGCGGTTGACCGTCATGCCCGGGACCGTGACCGGCATTCCGGCACGGATCGCAATCTGCCGGGCGATGTTCTGGCCAGTCGCGCCTTCCGGGGTGGCGCAACCCATGATCACATCCTCGACTTCGGCGGAATCAAGCTTGGCGCGCTCGAGCGCGGCCTTTACTACGTGCCCGCCCATGGTGGCGCCGTGGGTCATGTTCAGCGCGCCCTTCCAGCTCTTGCACAACGGCGTACGCGCTGTGGAAACGATCACTGCATCAGTCATCTTTTGTCTCCAGAAATAGGTTCTCACCGCAAAGGCGCAAAGGTCGCGGAGAAAAGCAGGAACGATAGCACTGTGAGAATATTACTCGCATAAATTGGGAGCGCTGAATTGCCTCACTCCCCAACGCCCGCTTTCTACCGTGGTGTCTGTTCGCCCTTTCTCTGCGCCCTTTGTGTCTTTGCGGTGAAAGTGTTGGTTTAAGTTTTAGTTGTTGAATTTGCCGCCGGAGGCGGCAAGTTTCTCCAGAAGCGGAGCCGGTTTCCAAGTCTCGCCGTGGGCCGCATGAAAGCCCTTGATCGAAGCCAGCACCTTGTCCAGGCCGACCGTGTCGGCATGAAACATCGGGCCACCGCGAAAGCGCGGGAAGCCGTAACCGTAGATGTAGACGATGTCGATGTCTGCTGCCCGCAGCGCGATGCCCTCTTCGAGAATATTCGCACCCTCGTTGATCAGCGCGTAGATGCAGCGCTCCAGGATCTCCTGCTCGGAGACCGCGCGGCGCTTGATTCCCGCCTCCTTCGAGGCCTTGACGATCAGCGCCTCGACTGCCGGATCGGGAATCGGCGTGCGATTGCCGGTCTCGTAGCGGTACCAGCCTGCGCCCGTTTTCTGTCCGAAGCGGCCGAGTTCACAGATCTGGTCCGCCACCTTCGAATAACGCTGGTGCGCTGGCCGCGTAGCGGCCTGACGCTTGCGGATATACCAGCCCACGTCGAGTCCGGCGAGGTCGCCCACGCGGAACGGGCCCATCGCAAAGCCGAAATCCTCGATCACCTTGTCCACCTGCTGCGGCAATGCGCCTTCCTCGAGCAGGAAGCCGGCCTCGCGGAAATAGCCGTGCAGCATGCGGTTGCCGATGAAGCCGTCGCAGACGCCGGAGACCACGCCGACTTTTTTGATGGCCTTGGATAGTTTCATCGCCGTCGTCAGCGTTTCCTTCGAAGTCTTCGCGCCGCGCACCACTTCGAGCAGCTTCATCACGTTGGCGGGACTGAAGAAATGCAGCCCCAGCACGTCCTGCGGCCGCGATGTCACGGCAGCGATTTCGTTGACGTCCAGGGTCGAGGTATTTGTCGCGAGGATCGCGCCCGGCTTGGCGACCTTGTCGAGCTTCTCGAAAACCTGTTTCTTGACCGCCATGTCCTCGAACACCGCTTCGATCACGATGTCGGCATCCTTGAGGTCTTCGTAACGGGTCACGCCTTTGAACAGGCCCATGCGCTTGTCCATGGCTTCCTGGCTCAACCGGCCCTTGGACACCGTGGCGGCGTAATTCTTGCGCACGATGGCCAATCCCTTGTCCAGCGCCTCTTCGTTCACCTCCAGCACCTTTACCGGAATGCCGGCATTGGCGAAGTTCATCGCGATGCCGCCGCCCATCGTGCCCGCGCCGATAAGCGCCGCGGACTTGATCTCGCGCGCTTTCGTTTCCTCCGGCACGTCGGGAATCTTTGCCACCTGGCGCTCTGCAAAGAACAGGTGCCGCAGCGCGCGCGACTCGCTGGTCTTGACCAATTTTTCGAATTGCTGGCGCTCGAATGCAATGCCCTTGGCAAAAGGCTGGTTGACGGCGGCCTCGACGCAGGCAACGATCGCCAGCGGCGCGGGATAGCCGCGCCAATCCTTGGCGACGCGCTTGCGCATCTGCTCGAAGAATTCCGCAGCCGGCCGGTCAAGCGCCACGGAGAGCTGGCTGGCGCGCCGCACGCCCTTGCCCTCCTTGACGAGACGGTTGGTGAACGTAAGCGCGGCGGCACGCAAATCGCCGGAGACGACCTCGTCCACCACACCCAGTTCCCGGGCCTTCTCGGTGGAAATGGGATCGCCGGCGACCATCAGGTCGAGCGCCTTCTCGGCGCCGATCAATCGCGGCAGGCGTTGGGTGCCGCCCGCGCCCGGTAGTATTCCGAGCTTGACCTCGGGCAGCGCAATCTGCGCGCCGGGAAGCGCGACGCGGTAATGGCAGGCGAGCGCAAGCTCGAGGCCGCCCCCCATCGTCGGCCCATGAATGGCTGCCACGATCGGCTTGGTCACCGTGTCCATGTAAGCGAGCACGTCGGGCAGCTTGGCCTTGCCGGGATCGTAGCCGCCTCCGAACTCGCTGATGTCCGCCCCGCCGGAGAAGTTACGGCCCGCGCCGATGATGACGAACGCACGCACGTGCGGTTCGTGGTCACCCTCCCTGAGCGCATCGAGGATGCCCTGCACCACATCCTTGTTCACCGACAGCGCGTTGACCGGCGGATTGTTCAGCGTGATGACGCCGATGCTGCCTTGTTTCTGATATTCGACTAGAGACATGATAAAACCCTCATGGGCACATGAGGACACAGAGGTCACAGAGGAAAACCGAAGGATAAGTGCAGAGAAGACAAGAATGACGAGGAATATTTCGCCTCCATTCAATATTCTGGCCAACCACTGCCCAGCACGCTCGTTAACAGCGAAGCTTGCTTTTGGTTTTTTGCCTTCCTCTGTGTTCTCTTTGTCCTCCTGTGCAAAATTGAAATTAGACTTCCAGCCATTCCTTGCGGATGGCCTCGTTTGCCCTGAGATCTTCGGGCGTGCCCTCAAACACGATCCGGCCATGCCCCATGACGTAAAGCCGCTGAGAGATCTTCAGGGCGATCGTAAGCTTCTGCTCGACCAGCAGGATGGATACGCCGCGATTCTTGATTTCCTCGAAAAGGCGCGCCATCAGTTCGACGATCTTCGGTGCCAGGCCTTCGGTCGGCTCGTCGATCATAACCAGGTCCGGATCACCCATCAGCGTACGGCACAGCGTGAGCATCTGCTGCTCGCCGCCCGATATCACGCCCGCGAGCGCTTCGGTGCGCTCGCGCAGCACCGGGAACAGTTTTAACACGTCTTCGATGCTCCAGCGGCCGCCGCCGCGCGCATTTTTCATTCCGAGCAACAGGTTCTGCCTGACGGTGAGCGTTGGAAAGATTTCGCGATTCTCGGGCACGTAACCCAGGCCCTTGCGTGCGACCACGTAGGCTTTAAGGCCGTTGATCTCCTGGCCTTTGAACTTAACCGATCCGGTCGAACTCACCTGTCCCATGATCGACTTGATGGTGGTCGAGCGTCCCACGCCATTGCGCCCGAGCAGGCTGACGATTTCGCCCTGGCGCACGTTCAGATGCACCCCGTGCAGGATGTGGCTCTTGCCGTAGTACGCGTGGAGGTCTTTGACTTCTAACATTCAAACCCTTCTTGCCACAGAGGTCACAGAGAACACAGAGGAAGACCAGAGACAAGAAAAATCTGTGCACGTGAAAAAGCAGGGAACCAATCCCGCCCAGGCCGACCCCTTTTCATGTATTTGTGCATTCCCGTTTGAATTGTCAGATTCATTCTTTTCTCTGTGTTCTCTGTGTCCTCTGTGGCCAAACATGTCCTAGTGCTGTTCGGTGCCGAGATAGGCTTCCTGAACGGATTTGTTGCCGCGTATTTCCTGCGGCGTCCCGCTGGCAATCACCTCGCCATAGACCAGCACGGAGATGCGGTCGGCGAGGTTGAATACCACGCTCATGTCGTGCTCGACCATGACCAGTGTCTTGCCCTCGGTAACATTACGGATCAGTTCCACTGCCTCGTCGGTTTCGCTGCGGCTCATTCCCGCGGTCGGCTCGTCCAGCAGGATCACGTCGGCTCCGCCCGCAATGGTGACGCCGATTTCCAGCGCCCGCTGTTCGGCGTAGGTGAGCACGCCGGCCGGCCGGTCCCGGAGTGTCGCCATGCCGATGCGCTCGACGATCTCGTCGGTGCGGCCGCGCACTTCCTTGAGCGCGCCGATGCGGTGCCAGAACGAGTACTTGTAACCCAGCGACCACAGCACCGCGCAACGCAGGTTCTCGTACACGGACAGGCGCGGGAATATGTTGGTGATCTGGAAGCTGCGCGCCAGTCCCTTGCGGTTGATCAGGTGCGGTTCCAGCCCGGTGATGTCCTTGCCGTGCAGGTCTATGCGGCCGGAACTGAGCGGAAAGCGGCCGCTGATCAGATTGAAGAGCGTGGATTTGCCGGCGCCGTTGGGGCCGATGATAGCGTGGCGTTCGCCCGGGGCGATCGTCAGGTTCACTCCGTTGATGATCGAGGTACGCCCGAAACTCTTGCGCACGTCGCTCAGTTGCAGTGCCGGGCTGGTCATACCACGCCCTTCACCTGCAGTTCTGCGGTAATGTCGGTCCAGGCGCGCTTCACCACTCGCGTCGTGGAGTAAAAAATGGCAATGCCGGCCGCCAGTACAATCAGCGTGCCCAACCAGAACGTGGCCTGATCAGGATCGAGCGTGACGCCGAAAAACGAGAATGCCTTGTTTGCGGCCTCTTTGGCCTCGAAGTGATAAATCATTTCGATCAGAGCGAAGAATCCCAGCAACATCACCAGTCCGGCGCCGCCCGAGAGCGAATACGCCGGCAACAGGCGCTTTAGCTGCCGCGCCTGCCAGACCGGTTTGTGCAACGTGATCAGGTTGGCGATGCCTCCCGGGGAGAACATGATGATCACCAGGAAGAACAACCCGAAATAGAGCAGCCAGGCCTGGGTGTAATTGGAAAGTGCGGATTGCAATAGCGTCACCAGCACCGCGCCGATAATCGGCCCCCAGAAGTGGCCGATGCCGCCGATGAATGCCATCAGTACCACGTTGCCCGAGGCCATCACGCCCAGCGTCTCCGCAGTGACGATCTCGTAGTTGATCGCCGCCAGCCCGCCGCCCACGCCGGCGAAGAACCCCGAGAGCGTCATCATCAGCCAGCGTACCCGCGTGGGGTTGTAGCCGACGAACTTGGCCCGCTCCGGATTGTCCCGCACGGCGTTGGCCATGCGTCCCAGCGGTGTTTGCGTGACCGCAAACATACCGATGATGCAGACCACGCACCATCCGGCGATCAGGTAATAGACCTCGATCTGCGGGCCATAGCTGATGCCCATCAACGCACCGCCGCCGGTACGGTCGGTCGCAATGCCGCCCTCCCCGCCGAAGAATGCGGTGAACATGAGCGCGCTCGCCGCCACCATCTCGGCGATGCCGAGTGAGATCATCGCGAAAGGCGTGCCCGCGCGGCGCGTGGTGACAAAACCCAGCACCAGGCCGAAAAACATTCCCGCGAGCCCGCCTACCAGCGGTATGAACGTCACCGGAAACCAGAATTCGCCGGCACCAACCAGATTCAGTGCATGCGCGCAAAAAAAAGCGCCCAGGCCGAAATACACGGCGTGGCCGAAAGACAGCAGTCCGGTCTGGCCCAGTAGCATGTTGTAGGACAGCGCGAAAATGATCGCGATGCCCATCTGCGAAAGCATGGACAGCGCGAAGCTCTGGGTGAACACAAACGGCAGCAACGCGAAGAACAGCACCACGGCGGCCCAGAAGATGATTCGGCCTTTGGTAATGACCGGGTTCATGCCGTTTCCCACATGGCACGGTGCGTGGTCATGCGGATGCGGCGGTTCATCATGATTCCCGCGTACCCATCAGACCGCGCGGACGCACGATCAACATCACAACCATCAAAAGGTAAGGCATCACCGGCGCCGTCTGGGATATCGAGATTGACCACAGCCCGTGCCAGGATGAATCCGGCGAGACGCTTATACCGATCGTCTCAAGCATGCTCAGCATCGAGTAGTCGATCGCGACCGAGAAAGTCTGCAGCGCGCCGATGATCAGGGAAGCAATGAAAGCACCGGTAAGCGAACCCATGCCGCCGAACACGACCACCACGAAGACGATGCTGCCGACCGCTACCGCCATTCCCGGTTCGGTAATGAAGGCATTGCCGCCGATCACGCCGGCCAGTCCCGCCAGCGCCGCGCCGCCGGCAAATACGAGCATGAATACCCGCGGCACGTTGTGGCCGAGCGCTTCCACCATGTCCGGATGCGTAAGCGACGCCTGAATCACCAGGCCGATGCGGGTACGGGTAAGCCCCAGGTACAGCGCCGCCAGCATGCCGACCGACACTAGCATCATGAATCCGCGGTAGGCCGGGTACTGAGTGGTGAACATCGTGAACAGTGTGAAATCCAGTTCGGCGGGAATGCGGTAATCAACGGGCGCGCGCCCCCAGATGAGGTGGACGATCTCCTCGATCACGTAAGCCAGGCCGAAGGTGAAAAGCAGTTCGGCAACGTGGCCGAACTTGTGCACCGTGCGCAGCCCATAACGTTCGGTGAACGCGCCGACCGCGCCTACCAACAGAGGCGAAAGGAACAACGCCGGCCAGAAACCGATGTACAACCCGGTCTGATAGGCGAAGTAAGCGCCGAGCATGTAGAAGCTGGCGTGCGCGAAATTGAGCACGCCCATCATGCTGAAAATCAGCGTCAGCCCGGAGGACAGCATGAACAGCAGCAGCCCGTAGGACAGGCTGTTCAGCAGGGTGACGAGGAAGAATTCCATTATGAGGGGCGAGGAACGAGGGACGAGGGACGAGGGGTAAAGCGCGCAGCGCTATCTATTCTTCTCGTTCGTGTATCTGGCGTGTCCTTGGCGCTCGAAGCGATTGAGTACGTACTGAGAACGATCCGGGCTCCGATCTTTGGCCTCGCCCCTCGTCCCTCGCCCCTCACCCCTCGCCCCTCGCCCCTCTCTTTTCACGGCCTTTGCATCTTGCACGTCGTGGACATCATCGTGTCCTTGCCTTCGATACGTGCGTCGGTGCGGAAGCCAAGACCCGTCTTTTCGATGTCGAACTTCACATCCTTGCCATTGGCCCGAACCAGCGTGGAAATGTATAGAGGCTGGATCAACTGGTGGTTGTCCGCGCGAATGGTCACTTCGCCGGAGTCGTCCTCTTGCACCAGGCCTTCCATCGCAAGCGCCACTTTGACCGGATCGACGGACTTGGCCTTTTCCATCGCCCGCGCCAGTGCATCCACCGACACCCGCACCGCAGAGTAGTACAAGTCGTCCCTGACGTCCGGGAACCGCGCGCGGTAGGCCACCGTGTGCTCGGTCGCCCCTTTTCCGCCGATGTTGGCATGCCAGGTGGTGACCTGCTTTACGAGACCGACGCCCGCCTCGCCAATGGCGGTAATCACGCTGGCAGCACCCGCATAGTAGGTGTAGTAATGCACCTTCAGTCCGGCCTCCTTGCCTGCCTTTACCAGCAGGGCAAGGTCGTTGCCCCAGTTGCCGGTAATCACGCTGTCGGCGCCGCTGGCCTTGATTTTTGATACGTAAGGCGAGAAATCCTTCACCTTGCCGAGCGGATGCAGGTCGTCACCGACGATCTCGACATCCGGCCGCTTGGCGTTGAGCATCGCACGGGCGGCCTTGGCAAGCGCCTGGCCGAACGAATAGTCCTGGTTGATCAGATACACCTTCTTGATGCCCTTCTGTGCAGCCATGTAGTTCGTCAACGCCTGCATTTTCATGTCTACATCGGCATCGAACCGGAAATGCCAGAATGTGCACTTTTCGTTGGTCAGCGCCGGATCCACCGCCGCGTAGTTCAGAAACACCACACTCTTTTCCGGGTTGCGGGCATTGTGTTTGGCCACGCCATCCGCCAGAGCCAGCGCGACGCTCGAGCCGTTCCCCTGGGCGATGTAGCGGATGCCCTGGTCGATTGCCTGCCTGAGTACCAGAAGCGCTTCCTGCGGATTGGTTTTGTTGTCGAAAGGCACGATCTCGAACTTCATCCCGCCGAGCACGCCGCCCCGCGCATTCATGACTTCGGTAGCAATCTGGTAGTGGCGCAGCCCGATCTCGCCGACATTTGCGAAGGGGCCGCTGAGGCCCTCGATGTATGCGATCCTGATGGTGTCCTGCGCCGGCGCCGTAGTCGCCAGTGACGACGCTACTATCAAAATGAACAGGGTAAGCGCGTGCTTGGAATTCATGGCTCGGTCTCCTTCAATCGACGCGCAAGTTCGGACCGCCCGGCAAAGTGCCGCGGCCAACTTCAAATCGAAACGTTTGCGGAATAGACACGGTCGTGGGCGTCTTCTGTTTAGTTATCTGCATTTTCGACGGACACTCAAGCTGCTCGCCGACCGGGTCGAGTGCAGCCATGGCTGCCATCTACTTCATTGCAGCGTCCTGATTTTAGTCGGAAAGCCGCGCCATTGTATACCGGGCAAATTCCCGGCGAAAAACCTCGTTACGCCGTTTTGCACCGCAACGAGGATTCGGCCGACGCGGCTGCGGCAGTATTGGACACCGCGCGCAAGCTGCTAGAATCCCGAGACAAAAATGCGTCTACGAGAGGAGCCCGCCATGCAAGGCCTGATGATGGATGTCCCGCTGCTGATTTCTTCTCTGATCAGGCACGCGGACCGCCACCACGGCGACACCGAAATCGTGTCGCGATTGGTGGAAGGGGGAATACACCGCTACAACTATAGCGAAGCGCATCGGCGGGCGCGCAAGCTTGCCAAGGCTCTCGGTGCGCTCGGGGTGAAGAAAGGCGACCGCGTCGGCACGCTGGCCTGGAACGGCCACCGGCACCTGGAAGCCTTCTACGGCATTTCCGGCATGGGAGCGGTGATGCACACCATCAATCCGCGCCTGTTTCCCGAGCAGATCACCTACATCGTCAACCATGCCGAAGACAGCTATGTGCTGTTCGACCTGACCTTCGCGCCGTTGATCGAAAAGCTCGCGCCGATCTGCAAGAGCGTCAAGGGCTGGATCGTCATGACAGCCCGCGCTCACATGCCGCAGGCCGGTATCCCCAATCTACTGTGTTACGAAGACCTGGTGAATGCGCAGCCAGACGATTTCGAATGGCCGGAACTCGACGAGCGCACCGCGTCTTCCCTTTGCTATACGTCGGGCACGACCGGAAACCCCAAGGGCGTGTTGTACTCGCATCGCTCCACGGTGATCCATGCCTATGCGGCGGCGCTGCCCGATGCGCTCAACATTTCTTCCCGTGACGTGATGCTGCCGGTGGTACCGATGTTCCACGCCAACGCCTGGGCTCTGCCCTACAGCTGTGCGCTGGCTGGGACCAAGATGGTGCTGCCCGGTTACCAGCTCGACGGCAAAAGCCTCTTCGAACTGTTCGAGACGGAGCGGGTCACCGTTTCGGCCGGCGTGCCCACGGTGTGGCTCGCGCTGCTGCAACACATGGGGCAGAACAAGCTTAAGTTCAGCACCATGAATCGCACTGTAATCGGCGGCTCCGCATGCCCGCCGGCCATGATCCGGTCCTTCCAGGAGGATTACGGCGTTCAAGTACTGCACGCCTGGGGCATGACCGAAATGAGTCCGCTTGGAACTGTCAGCACCTTCAAATCCAAGCATCTGGATTTATCGAAGGACCGAAAGCACGCGATCCAGTGCAAGCAGGGCCGCACCATCTTTGGGGTCGACATGAAAATCGTTGACGACGGCGGCAAGGATCTGCCGTGGGATGGCAAGGCCTTCGGCAATCTGCTGGTGCGCGGCCCGTGGATCAGCAACGGCTACTTCAAGGGCGAAGGCGGCGACCCGATGCGCAAGGACGAGAATGGCGAGGACTGGTTTCCCACCGGAGACGTGGCCACCATCGACCCCGACGGTTACATGCAGATCACCGACCGCTCCAAGGATGTGATCAAGTCCGGCGGCGAGTGGATCAGCTCGATCGACCTCGAGAACTCGGCGGTCGCGCACCCGGCGGTCGCGGAAGCGGCGGTAATCGGCGTACGGCATCCGAAGTGGGACGAACGGCCGCTGCTGATCGTAGTGAAGAAGAAAGGCTCCCAGGTGACCCGAGAGGAACTGATGAAATTCTTCGAGGGCAAGGTGGCGAAATGGTGGATCCCGGATGACGTGGTGTTCGTAGACCAGTTGCCGCACACCGCCACCGGGAAACTGCTCAAGACCAAGTTGCGAGACGACTTCAAGGATTACAAGCTGCCGACTGCCACCTCTCCCTGACGCGCGGACACGTTACTGACGATGTCAGCCGTTTGCGGGGCGGCTGTGACACGTTAGCCATAGGCCCGCTTGCGGGAGCAGCCGCATAGCGCCCCGATCAACACTGCGCAACACAGCCTTGTGCGCCCCTACCCGCAAACTGGGCTACGCCTAACGAGTCCGGGGCGCGCGTCTAGGCATCGCTTCCCGCCCCGGATGGCTCCGCCAACGCCGAGTCAGCGATGCCCTCTCCCCCTGAAGGCGGAGAGGGAACTGAAAGCAAGGGCGACCGATTGGTCGCCCTTGTTCTTGGCTCCCTCTCTACGCGTCATATGCCTGGAGAGGGCGGGGGGTGAGGCTAGTAACCGCGAGCGATATCGACCAAACCGATAGGCGGGTCGCCGCGCTCCAGCCGCCTGATGTTCTCGATCACCTGCGCCTGGACTTCTGAGGCGATGGTCGGCGCCGCGACATGCGGCGTGACGACAATCTTGGGGTGTCGCCAGAACGGGTGCGAAGAAGGCAGCGGCTCTTCGCGGAAAACATCCAGCATTGCGCCATTCAGTTGCCCGCTGTCGAGAGCGGCGATCAGGTCCCGGTCGGCCACATGGGCTCCACGACCAATGTTCACGACATACCCTCCCATCGGCATTGAAGCAAACGCCGCCGCGTCGAGGATGTTCTCCGTACTCGGTGTCAGCGGCAGCGCGTTGATTACGACGCGGGAGCGCGAGAGAAACTTGCTGAACGCCTCGCTTCCCGCAAACACTTCGATGCCATCGAGCTGTCTGGGGCTCCTCGCCCACCCCGCGACGGAGTAGCCGCATGCGGCAAGCCGCTGCGCCACCACCGCACCGATGACACCGAGCCCCATGACGCCGACCGGAAATTCACGGGTGAAGAAGGGGTCGAGCTGGTTCCATCGGGCTTGTCGCTGCAACTCCCCGATTTCACGCATGCGGCGCTGAAAGTGTAGTACCGCATACATCGCATAATCTGCCATCTGCCTCGGAAAGCCGACGTCAACCAGCCTCAACAGCGGTACGCCTTTCGGCAGCGCAGGGTCGGTCGGAATCGGATCGACTCCGGCACCGAGCGCGAGAATTGCCTTGAGATTTGGAAACCGCGCGAGAAATCCCCGGGGAGGTTTCCATACCAGCGCGTACCGGACGCTTTCCAACGGACCTGAATCCGGCCAGACACGAAACGGAATCCGTGGCAGTTCGCGCGCGAAAGCCTCGCGCCACGGTTCCGCCGGATCTGCTTCGCTGTAATAAAGAATTGCCATGAGAGATAGCGGGCGCCGGAATCCAGGCGCTTGCAAACAGAATTCTTCGTCACGACCGTCACGATCGTCACGGCCTCTACGGAGCAAGGATTTCCTGATTGTCGATCAGCCGCGTGGTGCCGAGCTTCGCGGCACCGAGCACCACCAGTTCCTTGTCCTGCGCTTCGGGGCGCAGCCCGCGCCGGGTACGCACGACGACATAGTCGACTTTCCAGTCGTGGCGCGCGAGCAGCTCGCCGGCTGCATACTCCATAGCGACAAAGTTCCTGTCGCCGCATTCCACGGCTTCCTTGACCTCAAGTATGGCCTGGCGCAGGCGAACCGCTTCCTTTCTCTCGGCGGTGGAGAGGAATCGGTTGCGCGAGGACAGCGCCAACCCATCATCGGCGCGCACCGTCTCCGCCGGAATGATGGTAATCGGCAGCGCCAATTGGTCGGCCATGTGGCGAACGATGGCCAATTGCTGATAGTCCTTCTTGCCGAATACGGCAATCTGAGGCTGTACGGAATTGAACAGCTTCAGCACCACGGTGGCCATCCCGCGGAAGTGGCCCGGCCGGAAGCGGCCCTCCAGTTTATTGGCGATTTTGGGTAGATCGACGTAAAAAACCTGCGGCTCCGGATACATCTGCTTTTCGTCCGGGGCATAAACCACGGTATTGCCTGCGGCTTCCAGTTTGGCGCAGTCTTCCTCTAAGGTTCGAGGGTACTTGTCGAAGTCGTCACCTTGGCCGAACTGCAGTCGGTTGACGAAAATCGTGGTCACCGTGACAGGCGCATGCTCACGGGCGATCCTGACCAGACTCAGATGGCCGTCGTGGATGTTGCCCATGGTCGGCACGCAGGCAACCGGCGATTCGCGTTTTAGCCGCTCGCGCAGTTCGTTTACTGTCTTAATAACGTCCATGAAAACCCTTTGAGCCACAGAGGAAACAGAGAACACAGAGGAAAGCCAAGGAACAAGACGAAAAAACTTGTGGGTTTTTCATATTAATCGTCGGGGCGTAGCACCCGTGTGTTTCCGTCTTTCAGTTCTCTGTGTCCTCTGTGATCTCTGTGGCCAGTTTCTAAAAAGAATGCTCGGGACCCGGAAAAGTGCCCGCCTTCACTTCGGCTACAAAACGCTCGATCGCCGCCCGGATGGAACCCGAGCCGTCCATGAAATTCTTCACGAAACGCGGCTTCTTGCCGGGATAGATGTCGAGAATGTCGTAGAGATTGAGGATCTGCCCGGAGCAATGCGGCCCGGCCCCGATTCCCATCACCGGAATCGACAAGGCTTCGGTCAGCGCCTTGCCAACGCCTGCAGGCACCAGTTCCACCACCATCAGGCTTGCTCCAGCATCCTGCAATGCCTTGCCGGCATTGATCAGTTGTTCCGCTGAATCATCGGTCTTGCCCTGAACCTTGTATCCGCCGATTGCGTGCACTGATTGCGGCGTCAACCCGACGTGGCCACATACGGGAATACCGCGCGCGCTCAGGAACGCGACTGTTTCCGCCATTACCTCGCCGCCCTCGAGCTTTACCATTTGTGCGCCCGCGCTCATCAGCCTCGCGGCGTTCTCGAACGCTTTTTGCGGGCTCTGCTGATAGCTGCCGAAAGGCATGTCTCCGATTACCAGCGCCCGCTCGGCCCCGCGCGCCACGATGCGCGTGTGATAGATCATGTCGTCGATGGTCACGGGCAGGGTCGAATCGTGACCCTGTATCGTCATCCCCAGCGAATCGCCGACCAGAAACGTGTCCACGCCGGCGGCATCCAGCAGCGCGGCAAAGCTCGCATCGGTACATGTCAGCATGGTGATGCGGTCGCCCTCCTGCCGCATCTTCTGCAATACGCTCGTCGTTACTTTCATGAAAACCGTTTCACCGCAAAGATTATTTTCAATACCCCCTCTTGAGGGGTGCGCAAAGTACGCAAAGAAAATCGGAAAAGCCATTTCTGCCGAAAATTCCTTTCCGGTGTATCCGCATGCCACCAATCTCCTCGGAGTGTTCTTGTTATCTTTCTTCTTCGCGATCCCTTTGCGTCCTTTGCGCCTTTGCGGTTAGCCGCTTCTATTCACCTCGGCTGAAGAACTCGCGTGGACCGCGCATTTCGGCAATGCGGCGCAACAATAGATCAAAATCGCCCGGATAATCAACAAAATTCAAGTGGTCGCTGTTGACGATGAGCAGCGGCGCGGCGGAGAACTGGTAGAAGAAGCGGCGGTAGGCATCGGCAAGCCGGACGAGGTATTGTTCCGAGATGCTGCGCTCATAGGCGACCGCCCGCCTGCGCACGCGGTCGAACAATTTTTTTGGTGATGCCTGCAGGTAGATCACCAGGTCTGGCGTGGGCGCCTGGGGCGTCAGGTGGCCGTAGATCTGCTGGTAGAGATGCAATTCGTCGTCGGAGAGCGTGAGGCTGGCGAACAACGGGTCCTTGTCGAGAATGAAATCGGCGACCGTGCCGCGGTCGAACAGATCGATCTGCTTCAATCCCGCGACCTGTTGCGCCCGCTGAAACAGGAAGAATAGCTGCGTCGGCAGTGCATATCGGCGTTGATCTTCGTAGAAGTTCGCCAGGAACGGATTCGAATCCGGGTCCTCGAGCAGCAGACTTTTGCCTGCATGTTCCGATAGCCGGCGCGCGAGGCTGGTCTTGCCCGCGCCGATCGGCCCTTCGACAACGATGTAGCGGTATTTCTCAGGCAGCATCGACTCTGCTCACTCCCTTGCAGCCTGCGACCTCCAGCAGATCCCGCACCAGCCCCCTCCCGGGAACAATGGCCTCAGGAGCGATTTCGGCAAGCGGCGCCAGCACGAAAGCGCGCTCGTGCAGCCGCGGGTGCGGCAGCGTCAGGCCGTCCTGATCAAGAACCTCTTCTCCATAAAGCAGCAAATCGAGGTCAAGGGTGCGCGGTGCATCGCGCATCGTGCGCCTGCGCCCGTGGCGATTCTCGATGGCGAGAAGCGCGGCAAGCAGCGCCTGCGGCTTGAGCGTGGTTTGCACCGAAACAACCGCATTGATGAAATCAGGCTGTTCGAGATAACCAACCGGTGCGGTCCGGTACAGGGAGGAGCGTGCGGTCACCCGGGTATTGGAAATCGATTCCAGTTCGGTAAGCGCCTGCCTTACCTGGTTCAAGGGATCGGCGAGATTGCTGCCCAGTCCGATGAAGGCAGTCGTCACCGGTGCGCTTCCGGGCATCAGGATTCCGTCGGCGCGGGACCAGGATTGTTGTCCTGAGGATTGCCGCCGTCGGGTTTGTGACGCCGCCGGCGCCGGCGCGGAGTTCGGTCGGGGAGCAGCATCTGCTTACGGGTTTCCTCGTCGGCATGCTGGAAGTTATCCCACCACTCGGCGACTTCGGCATCCACTTCGCCGCTGTCGCAGCGGAGTACCAGAAAATCATACCCAGCGCGAAAACGCGGTTGAGCGAGCAGACTGTAAGGACGGCGGCCGGAACGGCCGAGGAAGCGCGACTGCAGGGCCCAGATATCCTTCATGTCCGTTCCGAAACGGCGCGGAATCGAGAGCTTCTCCGCCTGCACGTGGATCACGTGATCCATCGCTTTGAACAACGCCGGCATCGGATTCAGGCCCTCCTCCTGCGCGAGTTTCCAAGCCGCCAGCACTTCGTGCCACAGGAGCGCAGCGAACAGGAAGCCGGGGGACACCGGCTTGTCGTCGCGGATGCGCTCGTCGGTCCGCTGCAGCGCCAGCATCACAAATCGCTCGCCCATCGGTTGCTCGAGAATCACGTCGAGCATCGGCAGCAGGCCGTGGTGCAGGCCCTCATGGCGAAGTTGCAGAAGGCAGGCGGTTGCGTGGCCGGAAAACAACAGCTTCATCATTTCCTCAAACAACCTCGAGGAGGGCACGTTGGCGAGCAGGTTCGCCAGTTTCTTGATCGGCTCGCGGGTGTTAGCTTCAATCTTCAGGCCGAGCTTGGCGGCAAGACGCACTGCACGCAGCATGCGTACCGGGTCCTCGCGATAGCGCTGCTCGGGGTCGCCAATCATTCGCAGGCGCCGGGCCTTGACGTCGTCCAGGCCACCGCAGAAGTCGTGAATCCTTTCGCTGGTCGGATCGTAGAACAGCGCGTTGATGGTGAAGTCGCGGCGCGTGGCATCCTCCTCCTGGTTGCCGAATACGTTGTCGCGCAGGATGCGCCCGTGTTCGTCCGACACCTGTTCGTCCGGGTCGTTGCCCTGCCTGGCGCGGAAGGTGGAAACCTCTATCGTGTCATTGCCAAACATGACGTGTACCAGCCGGAACCGCCGACCGATGATGCGTGAGCGCCTGAACGCGCTGCGTACCTGCTCGGGCGTGGCACTGGTGGCGACGTCGAAATCCGTGGGCTTGAGTCCGAGAAGCAGGTCGCGCACCGCGCCGCCCACGACGTAGGCAGCGAAGCCTTTTTCCTGCAAGGTGCCGATGACCCGGCGTGCGCTGGAACTGATGCTGTCGCGGGATACTCCGTGTTTGCTGCGCGGGACGACCTGCGGCTCTGCGGAGTGTGATGACCGGCCGGAGAACACCCGGCGAAGCAGTTTCCGAATCATCAAATAGCAGGGGAAGTTGGAGCTGCGTGAAAGCGGCGATTATACATGCGGCCCGTGCCCTCAAGCCCGGCGCGGCAGGAACAGCCGGTCACGGCCCGCCTCCACCACATCGAGCGCGAAGCCGTACAGCTCGCCAAGATGGCTGGCGTCCAGTACCTCCTGCGCGCCGCCGTGCGCGAAGCGCCCATCACCGTACAACAGCAAGAACCGGTCGCAGTAGCGGCTTGCAAACAGCAGTTCGTGAACCACCATCACCACCACCGCGCCGTGTTCGCGGGCCTCATGTGCCAATCGCTCGAGCACTGCCACCTGGTGCGGCAAATCGAGATGCTGCAGCGGTTCGTCAAGCAGATAGACCAGCGGCCGTTGGGCAAACAATGCCGCCGCGCGCGCGCGCTGGCGCTCGCCGCCGGAAAGGGTTGCGAATGCGCGGTCGGCCAGGCCGGTCAGATGCAGCGACTCGATCTCGGCACGGGCCACCGCTTCGTCATCGATGTGCCAGCCGAACGGACTGCGTACGTGCGGATAGCGGCCGAGCAACACGAAGTCGCGCACGCTGCCCCAGAATTCGTGCGTCTCTTCCTGCAGCAGCACGCCGATATGGCGCGCCACCCGCCGACGCGGCATCGTGTCGAGCGGCACACCTTCGAGCAATGTCGTGCCGGCCTGTGGAGCTCTCAGCGCGGCAAGCGCATGCAGGAGCGTGGACTTGCCGCTGCCATTGCGGCCGAGCACTGCCCACACCTGCCCCGGGCAAAATTCCAGCGACAGTCCTTCGAGCAGCCTGCGTCCGGGGAACCCCAGGGACAGGCGTTCAGCGCGCAGCATTTCCCCTGCCCGCAAGAAGCAACAGCAGCACCGGAACGCCGAGCAGCGCGGTCAGCACGCCGACCGGAAACTGCAAAGGCGCCCAGGCGCTGCGTGCGATTGTGTCCGCTATAGTAAGAAAGCTGCCGCCGGCCAGGACCGCAGACGGCAAGAGCCAGCGGTGGTCGGACATTCCCAGCATGCGCATGAGATGCGGCACGATCAGGCCGACGAACCCGATGGTGCCGCCGAACAACACCGCGGTAACCGTCGCCACCGCTGCAAGACCATACAGCAGGATTTCGATCCCTGTGACGGCCACGCCCAGCGACTGCGCCTTGATCCTGCCTAGCGCAAGAACGTTCATCGCTTGCGCCAGTGGCATTGCAACAATAAGCAGTGTCACCAGCACCAGAAGCGCTGGCAGTGGAAACTCCGCATAGCCCAGATCACCCATCAACCAGAACAGCATGCCTTTGACTGCTGTTTGCGGGGCCAACACCAGAATCAGGCTGAGGCCCGCGTTGAGTCCTGCCGCCACCACCACGCCGGTAAGGAGCAGGCGGTAGGGATTCCAGTTGGCGGTACGGAAACTCAGACCGAATACCAGAGCCGACGCGGCGATCGCACCGGCCAGCCCGGATCCGGTCTGAACCATCGCTCCGGTCCCCAGAAGCATCGCCAGCAACACGCCAAGCGCGGCGCCGCCGGACACACCAAAAATATACGGATCGGCGAGAGGGTTGCGCAGCAAAACCTGCAACAGCACGCCCGCCATTGCCAGCAGACCACCGCAGGAGAATGCCGCCAGGATTCGCGGCAGCCGCAGCTTCCACACGATGTCGGACGCAGGTCCGGAGAGCGAACCGGACAACGCCGCCCAAGTGTCTGCGACAGAAATAGCGACGCTGCCCACGGCAAGGCTCCCGAGCACGCTGGCGCCGGCGATAAACAGTAAGAAGACAAGACCGATTGCGCGCGGCATTAGGCATCCTGATCCGCTAATTCATGGCTGAAAACCGAGGGTCGGCGACCCTGCCCCCGCCCGCGGCGGTTAGCGGAGGCTGATGACGCGCCAGTCGTGCTTGAGCGCGTGTTCCTTGAGGGTTTCGTCGGGATCCACCGCGACCGGATGGCTGACGATCGAAAGCAGCGGCAGATCGTTGAGCGAGTCGCTGTAAAACCAGGTCTCATCGAGCGCATCCCATGAGATGCCATGCTCGGCCATCCAGCTCATGAGCCTGGTTACCTTGCCCTCGCGGAATGACGGCATTCCTTTCACCCTCCCGGTGAATTCGCCATCCACTTCCTCCGGCTCGGTGGCGATCAGGTTCTCGATGCCGAATTCGCGTGCAATCGGCCAGGTGACGAAACTGTTGGTCGCGGTAATGATGGCGCGAGCATCCTCGTGGTGGCTTTCCACCAGATCGCGCGCTTTTTGAGTGATGATCGGGACAATCTTCTCCTGCATGAACTCGATGTGCCATTCGTCGAGTTGCTTTCTCGGGTGGCGCGACAGCGGCTTGAGCTGGAAATCGAGAAACTCGTTGATGTCGAGCGTGCCGGCCTTGTAAGCCTCGTAGAAATTGCGATTGTGCACCTCGTGTACCTCACCATCGAGCGCGTCTTTCTCGATGAGAAACTGCGCCCACTCGAAGTCGCTGTCGCCGGCGAGCAGCGTATTGTCGAGATCAAACAATGCAAGTCGCATGGTCTTCGTGCGAAGGCGTATCGTGGCTCCGACATAACCTGAAGGTTAGTCTGCGCCGGAATAAGCCGCTTCGCGCATTGATTTCGAGTTTGAAAAATGCGGACCGCATAAGGGAATAGCGGATAAGGTCGGAGAGGTCGTGAAGACGCACTGAAAGTATAGCTCAAAAGCCCGGGAAGACCGAGGTTCCCGACCCGTTCACCGGTCAGATTGCGGGCGGTGGATTTCCGTTTTCGCCACCCTCCGATTGCAGCAGTTCGCGCAGCAGCGGCAGGGTGATCGGTCGCTTGGCTTCCAGCGAGTAGCGGTCCAGTGCCTCCAGCACCGTCATCAGGGAGGGCAGATCGCGCTTCCGGTGACGCAGCAGATACTCGATGATTTCGTCGCGAAGATCGAAGGCGCGGGCGGCCGCGTGGCGCTTGAGCGCGACGCGCTTGTCGTCGTCAGAAAGCGCATGCACCTGGAACACCAACCCCCATCCGAGCCGGGTCAGCAGGTCCGCCCTGAGTTGCAGACGCGCCGGCGCCACGTTGCCGGCCGCGAGCACGGCGCCCTGGCATTCGCGCAACGCGTTATAAAGTCGGAAAAACTCCAGCTGAGCCGATGCGTCCAGTTTTTCAACGTCGTCCACGGCAAGCAAGCGCACACCACAATCCCCTGCCGGCAATGGCTCGCCCGCCGCGACGTATCTGGCATTCGTCCCCCGCGATGAAGCGGCCGCCACAGTGGCCTGCAGCAAATGGGACCGGCCGCAACCTGGCTCACCCCAGAGGTAAACGAAATGCTCGGCGGAGTGACCTGCGACCAGCGCGCGTAACGCGGAAACGGCCTCGTCATTCCGCCCCGGGAAAAAATTGTCGAACACCGGCACGGGGGATGGCGCCAGTCCGAGAGCCAGTTGCCTCATCAGGATTTATAGAGATCGCTGGCCAGGTATTGCGCGCGCAAATGCCGCAAACCCACCAACAAGGCCGCACTCGCAGGCAGCGCCAGCAGCACGCCGAAGAATCCGAATAGATGTCCAAACACCAGCAGCGCGAAGATTACCGCCACAGGATGCAATCCGATGCGGTCACCCACCAGCCAGGGCGTGACCAGGAAACCTTCGAGCAACTGTCCGATGCCGAAAACGGCCCACACGCCGAAGAGTCCGAGAATGTTGTCGAACTGGTTTATCCCGGCGAGGGTCGCGAGCAACAGACCCACCAGCGCGCCGAGATAGGGTACGAATACCAGCAAGCCGGACAGGATGCCGATCGGCAGCGAGTACTCCAAACCCGCCACCCACAGCCCCACCACGAAATAGACGCACATGATCAGAATCACGGCGATCTGCCCGCGCAAAAACTCGCCGAGCACGCTGTTGATCTCATCGGCGAAACTCAATGCCCACTGGTGCGAGCGGCGCGGGATCAGATCCTCGATGCGGCGCATCAACTCGTGCCAGTCGCGCAGAAAATAAAACAGCATTATGGGTAACAGCAGCACCGCGGTGAAGAAACCGATGAGCGCCGCGCCGCCGGTGGTGAGTTTTGGCAGCAGCGATTTGAGAACATCGTTGTCGGCACGCAAACTGTCAGCCAGGGCCCGCTTCACGTGCTCGAGGTCAAGATTCAGCTCCACGCCGATGCTGCCGGAAAGCCATGGGAGGGCCCGCTCGCGCACCCAGTCGAGATAGTCCGGGACGTTTTGAAGAAAAGCCGCAAACTGCCTTTCCACCATCGGCGCCACGATCAGAACCAGCATCGAAAGTCCGAGCAGAAGCAACACCAACATGATCGAAGCCGCGAGCCAGCGCGGCAGCCGCTTCGCCAACCGATCCACCAAAGGCAGGCAGATATAGGCCAGGATTGCGGCGAACAGGAATGGGCTCAGGATCGGCGCGATCAGATACAGGACGAGCCCGGCAATTACCGCGGCGACCAGGTACCACACATAACGCACACGGAAGATGTTGTTCATTTGGAGTAAAATTCGCGGCGCGCCAAGCATGGCAACGAATCTGGGCTTCGCAATGAATCTGGGCACCGCAATGGCCGTGAATTTCGACCGCCACTCTATCCCGAAGAACCCGGCAACTCAACTTGAAGACTGACCGCCCCTCCACCGCTTCGCTTTCATATCGTGACGCCGGCGTGGACATGGATGCCGGCGACCAGCTGGTCGAAAACATCAAGCCCTTCGCAAGGCGCACGCTCAGAGACGGCGTGCTCGCCGGCATCGGCGGCTTCGGCGCGTTGTTCGAGGTGCCGAAGGGATACCGGGAACCGGTGCTGGTTTCCGGTACCGACGGTGTCGGGACCAAGCTCAAGCTGGCATTTGAACTGAATCGCCATGACACCATCGGCATCGACCTGGTGGCGATGAGCGTCAACGACATCCTGGTGCAGGGCGCGGAGCCGCTTTTTTTCCTCGACTACTTCGCCTGCGGCAAGCTTGAGGTGGATACAGCGACACAAGTGGTCAAGGGCATCGCCGCCGGTTGCGTGCAGGCCGGTTGTGCATTGATCGGCGGGGAGACGGCGGAAATGCCGGGGATGTACCCGGCCGGCGAATACGATCTCGCCGGCTTCGCGGTCGGCGTGGTTGAGAAATCGGGAATCATAGATGGTGCCGGCATTGTTGCGGGCGACATTGTTCTCGGACTGGCCAGCAGCGGTGCACACTCCAACGGTTACTCGCTGGTGCGAAAGATCGTCGAGACATCCGGCGTGGACCTGTCATCGGATTTCGACGGCAGGACGTTGGGAGAAGCGTTACTGGCACCGACGCGCATATACGTGCGGCCGGTGCTCGCGGCGATGCGCGCGGCGCGCATCAAAGGCCTTGCGCACATCACCGGCGGCGGTCTGGTGGAGAATGTGCCGCGCGTACTGCCTTCCAACGTAAAGGCGGTGCTGACGGGTAACGCGTGGCCGCGGCCCAGATTGTTCGCATGGCTTCAAAGATTCGGTAATGTCGAAGAGGCGGAAATGCACCGTGTATTCAATTGCGGCATCGGTATGGTGGTGGTCGTTTCCCAAGAGGATGCAGTGCGGGCACAGCAAACGCTGGAGCGCGCAGGAGAAAGCGTCTTCCGCATCGGCGAAATCCGCTCCCGCGCGGGCGATGAACCGCAGACGGTGGTGCAGTAGAAACGCGGGATGAAACGCATCGTCATCCTGATTTCGGGCCGCGGCAGCAACCTTCAGTCGATCCTGGAAGCAAAACTCGACGCGCAGATTGCTGCAGTGATCTGCAACAACCCTGCGGCAAGGGGCATCGAAATTGCACGCAGTTTCGGCGTCGACACTGAGGTGATCGATCACCGGTCATTCCCGGATCGCGCGAGTTTCGATGCCGCGCTTGCCGACAAAGCAGAATCGTACCGTCCCGACCTGTTGGTGCTGGCGGGATTCATGCGCATTCTTACCGGGAGTTTCATCAAGCGCTTCGGCGGCCGGATCATGAATATCCATCCATCCCTGCTTCCGGCGTTTCCGGGCGTGGGCACGCACCGGCGCGCGCTGCGGGAAGGCGTAAGAATTCACGGCTGCACGGTCCACTTCGTCACGCCCGATCTCGATCATGGTCCTATCGTCGTGCAGGCGGCGGTACCGGTGCTGTCCGGGGATGACGAGGAACGACTCGCTGCGCGCGTGCTCGAGCAGGAACACCGCATCTATCCCCAGGCAATCCGCTGGTTTCTCGACGGCAAGCTCAATTTGGAAGGCAGCCGCGTGACGGTGAGCGCGGGCCGCAGCAGTTCGGACGCATTGGTGTGCCCCTGAAAGCGATGAAATACGCGATTTTGCTTGCTCTGCTCCTGATCGCAGGCCCGGTCGCTGCCGCGCAGCCGCCGCAAAAGGTGCAGATCGACTACTCAGTCACTTCGGGCTCGATGCAGCTGGGCGAAGGCCACGATTTCCTGGAGCACGACGGCAGGAAATACTCCGTGATCAGCGAGACCAAGACGGTTGGGGTGGCCGCATTGTTCTACAAGCTCAACGTTCGCCGGGAAAGCCGGGGTTCCCTTACCACGGCCGGACTGCGGCCGCTGCAATTCGAGGAGAACAACAGCCGCAAGCCGAGGCGTGCGGCGGATTTTGATTGGGATGCCGGGCAGATCAAACTTACCGACGGCGACAGGATTGAGACCGCGCCGTTGGCTACCAATACCTATGACCCGACCAGCCTGCCCTATGCATTCGCATTCGCGCAGTCGAAACAGGACACCATGAAAGTGTTTGTCGCTGACGGCAAGCGTCTGGCCGACTATGAGTACAGCATGGTCGGCAAGGAGACGCTCAAGACTCCGCTCGGCGAACTGGAAACTTTGCACTTCCAGAAGGTGCGGGATGCCGATGACAAACGCGGCCTCGAATTCTGGCTTTCGGTGGACCACCACTATCTTCCGGTCAAGATTCGCTACGTCGAAAAGAACGGCACCGTGTTGGATTCCACCGTCACCAGCATCACCATCCACTAAATGCAACCCACGGCGGCATTGATCAAAGCGGCCACTGCCGCCGTAGATCTGGTGTTGCCGCTGGCGCACCCGGCCGACGCGATCCTGCGCAATTTTTTCAGCGCCAATCGCGCACTCGGCAGCCACGACCGGGCGTTCGTCGCCGAAACGGTTTTCACCGTGCTTCGCCACAAGCGTCTGCTCGAGAGCTTGATCGCGCATCCTAGTCCCCGCAAGCTGGTGATGGGGTCATTGCTCAAACTGGAGGGTTACAGCCTCGGTCAACTCGAACCCCTGCTCAAGGCTGAAGATCGCGACTGGGCCGTTAAATTGAAAGCCGCCGATGTCGAATCGCTGCCTCCGGCAGTCAGGATGAGCCTCCCCGACTGGCTCTACGAGCGCCTCGTCTCCGAGTATGCGGAGCAGGAAGCAGTCGCCTTCGGCCGCGCCATGCTCAAGTCAGCACCGCTGGACCTGCGCGTCAACACGCTGCTGGGGAATCGGGACCAGGTACTCGAGGAACTTCGCGCCAGCGGATTCGCCGCCGAGCCGACGCCCTGGTCCCCGGTCGGAATCCGGCTTGCCGGCAAACCCGCAATCAACCGCCATCCTTCGTTCACTCGCGGAGCGGTCGAAGTTCAGGATGAGGGCAGCCAACTGCTCGGATACCTGGTCGCTCCGAAGCGGCGCGAAATGGTAGTGGATTTCTGTGCCGGGGCGGGCGGCAAGACACTCATGATGGGCGCGCTGATGCAGTCGGCGGGGCGCCTGTACGCAATCGACGTTTCCGAGAAGCGGCTCAACAATCTCAAACCGCGACTGAAACGTTCCGGACTTTCCAACGTGCACCCGCAATTGATTCAGGGGGAAAATGACATCAAGGTGAAACGCCTCGCCGGCAAAATCGATCGGGTGCTGGTAGATGCGCCCTGCAGCGGGCTGGGCACACTGAGGCGTAACCCCGACCTCAAATGGCGCCAATCGCCCCAGGCGGTGGTGGAACTCTGTGCGAAACAGCGCGCAATCCTGACTGGTGCGGCAACCCTGCTCAAACCCGGCGGCCGCCTGGTTTACGCGACGTGCAGCGTGCTTCCGGAGGAGAACCAGGCCATCATCGAAGAGTTCCTCGGCAGCCATGCGGACTTCGAGGTGGTGAGCTGCCAGGACATTCTGGACGAGCAGCGGATTGGGCTCGAGAGCGGCGTGTTTCTGGAACTGCGTCCGCACCGACACGACACCGACGCTTTCTTCGCTGCGGTACTGGAGCGGCGTCCTCGCCCGAAATGAAGCGCACGCGGCCAGTCCGGCTTTTCGGACTACTTATTGCGCTGCTGGTTCTTGCGCAGCCGTCCCGCGGCTTCGAAGCATCGGATATTGTTCCGGGGACCGGCTCAATCGAGTATGCCTTCACCCCGGGCGATGACGCCGCGGGGCTGATCGTGCGCGCCATCGATGGCGCGCGCTTCCAGATTCTGGTGCAGGCATTCAGCTTCACCCACAGCGGGATTGCCGGCGCACTGATTCGCGCTGAGCGCCGCGGCGTGGATGTACAGGTCATCGCCGACGACGGACAGATTGACCTAATCGATAACAACGTGATCCCGAAGCTGGTCGGAGCCGGGATACCCGTTTTCGTCGATGCGGAGCACGCGGCCGCTCACAACAAGGTCATGGTCATAGACGGCGGCGCCAAAGCACCGGTTGTGATCACGGGCAGCTTCAATTTCACCCACGCCGCCCAGTTTCGCAATGCCGAAAATTTGCTGGTATTTCATGGAAATCCTGAACTTACGCATGCCTACCTGGACAACTGGAAACGCCACCTCAAGCATTCGGCCCGGTTTGCCGGCAGCGACGGGAAGTGACACAAAAATTACCCGCGTTTTTGCCGAGGGTGATGAAAACGTTGCATAAGTGCCGTACCGGGGACGGCATAAAAATTTTCTTTCTGCGGCGTGACGAACGCATCGTCAGGACGGGTCCAAACACCGTACAATCGGTGCAAGATCTGGTCATATAGACGCATTTAGGCCCCATTACGGCGAAATCAGACGGAGTTCTACCTTGGACAAAAGGCGATTTTCAACCGTTTCCGAATTGACGTTACAAATTGAGGCTTGCAGGGCGCAACGGTTACTGTAAAATCCTGCTTATCTTCATGATTATTAGGGGTTAACTGCATGAATCTGAACAGGTTTACGGACCTGCCCAGTTGGGCTGGCGGGCTGATCGACCTTCCCTGGTGGGGTTACGTGGTCGTGGCGCTCGTTTTCACCCACATCACCATCGCGTCAGTGACCATCTATCTGCACCGGCACTCCGCGCATCGTGCGCTCGACCTCCACCCCGCTGTTGCGCATTTTTTTCGCTTGTGTCTGTGGCTGACGACAGGCATGTCCACCAAGGCGTGGACTGCAATTCACCGGAAGCACCACGCCAAATGCGAAACCGAGGAAGACCCACATAGTCCGCAAGTGCTTACTCTCAAGAAGGTCATGCTTGAGGGCGGCGAGTTGTACCGGAAGGAAGCGAAAAACCAGGAAACTTTGGACAAGTACGGGCACGGAACCCCGGAAGACTGGATCGAGCGCAACGTCTATTCCGGCAGCGACAAAGGCGGAGTGGCACTGATGTTGATAGTCGACATCCTGCTGTTCGGGCCGATCGGATTGACGATCTGGGCAGTGCAGATGCTGTGGATTCCAGTGACCGCCGCAGGCGTGATCAACGGGGTCGGACATTACTACGGCTACCGCAACTTCCAGGTAGAAGACGCCAGCACCAACATCGTGCCGTGGGGCATCCTGATCGGCGGCGAGGAATTGCATAACAATCACCATGCCTACGCATCATCCGCGCGGCTGTCCAACAAATGGTACGAATTCGACATCGGCTGGCTGTACATACGCCTGATGGAAATCGTCGGTTTGGCCGAGGTCAAGAAACTCGCTCCCGCGGTGAAGATTGCGGCCGGCAAGGTAAAGTGCGACCTGCAGACCCTGCAGGCAGTGATCACCCATCGTTACGATGTGCTGGCGCGTTTCACCCGGCTGGTGAAGGCCACCTGCGCCGATGAATTGCGCAAACTTCGTGAGCACAGGCCCGGCCACACCATTGATCTGCAGAGCGTCAAGCGCTGGCTGCATCTCGACGCCAAGCTGGTTCCGGCCAAAGAGAAGGCCGAACTGGATGAAGTGCTGAAGACCAGCAAGGTTCTAGACACCGTTTACACGATGCGCCAGGAACTGGTGATGCTGTGGCAACGCTCTACTGCGACCAAGGAACAGTTGCTGTCGCAGCTCGAGGACTGGTGCCGTCGCGCAGAAAGAAGCGGCATCGCGCCGCTACGCGAGTTCTCGCTGACGCTGCGCCGGTACGCGTAGGGATATCGACGAAGGAAAAAAAGCCCGCGCAAGCGGGCTTTTTTATTCCTGCAATAACGGGTGGGCTACTTGAGCTTCGTTTCCTTGTAAAGAACGTGTTTGCGTACCACCGGATCAAATTTCTTCATTTCTATCTTGTCCGGCGTCGTGCGCTTGTTCTTGGTGGTGGTGTAGAAGTGTCCGGTGCCCGCGGACGATTCAAGCTTGATTTTCTCTCGCATGATTTTTCCTCCTCCTGCCTCAGATCTTGCTGCCGCGGGCGCGCATTTCCGTCAGCACCACGTCGATACCCTTCTTGTCGATGGTGCGCAGGCCCGCCTGGCTCAAGCGCAGGCTCACCCAGCGGTTCTCGCTCTCGACCCAGAGGCGCCGATACTGCAGGTTGGGCAGGAAGCGGCGCTTGGTCTTGTTGTTGGCGTGGGACACACGGTTCCCACCCATCGGCTTCTTGCCGGTAACTTCACAAACTCTCGCCATGGTGGCTTCTCCAGCTTTGTTTCCAGGTGAAGCCGCCGAGGGCAGCCCCGCTAAATTCAGAGAGCGCGCTTTATAACACATTTCCCGCAATCTGCTCAACCTCAGGAGCGAGCCGACCAGCTAGAGCAGACCGCGTTCGGCGAAGGACAGTGCCGCGCCACGCCCGATGATGAAATGGTCGAGAACCCGGACATCCACCAGAGCCAGCGCCTGCTTCAGCGCCTGGGTAAGGGTTTCGTCTGCATGGCTGGGCTCCGCCACGCCCGACGGATGGTTGTGCGCGAAGATCACACCGGCCGCATTGTGATGCAACGCCCGCCTCACCACCTCCCGGGGAAAAACGCTGGTCTGGGTCAGTGTTCCGGAGAACAATTCCTCGACCTCGATGACCCGGTTCTGGGCGTCAAGAAACAGGCCCACGAAAACTTCCACCGGGCGATTCTGAAGTTGCAGCCGCAGAAAGTCGCGCACTGCCTTGGGCGAACTGAGGTTGATTCCGGCCTTCATGTCCTCGGCCAGTGCGCGCCGCGCCATTTCGATCGCGGCCAGCAACTGCACATACTTGGCGTCTCCCAGACCGGGTACGGAACAAAAGTCCTCGCGACTGGCCGCGATCAATCCTGCGAGCGAGCCAAATCTGGCAATCAGCTCACGCGCAAGATCCACAGCACTCTTGCCCTTCATTCCAGTGCGCAAAAAAATCGCGAGCAGTTCGGCGTTGGAAAGGCCACCCGGCCCCTTGGCCAACATCTTCTCCCGCGGTCTGTCGTCTTCCGGCCAGTCGGTGATCGCCATTTGTCGTTCCATCGGCACTTTTGTATTTGCCAACAACAGTTTACACTGCCCATCCGGTAGGCTATGGAAATGACCGAACTCGGAAATATGCGGATCCTCCTGGGGGTCACCGGCGGCATCGCCGCCTACAAATCGGCGGAGCTGGTGCGCGAACTTCAGCGCCAGGGCGCTGACGTACAGGTCATCATGACCGAATCGGCGTGCCGGTTCGTCACACCGGTGACGATGCAGGCGCTGTCAGGCAATCCGGTGTTCACCGATATGTGGGACAGCCGGGTGCCAAATGGCATGCCGCATATCGAGTTGTCGCGTCATCGCGACGTCATTGTGGTCGCGCCAGCGACTGCCGGGTTCATTGCCAAACTGGTTCATGGGGCAGCAAACGACTTGTTGTCCACGCTCTGCCTGGCGCGCGAGTGCCCGCTGATGCTGGCACCGGCAATGAACCGGCAGATGTGGGAAAACCCCGCCACTCAGCGCAACATCGCGCAGTTGCATCGGGACGGCATTGTCGTGCTTGGCCCCGGTTCCGGCGACCAGGCCTGCGGGGAAACGGGGATGGGGCGCATGCTCGAACCCACAGATCTAGCCCGCTCGATCGCCGCGTGGTTTCAACCCAAGCTGCTTGCCGGCACGCACGTGCTGATCACCGCTGGGCCGACCTTCGAACCGATCGACCCGGTACGAGGCATCACCAACCGCAGTTCGGGAAAAATGGGCTATGCCGTTGCGCGCGCCGCACTGGAGGCGGGCGCACGGGTCACGCTGATATCGGGCCCCGTGTCGCTCGAAGCACCCTCATCCGCACAACTGATCCGCGTCGAAACGGCGCGGCAGATGCTCGATGCCGTAAACGCGCATGTCGGCAGTTGTGCCATTTTCGTCGGCGTGGCGGCGGTGGCCGACTATCACGTCGGCAATAGCAAACCGCAGAAGATCAAAAAAGACGGCGGCGTCCCGACGCTGGAACTTGTGCCCAATGCGGACATCATCGAAGCGGTTGCCCGGCGTCCCAACGCTCCGTTCTGCGTCGGCTTCGCCGCCGAAAGCGAAAATCTTGAGCAGAACGCGGAAGCCAAGCGCCGCCGCAAGAAGCTGCCGTTGCTCGCGGCGAATCTTGCACAGCCTGCGATCGGCGCCGACGACAACGAACTGGCGTTGTTCGACGACGATGGCGTTCACCGGCTGGCGCGCGCATCGAAACTCGAACTGGCGCGCGCACTGATCCGTCATATCGCCAAACTTTACCGCCCACGCAAAACCCCCGTCACGGCTTAGGCGTCCCGCCACGACAACAAGAAGGTTTCATGCGCACCATCGACGTCAGGATTCTCGACGCGCGCCTGCGCGATCAGCTTCCCGCCTACGCAACCGCCGGATCTGCCGGGCTCGACCTGCGCGCCTGCATCGACGCGCCGATCGAGTTCAAGCCGGGGCAGACCGAATTGATCCCCTCGGGCCTGGCGATCCATCTGG
>JANOGP010000305.1:0-7232 GCA_031406075.1 Betaproteobacteria bacterium
GCTGCCCGGGACCTGCACTGGCTGGAGAAAAACATTCCCTGCCAGGCGGCCTGTCCGGCGGGAACCGACATTCCCGGCTATCTCGAGGCGATCTACCACGGACGGTTCGCGGAAGCCTACGAAATCAACCTGCGCGACAACGTCTTTCCAGCGGTGCTTGGCCGGGTGTGCTCGCGGCCTTGCGAAGCTGCCTGCCGACACGGCTGGGAAGGCAATGGCAAGCCGGTGGCGATCTGTTTTTCCAAACGCTCGGCTGCGGATTTCAGTTCCCGCGCGCCGGTCGCTCTCACGCCTAGATTCCCGGCAACCGGAAAGAAAGTCGCGGTGATCGGCGCGGGTGTGGCGGGGCTCACCGCCGCGCGTGAACTGGCGCTCTGCGGGCACGGCGTCACCGTGTTCGAGAAACACCGGACTCCGGGCGGAATGCTCAACCAGGGCATCCCGGCGTTCCGGCTGCCGCGCGAAATCATCGATCGCGAGATCCGCCAGATCGCCGCTGCCGGCGTGACCATCCGCTGCGGAGTCGAAGTCGGTACTGACGTCACGCTGACCCAGCTCTGCGAAGACTTCGACGCAGTGGTGCTGGCTGCGGGAACGCTGCGGCCGAATGTGCTGGAGCTGCCCGGCAAGGAATTGGCGGGGATCGAGCACGGCCTGAGCTTGCTGCTGCAGGTGAACGAGTTCGGCAGGCGAGACATCGGCAGGCGCGTCATCGTGATCGGCGGCGGCTATACCGCCATGGACTGCGCCCGTACCGCGCTGCGTCTCGGCGCACAAGTCGGCGTGGTCTACCGCAGGGCGCAGGAGGCCATGGTGGTGTTGCCAGGAGAACTCGAGGAACTGCTGGAGGAAGGCGGGCATCTGGAAACGAATTGCGCCCCGCTCGCCTTTGTCGGCGACCATGGCAAGGTGATCGGGGTGCGGTTTGTGCGTACCCGGCAGGGTGAACCCGGCCGCGATGGCCGGCGTGCGCCGGTCGAGATCCCCGGGACCGAATTCGAAATCGGTGCGGACACCGTGATCCTCGCGACCGGGCAGTTTCCGCAAGCGGGATGGATCGATGCGGTGCTCGCGCCGAAGCTGGTGGCGCGCGACGGCTGGCTCGCGAGCGGCACGTCGCAACAGACCGCGCAGCGCAATATTTTCGTTGCGGGCGATTTTGCGCTTGGTGCCACCACGCTGATCCAGGCGATCGGGCATGCAAAGGAATGCGCGTGCAAGGCGCACGAATGGCTAACGGGCGCGCCGCGCAGAAAGCAGCTTGCGCAGATCGGCGCCGCTTTCCGCTCAAAAGTGCGGGACGGCGGTACCACCGGGCGCACCGCAGTAATGAACATTATTCCGATCCATCCGATGCCGACACTTGCGATTGAGTCAAGGGGGCTCGAAGCGGAAGTCGAAAGCGGTTTTGCCGAGCCGGTGGCGAAGGAAGAGGCGTCGCGCTGCTACCTGTGCCACTACAAGTTCGAGATCGTGGACCGGGATTGCGTTCTATGCGACGAGTGCCTGAAGGTAAAGCCGGTTGAAGGATGCATTGTCGAGATTGCTTCGCTGCTGCGGGACGACGAGGGACGGGTCCTTGGCTATACCAAAGTGGAACTGGGCGCGACCGACTCGCTTTATTACAACCGGCTGTGGATAGATCAAAGTCAGTGCATTCGCTGCGGGCGTTGCGAAGCGGTGTGCCCGGTGAACGCCATCACTATCCAGAAGGTCACCCTGACCACCACAACAAACTGACGGCCGGCGAACAAAAATGCACCCGCTACTTTACAAAATCAAACGCCTCTACCACAAAGAAAAACTTCCGGATCCCTTTGCCTATCTGTACAAATGGTTTGGCCGCATCCCCAAGGGCGTTTTCCAGGTTGGAGCCAGCTCCGGACAGGAGATTAAGAGCTTCATCACTCAGGGAATCAAAACTGGAATTTTTGTTGAGCCATTACCGGACGTATATGAAAAATTGAAAAAGGCCGCGTCTTCTCAACCTGGATACGTCCCCATAAATGGGGTCTGCATGGACGTCGTGGGGAAAATATGCAACTTCTATGTTTCAGGCAGCGGGGGCGCAAGCTCCAGTACCCTGAAACCGTCGGGCGTTCTCACAGTCCATCCGGAAGTAAAGTTCGATTCGCAACCGATAACCTTGAAGTCAACCACGGTTGACCAAATCGTGGCCGATTTCAAGAACCATGGGCGTGCGGGCATTGTTGAACCGATAGACCTGCTGTACCTCGATACCCAGGGAGCCGAGTTGAGCGTCCTGAAAGGCGCAGACACGTTTCTCAATCAGGTGCGTTACGTGTTTACCGAAGTCAGCAAGGGCGGATTATATGAGAACGATGTGAACCACAGGGCGCTGACTGAATACCTCGACTCGAGAGACTTCTCGCTCGTTTTTCTTTACATGAACCAGCACGGGTGGGGGGATGCACTCTATGTCCACAATTCGATTTTTGACAAATAGACACGCGTTCCGGACTCGTTCGATATTCAACCTTGGAATATCACTGGTCCCGACTGGAGAACTTTACGAAAACACGCCTGTATACCCGTATATAACCTGACAGGCTGGCCAATGTCCCGCTTAAACGGGTTTTGGCCGGCGCAGGCGCTTCCAAACTGCGTTTGATCTGCCTATACTCCTGAAAACGCCGCGTTTCCGGCCTTCCGATAACAAGTTGTGTCCGGAATCCGGCACTAAAATCGAAGCCTGACCATAAGTCGGCGCTAGGACTGTCCAGGAGAGCGGAGTTGGCACTGATTCTTGCAGTGGATATGACCGGCAACCCCAGCCGGTGGCTGATGGTCGAAGAGGCCATCTCTTACTACGCGCGCAGAATGGTGGCGTGGTCGTACGGCGAAGTCGTGGCGACCTACCATGGCGGGGTGTCGCGCATGACCGGCGCGCGTTCCCAGTTGTCCACCCACAGCATCATCGCCATCAAGGGCGCATTGGACTTCGCCAAGGGCCACCACGCCGAGCCGCACCTGTCCAACATCTCGCTGTTTTTCCGCGACCGCCACATGTGCGCCTATTGCGGCGGCCAGTACAAGGAACGCGACCTTTCGCGCGACCACGTCGTGCCGGTCTACCTCGGCGGCAAGGACCGCTGGATGAATGTGGTGACCGCCTGCCGCGGCTGCAATATCCGCAAAGGCGGGCGCACCCCGGAGTCGGCCGACATGCCGCTGCTTTACACACCCTATGTGCCCAACCGCTACGAGCACCTGATCCTGCAAAACCGCCGCATCCTGCAGGACCAGATGGAATATTTGATGGCGAAGGTGCCAAAGCACAGCAGGCTGTACGGCTGAACTGCGTCTGCGGCGTATGTCGGGCCGGCATACGCTGCCGGCTTTTTTTACGTCCGTTCGCACCGCAAATCGGGTCAACGCAGGGAACTGCAAGGCGTTACGATGGGCATCAAACAATTCCGGAAACTCCGCAGACCTAGGCAGAGGATCACATCCCATGAATAAGGCATTGTTCGCCCTGGCGTTCGCGGTCCCCGTGCTGTGCGCCTGCCAGACCAATCCGATTACCGGCCGCCAGCAGTTGATGCTGATCTCCGAGAGCGTGGCCATCTCGGAATCGAAGCAGGCCTACGTGGCGATGCTCAAGCCGCTGGAGCAAAAGGGCCAGATCGACAACAAACCGGCGGTGTCCGAGCGGGTGCGGACGATCACCGGGCGGTTGATCGCCCAGGCGATCAAATATCGTCCGGAAACGGAAAGCTGGGAATGGAGCGTCAAAGTGATCGACGATCCCAAGACGGTCAATGCCTGGTGCATGGCTGGCGGCAAGATGGCGATCTATACCGGCCTGATCGACCAGCTCAAGGCGACCGACGACGAAATTGCGCAGGTGATGGGTCACGAGATATCGCATGCGCTGGCAAAGCACACCGCCGAACGGATGTCCCGTGCGATGGCCATGCAGATGGGGCTGGGCGTGTTGGCGGCCACCCAGCAGTCCAGCAGCTACGGCAATCTGACACTGACGGGTGCGCAGATGGCCGCGGTGGTCGCGTTGGAACTGCCTAACAGCAGGGAGGCCGAATCGGAGGCCGATCGCATCGGCATCGAGCTGGCGGCGAAAGCCGGTTACGATCCGAACGCCGCGGTATCGTTGTGGGACAAGATGGGGAAGGTCGGAAGCGGCAGTTCACGGTTCGATTTCCTATCCACTCACCCGGCGCCGCAGAAGCGCATGGAAACACTGGCTGCGTTGGTGCCGCAAATGATGCCTTACTACCTGGACAAATCAGCGCGCCCGACCTACCAGATCCGCTCCCACTACGGCGTTCGAACCATCGCCGCGCAGTCCGCAAACCCACAGTAGCCGCGTGTTCATGGCGCGGGCGGCGTCTGTAGCGTCTCGCCGCATACGTCGCTGCCGTCCCGAGGTACCTTCTTGCCGAAGAGTTTCTGCAGCGGCACCCAGATGATTGAAGTTGCCATCCGGCCGACGGTTTCGACGACGTCGCCGGGAGACACGCCGATCTTGAAGTTCTTGAACGTGCCGCTGACCTGGATCGGGGTGGCGAGGCTCAGGAACTGCGCGGTCTTGGCCTGGGGGCGCATGCGCAGGTTGAGCGTTTCGGTGCCGAAGTCCGCCGAGCCCTTGCCGGTGACACGCATGCGACCGGTGTCGAGCAGAATGGTCCGGTCGACGAGCTTTCCGTCATTGAGCTCGAAGCGCCCGATCGCGCAATTGACCTTGGAGGCCTTTCCAGGATCTACCGCTGGAATCAGCGCGATCAGCACATTGACCGCCCACATGTCGAATATTCCCGACTGCATGTTTTCCGGCCACACGGCAAAGTCAATGTGACCGCTGCCGTGGCGGAGAATGTCCGATAGATAGCGTGCGCGCGAGCTTACGTCCACGTTCAGGCTGAACGTGCCACGCAAATCGGTATCGGGTTTGATGCGACGCGCGAGAATGCCGTAATCGAATTTATTCACTTCGATACTCGTGTCCACCTTGACGTCCTGCTCGGTCGGTTCGTAGGCTAGCGACAGCCTGGCCGACCCGCCGGGGACGTTGAGTTCCACCGGGCCGATGTCGGCGCGGCCGTTTTCCAGCTTCGCCACCAGCCTGCCGCTGCCGAGCTTGTCCTGGCCGGCCAGTACCTGGTCAACCTGCACCGTCAGATAGGCGTCCTGTCGTCGCAGCATTGCGGGACTGAGAAGCTCCTGCGCCTGCTTGCTTGCCTCAGCCGCCTTGGCGCGGATCTGGTCTGCGTCAGGTGTCTTGTCGTTTTCGTCAGCCGGCTTTTTTTCGAACAACGACCAGCCGTCGAATCCGAAATCATCGAGCTGGATGTTCGGTGCGGCCAGTGCGATTTCGATGCGAGGGCGTCCCGTAGTGTTCGCGAACCGGCCCTTGCCGTTGAGCGCGCTTTCCCGGATCCGCAGCACCAGATTGTCCACTTCGTATCCGAGCGCGGACGTGCGAAATTTTCCGACCGCGGACCAGGGCCCCCACGGTGGCAACGAGGCGCGCGCCAGCTTGTTCAGCGAATCGAAGCGCGATCCACGCACTTCGAGCGCGAGTTCGACTTCCCGGTCAACCAGTGGCCGCGCAATGGCGCCGGAGAGTTCCAAACGGGTTGCGGCCACTTCGGTGCTGAGTTTGAACGGCACCGGCAGCTTCGTGTTCATCAGGTCCCGGGCGGAGGCGGTTTCCACGCCGATCGCAATCGGAATGTCGTCGATCGAACCCTTGAGATCGAGGCGCACCTTGTCGCCCGGCGCGGCGCGCAACAGTCCGGTTTCGAGCGCGATTTTCGCCTCGGCGCGTGTGTTCGGATCGCGCAACGTGACGCGGCCACCGGCGAAATTTCCGGTCAGGTCGGCGCGGGCGATCAAGTCACCGAGACGGGCGGAGCGCGTGGCGAGGTAGATCTGCATCAGGTCGAGCGTCGCGTCGATATTGCGGGCGAGATCGAGCTTGCGCAAAACGTTGCCGATATCGACATTGTTGGCAAACAGCCACAGTCCCGCATTCGGTTCACTGCTGCGCAAGTCCAGCAGGATCGCGCCGCGCAAAGCCGTGTCTGCGACATTGACCGCGAACGGCGACGGGTACATGTAGCCGTCGCGGATGCGGCCGTCGAAGGAAACGTCGCGCACTTCGAGCGGGCTTCCGAGAAAGCGTTTCAGGCGCACTTCGAGGTCGGCGTCGGTCAGGTCGATCCCCTGGGGCAGAATCGGAATGTTCAGCACCGGACCGGCCGATTCCTTTTTCTCCGTCTTTGGCAGCAGGGATTCCAGCTCCGCGAGGTCTATCTGCTCGGCAGCCAGGCGCACTTTCAACAGCGGCTTCGTGCCGATGCCTGTCTGCAGGGCCTCGGCGGTGAGCGTGGTGCGTCCGAGTTGCAGGGAAAAATCGGCGAGGCTCCACTGCTGGCTGCGCAACGCGGCCTTGCCCGAGAGCGCCGCGAGCGCCTCGGCCCCCGGCCGCAGGCCGAACCAGCTTGCCACCTCGCCGGCGCGCGGCGCGGAAATCTCGAAAGTCAATTCCGGTCCGCGGTTCTCGGAGGGCAGTTGCAGCATGCCGTGGACGTGTGCCCGCACACTGCCCGAACGCGCGCTGAAATCGATCGGTACGCGATCCTCCAGCATCAACGGCTCGAGCGCCCCGCTGCGCAATCGCGCGGTGACGGGGTTACCCAGCAGCGAACCGCGCATTTCCCCCGTGAGCGCCTTGCCCGCGGGCAGCGCCACGGCCAGTTTCTCGAGCGTGAAATCCACGGGCCGTCCCCCCTCGACGTTGCCGTAGGAAAGTCGTCCCCGTTCGATGTCGAGACGCACGTCGAGGCTGCTAACCAGTTCGCTGACCTGGTCGCCGCTGGCCGAAAGCCGCAGATCGAACCGGCCAAGTTTGCCTTCGACGCCGCGCACGCCCGCCAGGAGTTCGGCAAGACCGCCGAGCTCGGAGTTGCGGGTGCCGAGTGCGAGATGAAAGGTTGGCGGCGAGGCCGTGCCATCCACCCGCGCGTTACCCTCGAGCTTGACGCCGGTGACGGTGGCCTGCATCGGCGTTTGCAGCCGGCCATTGTCGATTCTCACCCGCAGTGAAACATCGCTTACGTCGCCGGGCAGGCTCGCCCAGCGCCCCACCTGCAGGGTGATATCGGCATCCGCGCGGGTGAGTTCGGTCAGGGTGAAGCTCGCTCTCGACAATTCCCGATAGACCTCGGCAAAATTCTTCGGCGGCGCGG
>JANOGP010000309.1:0-13016 GCA_031406075.1 Betaproteobacteria bacterium
GATCGACGATCTCGTCCGGCGCAACGCCGGCGAACTCGTCCGAGGTGATGTTGCGCACGCAATTGCCGCTGGTCTGGATGGCGTGCATTTCCACCGAGGCGAGGTCGGCTAGGATGTCAGGGGAATCCTCCAGCCGCGGCCAGTTGTACTGGATGTTCTGGCGCGTGGAGAAATGCGCGTAGCCGCGGTCGTAGCGGCGCGCGATTTCCGCCAGCATGCGCAACTGCGTAGCCGACAGCAGGCCGTAGGGAATCGCCACGCGCAACATGGGCGCGTACTTCTGAATGTACAGGCCGTTTTGCAGGCGCAGCGGACGGAACTCGTCCTCACTCAGATCGCCCGCGAGAAAACGCGTTACCTGATCGCGGTACTGCGCCACGCGTTCGGCGACGAGGTTGCGGTCGACTAGATCGTATAAGTACATCCAGATCCTTTAGTTTGTGAAAAAAAACTGCCCCGTCACCACACCAGCTTGGCGCCGATGACTACCAGCAGCGACGCCAGCGCCGGTCGCAGGAACCGGTCCGGAATCCTCGAACCCGCGTGACTGCCGAGGTAGATTCCGGGCAGCGAACCGACCAGGAGGCTGCCGAGCAGGCCCAGGTCCACCGTGCCCATCGACAGATGGCCCAGCCCCGCCACTGCGGTAAGCGGGACAGCGTGGGCAATATCCGTTCCGACGATGCGCGCCGCCGGCAGCAACGGGAACAGGAACAACAGCGCGGTGACTCCAAGCGCGCCCGCCCCTACCGAACTCAGCGTGACCAGAACGCCCAGCACGGCGCCGGTTGCGACCGTCACGGCGGCCACATGGCGTTGGCGCCAGCTTTCGCCCGCGATCGCCTTGCGCGAGGCAAGCCGCTGTAATCGCTCCTTGAAGAGCAGCGCAAGCGCGGTCAGGATCAGCGCCACCCCAAGCGAGCCGGTGATGATCCCGGAGACGCGTGAGGTTTCGATGCCCAAAACCCGCAGCAGCACAACGCAAATCAATGCAGCAGGCACGCTTCCCGCGGCAAGCCATCCAACAAGTTTCCAGTCGACGTTGCCGCGCTTGGAATGCACCCAGACGCCCGCGCTCTTGGTAATCGAGGCATACAGCAGATCGGTGCCGACCGCGGTCGCAGGATTGATGCCGAATACCAGAACCAGCAGCGGGGTCATCAACGAACCGCCGCCGACGCCGGTCATGCCGACGATGAAACCGACCACGAAGCCTGAAAGCGCGTACGCGAACTCCATGTCCTGTTGCTCCCCTGTTCCGGCAGGGGTTACGCGCAACGCCGTACCCGCCACTGCCGAAAACGTCGCGCAATCCTAGCAATGCTCCTTATATTCCTTACGACTATTCTGTTAGTATTAAATGCACTTTACTTATTTGCATAAGCCACCATGAAATTGCAGCAATTGCGTTATATCTGTGAAGTGGCGCGCCAGAACCTCAATCTTTCCAATGCCGCTGAGGCCTTGTTCACCTCCCAGCCCGGCATCAGCAAGCAGGTCCGCAGCCTCGAGGAGGAGCTGGGTGTGGATATCTTCGTGCGCCACGGCAAGCGCGTGGTGGCGGTCACCGAACCGGGCAAGGCAATTCTCGAGATTGCCCAACGGGTGCTCATGGACGTCGAGAACCTCAGGCAGGTGGGCGAGGAATTCACCGGGGAGGACAGCGGCCACCTGACCATCGCGACCACCCACACCCAGGCCCGTTACGCGTTGCCGAGCGTGATCCAGCGATTCACCAAGCGCTACCCCGGCGTGCGCCTGAGCCTGCGCCAGGGCAGCCCGACCCAGATTTCGGAGTTGGTGACTTCGGGGGAGGCCGACATCGCCATCGCGACGGAAGCGATCGAGCTGTACGAGGACCTGGTGATGCTGCCCTGCTACCAGTGGAACCGCTGCGTGCTGGTGCCGCCGGGGCATCCGCTGCTAAAGACGAAGAAGCTCACGCTGGAAGCAATGGCGGGCTTTCCGATCATTACCTACGACTTCGCCTTCACCGGCCGGTCACGGATCAACCGGGCGTTTGCCGACAAGGGCCTGACACCGAACGTGGTGCTCACCGCCATCGATGCCGACGTGATCAAGACCTACGTGGAACTCGGGCTGGGAATCGGAATCGTGGCCATGATGGCCTACGATCCGAAACGGGATACGCACCTGAGCGCGATGGACGCCAGCCACCTCTTTGAAGCCAGCACCACCCGCATCGGCATCCGCAAGAACAGTTACCTGCGGGGCTACACCTACGAATTCATCGAAATGTTCGCGCCCCACCTTACCCGCAAAGTGGTGGATGACGCAATGCACACCAAGGGCTAGGACTTTTCACCGCAAAGACGCAAAGGACGCAAAGAAAGCAAGGAACACGGACGGGAGACGAACACCATCCTTCGGTTGTTACGACTACATGCCCAGTCGGCATGCCTGTACTCGATCCGACTTCTGTACCCCTTGCCGAATCTCTTCGCGTCCTTTGCGTACCCCTCAAGGGGGTATTGAAAAGAATCTTTGCGGTGAAAGTGCATTGATGAAGTGAGAGTGTTCTAAGAAGCCTTCTTGGCGAAGTCGCGCGGCCGCAACCCGAGCAACCACAGGCTGCCCAGATAGACGCCGGCACCCAGCACGACCAGCATCGCCAGCCGCCCAACGCGTACCCACGCCGTATAGAGTTGCCAGGAGCTTTCCGCGCCCATCGCGAGCCACAGTGCCGCGCTCATCAGCAACAGCGCCGCGACGATCCTGGAAAGAAACCGCAACCACCCAGGCTGGGGCTCGAAGATGCCGTGCTGGCGCAACTTGTAGAACAGCAGGCTGGCGTTGAGGCAGGCGCCCAGCGAGATGGCAAGCGCCAGCCCGGCGTGCCGGAGCTGCCAGATGAACGCCAGGTTCATGAGCTGGGTCGCCACCAGCGTGATCAGCGCAATCTTTACCGGCGTCCTGATGTTCTGACGCGCATAGAAAGCCGGGGCCAGGACTTTTACCAGGATCAGGCCCAGCAAGCCCACACTGTAGGCCGCGAGCGCCTGCCGGGTCATCATTGCGTCCTGCCAGCTGAAAGCACCGTAATGGAACAACGTCGAGATCAGCGGCACCGCCAGCAGCGCCAGCGCCGCCGCGCACGGCAGCGCGAGAACAAACGTCAGCCGCAATCCCCAGTCCAGCAACCGCGAATATTCCTCGGCGGTCTTTTCGGCAAAGCTCTTTGTCAGGCTCGGCAGCAGGATCGTGCCCAATGCCACTCCCAGCAGGCCGGTCGGGAACTCCATCAGCCGGTCGGCGTAGTAGAGCCACGAGACGCTGCCGGTCACCAGGAATGAAGCGAAGATGGTGTTGATCAGCAGGCTGATCTGCCCGATGGACACGCCAAATACGGCCGGCCCCATGAGTTTCAGGACACGCCAGACACCGGGATCCTTCAGTTCGAGCCTGAAGCGCGGCAGCATGCCGATCCTGGCCAGGAAGGGAAGCTGGAACGCAAGTTGAAGAGCGCCGCCTGCAAACACCGCCCAGGCCAGCGCCTTGACCGGCGGATCGAAGTAAGGCGCAAGCCAGAGCGCGAAGACGATGAAGGCGACATTCAGCAGCGTCGGCGTAAATGCCGGAACCGAAAACCTGCTCCAGGTATTCAGGATGCCGCCGGCAAGCGACGTGAGCGAAATGAAAAGAATGTAGGGAAAAGTGATGCGCAGCAGCTCGACGGTCACCTGGAACTTGTCAGGCGAGGCGGTGAAACCGGGCGCGGTGACGTAGATGATCCATGGTGCCGCAATCACCCCGAGCACTGAAACAACGACGAGCGCAAGGGCCAGCAGCGTGGCGACGTGGTCTACCAATCCACGGGTCTCTTCCTGCCCCCGGGTGTTGCGGTACTCGCCGAGGATGGGCACGAAGGCCTGCGAAAACGCGCCCTCGGCGAACAACCGCCGTAACAGGTTGGGAAGGCGAAACGCGACGAAGAAGGCGTCGGTATAAAGGCCTGCGCCAAATGCGCGGGCTATCACGGCATCGCGGACGAACCCGAGTATGCGCGAGAGCAGCGTCATGCTGCTGACGGTGGCCAGCGCCTTGAGCAGGTTCATTGTCTATGCGTGTCGGTTGGAAACTGCCGCGTGCGCCGGCATTGTAACCGAGAGGTCGTATCACGCCCGTCGCCGGCGGCACCACAAAATTCCGGGGGGAGCCCATTGCGCACAGGGGCTTGGGCCGCAGCCCGGTCCACAGGGGCCGGGATTGCGGGTTGCCAACAGCCTGTCGAGCCAGTAACATAGCGCACTTTTTCGCATGCCCCTCGGTTAAGGAACATCTAATGGCCAACATCGCTTCAGCCAAGAAACGTGCGCGCCAGGCGCATAAACGCCGCGCCCATAATGCCGGTCAGCGCACCGAAGTGCGTTCCGCCATCAAGAACGTGAGGAAGGCGGTCGCGGCAGGCGACAAGAAGGCCGCGCAGGCACAGTTGCAGCAAGCGCAGAGCAGGATCGATTCGATCGCCGACAAGAGGATCGTGCACAAAAACACGGTTTCGCGTCAGAAGAGCCGGCTTGCCGCGGCGATCAAGGCGATGGCCTGATCCGCAGGCATCACACAAACACAAAAAGGCCCGCAGCGCTGCTGCGGGCCTTTTATTTTTTGTCGGCGACTCAGGCGGCCTGGGTCCGTATTTGAACTGCGCGTCGAACCTCATGGCGGCCCTGGCGTATGCACAACTCGTTGTCACTTGCGAAAGACATGAGAAAACTGAAGGCTTCGGGATTCGATTCCTCCAGTCGCCGGTCGATGACCACACATTTGATGCCGGCGGAAATGACTGGTTTGAGGTAGGGCGAGTAGTTGACGCGCTGATTTCCGCCGAACAGCGACATGCACACTGACAGACGCTCGACCAAGTCGCCAGGACGAAGCCTAACTTATTGTTTAATATAACTTACCTTATATGCACCTCCGTCCGCGCAGCGAATGAGTGCAGTAAACAGGAACCGGGGAAACTGTTCACTGCAACGGCTGGAAATCCGCCAGCCGGCGATTCGAACACGCCATGGTGGGTATCGCTGTTGCCATAGAGCAGGTCGCGGGGTCTCCGTGCCTCAAGACCGGACACGGATTTCACATTCGACTACTGACGGCCGAGCGAACCGGACGCGGGCACCAGGACCCGAACAGTACCACCAGAAAAGCATGTGTTCGGCAGCGGTCGCATGGCGATGAACATGGCTGAAAACGCTTGCATCCCCATACCGAATTGGATAAACATAGCAGCTGAAAACCCCAACATTTTCAACTACACACACGGCGGCTTTTTGCCGCCGTGTGCTTTTTCCGAGCGGGCAAAATTTCCCGATGGCTAAAACCATGCAACATCTCATGAACACCTACGGCAGGCAGCCCATCGCATTCTCGCGCGGGGAGGGTTCCTGGCTCTGGGATCTGGAAGGCAAGCGCTATCTGGACTGCCTGTGCAGCATCGCGGTCTCAGGCATCGGACATGCGCATCCCCGCCTGACCGCGGCCATCCGGGAACAGGCCGGGCGCCTCATCCATGTTTCGAATCTCTACCGGATTCCCGAGCAGGAGCTGCTCGCCTCCCGGCTGTGTGCGCTCGCGGCGATGGATAAGGTGTTCTTCTGCAATTCCGGATGCGAGGCCAACGAAGCGGCGATCAAACTTGCGCGCCTTCACGGTCATAACAAGGGTGTCGAATCGCCCGCGATCATCGTCATGGAACAGTCCTTCCATGGACGCACCATCGCCACGCTTTCCGCCACCGGCAGCCGCAAGGTTCAGGCCGGCTTCGAACCGCTGCTCAGCGGCTTCGTACGCGTGCCGTACAACGACGTGCCGGCGCTCGACCAGGTGGCGGCGATCAATCCCAATGTCGTCGCCGTGCTGGTCGAGCCGGTGCAAGGCGAAGGCGGGATCAACATTCCCGACGACGGTTATCTTGCGCACCTGCGCAAGGTCTGCGATGCGAAAGGCTGGCTGTTGATGCTTGACGAAGTGCAGAGCGGAATGGCGCGCACCGGTAAATGGTTCGCCTACCAGCACGCCGGCATCAAGCCCGACGTCATCACGCTCGCCAAGGGTCTGGCAAACGGCTTGCCTATCGGCGCATGCCTGGCGAGCGGCGCGGCGGCGGATGTCTTCACACCGGGAAAACACGGCTCGACCTTCGGCGGCAACCCATTGGTCTGCGTTGCGGCACTGGCAACGCTCGCCGTCATTGAAGGCGAGGGCCTCGCCGCGCGTGCCGGCAGGGTCGGCGCAATCATCCGCGAAGGCATCGCGGCAAAGCTGGCTGGCATGACCGGCGTCAAGGATATCCGCGGCAAGGGACTGATGATCGGGATCGAGCTTGATCGCCCCTGCGGCGATCTGGTCGAGCGCGGACTCGAGGCCGGCCTGCTGATCAACGTCACCGCCGACACCGTGGTGCGGCTGCTGCCGCCGCTGAACATGAAGGACACGGAAGTGCAATTGCTCATCGACGGCGTGAGCAGCGTCATAGGGACGTTTCTGACCGCCAGCAAGGCCGACGCCGCCGTCACTCATTGACGGACCATTTCATGCCGTCTCCGAAGCACTTTCTGCAGTTCAAGGACCTCGGGCGGGACGAGCTCGAATACCTGTTCGGGCGCACGCGCTGGATTAAGCAGCAGTTCAAGGCCTACCAGCCGCACCATCCGCTGTTCGATCGCACGCTGGTCATGATTTTCGAGAAGCAGAGCACGCGCACCCGCCTGTCGTTCGAGGCTGGCATCCACCAACTCGGCGGTTCGGCAATCTTCCTCAGCACACGCGATTCGCAGCTCGGCCGCGGCGAACCGGTGGAAGACGCGGCCCAGGTGATCTCGCGTATGTGCGACATCGTGATGGTCCGTACCTTCGAGCAGGAAATCATCGAGCGTTTCGCCGCCCATTCGCGTGTACCGGTGGTCAACGGGCTGACCAACGAATACCATCCCTGCCAGATCCTTGCCGATATCTACACCTTCATCGAGCGGCGCGGGCCGATCGGCGGGAAGACGGTGGCGTGGATCGGGGACTCGAACAACGTCTGCAATACCTGGCTGCAGGCCGCCGAGACTTTGGGGTTCAACGTGCACGTTTCCACTCCGCCCGGCTACGAAGTCGAGCCGGAACGCGCCGGATTGTACGGAACCGATCACTACGAGGAGTTCGACGATCCCATGGAAGCGGCGCGCGGCGCCGACCTTGTGACCACCGACGTGTGGACCAGCATGGGATTCGAGGCGGAAAACGATGAACGCAAGCGCGATTTCGGGGACTGGCAGGTAGATGAGGAGATGATGCGTCTTGCCAGCCCTGATGCCTTGTTCATGCACTGCCTGCCCGCCCATCGCGGCGAGGAAGTCGCCGCCGCGGTGATCGACGGCCCGCAAAGCGTGGTGTGGGAGGAAGCGGAGAACCGCCTGCATACCCAGAAGGCGCTGATGGAATACCTGCTTCTGGGCCGGATGGAAGAGAATCGGAAATCAAAATAGTCAGAATGGCAGTAGGCAGTCGCCAAGCCCGGGGAGGACTGGCGGTCGCGGCGCGAAGGCATCGCGATCCGGCAAAACGTAACGACTCTTGGGAGCCACACATGATCGACACAATCGCCATACCACGCTTTCTCCTTGTGCTTGCACTGCTTTTCCCCGCTTTCAGTGCATTGGCGGCCGGCGACGAGGACACCGCCTGGATCGCTGACAGCCGCGGCTGCAAGGTCGCAAACCCGTTCCCTCAGCCCGGCGAATCCATCAAATGGAGCGGTGCCTGCAAGAACGGCCTGGCGGACGGCAACGGCGTACTGGAATGGTTCGTCAACGGCAAACCCTTCGACCGCTACGAAGGCTCGCTAAAACAAGGCTGGGCCGAGGGCAAGGGAACATTGCTGCGCGAGAGCGGCCGATACGTCGGCGACTGGAAGCACAGCCTGCAGGACGGCAACGGCCGTTACGACGCAGCCGACGGCAGCTGGTACGAGGGCCAGTGGAGGGAAGGACAGCCACACGGGCACGGACGGTTCCGGACGCCGGACGGACGCACGTTCAGCGGCACCTGGGAGAACGGTGATTACCAAGGCGACATGGAAGACGACCCCAACAGGACTTGAGTAAGGCCAGAGAAATCGTGAACAAAAAAGCAACAACGAAACCCGTCAGAAAAGTGGTGCTCGCCTACTCGGGCGGGCTGGACACGTCGGTAATCCTGAAGTGGCTGCAGGACACCTACGGATGTGAAGTCGTGACGTTCACCGCGGACATCGGCCAGGGCGCGGAGGTGGAGCCGGCACGGCGGAAGGCCCGGAAATTCGGCGTCAGGCAAATCTTCGTCGAGGACCTGCGCGAGGAATTCGTGCGCGATTTCGTCTTTCCGATGTTTCGCGCCAATGCAGTTTACGAGGGCGAATACCTGCTCGGCACCTCGATCGCGCGCCCGCTGATCGCCAAGCACCTGGTCGAGATCGCGCGCAAGACCGGCGCAGACGCGATCTCCCACGGTGCCACCGGCAAGGGCAACGACCAGGTGCGCTTCGAACTCGGCGCCTATGCCCTGATGCCGGACGTCAAAGTGATCGCTCCGTGGCGCGAATGGGACCTGCTGTCACGTGACAAGCTGCTGGCATATGCCGACAAGCATGGGATCCCGGTGGATTTCAAAAAGAGAAAAGGCGGCGGCGCGCCCTATTCGATGGATGCAAACCTGCTGCACATCTCCTACGAGGGGGGGATTCTAGAGGACCCGGACTTCGAACCGGAGGAGTCGATGTGGAGGATCACCGTCTCTCCGGAAAAGGCGCCGAACCGGCCTGAATACGTGGAACTGACTTACCGCCGCGGTGACATCGTTGCAGTGAACGGCAAGAACATGACGCCGGCGCAGGTGCTCTCCAGGCTCAACCAGATCGGCGGCAAACACGGCATCGGCCGGCTCGATGTGGTGGAAAACCGCTACGTCGGCATGAAGTCGCGGGGCTGCTACGAGACGCCGGGCGGCACCATCATGCTACGGGCCCACCGCGCAATAGAATCGATTACGCTGGATCGGGAGGTGCTCGCGCTCAAGGACGACCTGATGCCCCGTTATGCGCGCATGATTTACAACGGTTACTGGTTCAGTCCGGAGCGCTTGCTGCTGCAATCCCTGATCGATAACTCGCAACAGACTGTCAACGGCACGGTGCGGCTGAAACTGTACAAGGGCACGGTGCTGGTCGTCGGGCGCGCCTCGAAATCGAATTCGCTTTTCGATTCGAGGATCGCGACTTTCGATGACGACAAGGGTGCCTATAATCAGGCTGACGCCGCCGGATTCATACGGCTGAACGCGCTGCGCCTGCGCATCGGGGCCAAGCGCAGGAACAGAAAATAGCAACTGGCCGGCCACCGCTGGACGCCGTTCAGCGGGAAGCCGATGAAACACCAAGCCGGGAGGGAAACATCATGCCCAGTTTCGACATCGTTTCCGAGGTCAATCAGGTCGAATTGAAGAATGCCATCGACCAGACCAACAAGGAAATTTCCAATCGATTCGACTTCAAAGGGTCGGACGCCCGCGTCGAACTCGCCGACAAATTGCTGTCCGTGTTCGCCGACGATGATTTCAAGATCGCGCAGGTCTATGACGTCCTGATCGCCAAGATGGCCAAGCGTAACGTAGATGTACGCTCTCTGCAACGCGCCAAATCCGAGAAGATCGGCGGCGACAAATTGAAGCAGGTAATCACTGTCAAGGTCGGCGTGGACCAGGATCTCGGCAAGAAGATCCAGAAGATGGTCAAGGACAGCAAGCTCAAGGTCCAGGCCAGCATCCAGGGTGACGTGGTGCGCATCTCCGGCGCCAAGCGCGACGATCTGCAGCAGGTGATCACGATGATGAAGAAGAACGTGACGGACTATCCGCTGCAGTTCGCCAATTTTCGCGATTGATTAAGCCGTTCGACGCAAAGATTTCTGTTCGATATCCCCTTGAGGGGTACGCAAAGGGAAAAGAAAGACGCAAAGAAAAACAACGACAATACTCAGTTTTTCGTTACGATTTCCTTTGCGCCCTTTCTTGCCCTTCTCTGCGCCCTCTGCGTCAACGCCCTTATTGCCGGCCAACGGCCGGCTGGATCCATTGGACACACAATAGCGAACACGCACCTCCTAAGCCTTTAGTCCCTTGACCCATTGGTCGTAGATCCGGCTTGCCACGGCGCGCAGCGCCGCCAGCTTCTCCGGCATCCCGCGCTGCATGTCTTGCGGCAATTGCACCGCCGGCCCTCGGCTTTCCGCAATCTCGGCGGCCCCGGTCTCGCACCAGCTTTTCACTAGCTCCTCGGTCATTTCGACGTGGCACTGCATGCCCAGGCTGTTGCCAATCACGAAGCCCTGGTTCTCGCAGTAACGGTTGCCCATGATGCGCACCGCGTTTTGCGGAATGGTGAATGATTCGCCATGCCAGTGAAACGACTCGAAGCGCTCGATTCCCGGTCCGAACCACTGCCTCGCGACCGGATTGTCGGCGATCAGGATTTCGCCCCAGCCGATCTCCTTGACCGGATTGCGGCCGACCGTGCCACCCAATGCCTTCGACATCAACTGTCCGCCCAGGCAATGACCGAGTACGGGAACGTTGGCGGCGACACTCTGTCGGATGAGTTTCAACACCGGCGGGATCCAGGGCAAATCGTCGTTCACGCTCATCGGCCCGCCCATGAACACCAGACCGCCGAATTGCTGCGGATCGGCCGGAACCGCATCGCCCTGGTCCACCGCTATCAGCCGCCAGGGAATGTTGCGCGAGTCCAGATACGTGGCAAAATAGCCCGGCCCTTCCGTGGGCGAGTGGCGGAAAATCGCGACAGGTTTCATCGCCAAAGGAGTCCTCATGCGGTTCAAGGCCGCGAATGTTACTGCAATTGTTGTTGCGCTCCTATCCTGCCCGGCCGAGGCGCAGGACGTGAGCGTTGTGGCGCTGTTCGAAGGCAAGGCTCTGCTCGTGGTCGACGGCGGCAAGCCGCGCACTGTTCGCGCCGGGGAAACCTATGCCGGCGTCAAGCTCATCAGCGCCAACAGCGAGGAAGCCGTCGTTTCCGTCAACGGCAAGCACCAGCGGCTCAGAATCGGCGAAGGCGCCTACAGCGCCAATACCGTGCCAAGCGGGCAGATTACGGTCACGCTAACGCCGGATCCGAGTGGGCATTTCATCACCAGCGGGACAATCAACGGGGCATCGATGAAATTTCTCGTCGACACCGGGGCCACCATGGTGTCGATGGGACTGGAGGACGCCCGTCGCGCGGGCGTCAATTATCTCGACGGAACGCGCGGCCAATCGCAGACGGCCAATGGCATCACGCTGGTTTACAAAGTGAAGCTCGGCAGCGTGAAGCTGGGAGACATCACGCTCAACGACGTGGATGGCGTGGTCCACGAGAACAGCTCTCTCCCGGTGGTGCTGCTCGGAATGAGTTTTCTCGGGAAACTGGACATGCGCCGCGAAGGCAAGAGCCTCACACTGACCAAGCCTTACTGATTCTTCGGCGGTTCACGGCGGGCATCCTGCCCGGTCTCCCGCGCGCGATTCCGGCATCTGCCAGTCTCTGCGCGCTTGTATCCTTCAGGCCACGAACAACGAATAAATTTGGAGGAATGATGATTTACGAATTGCGCATTTACCACGCCTGCCCCGGCAAACTGCCGACCCTGAACGCACGTTTCTCCAACCACACCCTGAAGATTTGGGAACGGTTCGGCATCCGCCAGGTCGGCTTCTGGACAACGGCCATCGGCCAAAGCAACAACGACCTGTACTACATCCTGGAGTGGGAGACTCTGGCCGAGCGCGAGCAAAAATGGAACGCCTTTGTCACGCATCCTGACTGGCTCGCGATCCGTGCGGAGACCGAGAAGGACGGCCAACTTGTCAATTCCATTACCAACATGATCCTGACGCCGACTGCGTACTCGAAGATGCGCTAGAAACAGGCGCGAGGCTCTAGGCTCTAGGCGCGAGGTAAAACAAACCTGTGGGGGATTTGCCTAGTGCCTAGCGCCTCGTGCCTCGAACCTAGTGCCTCGCGCCTAGAGCCTCGCGCCTTTCATTTGAAAGGCTTCCGGCGGCACGGGCCTTTGCGTAGAATCGCAAGTTCCGACAAAAATTCAGCCCGAAGCAGGTCGAAAATGGACGAGAAACTCGTATACAACGTCAACGTAACGGCACAGGACGTCCTCCCTACCCCGGAGGAAATCAAACGCCGCGTGCCGTTGACCGACAAGGCGGAAACGACCGTCCTGAAAGGGCGGCGCGCGCTGGAGCGCATGCTCGACCGCAAGGATCACCGTCTGATGGTCGTGGTCGGTCCGTGCTCGGTCCACGACCCGGCGGCGGCGATGGATTATGCGCAGCGTCTGAAGGGGGTGGCCGATGAGATGGGCGATACGCTGTTTATCGTGATGCGCGTTTATTTCGAAAAGCCGCGCACCACCACCGGCTGGAAGGGCCTGATCAACGACCCGCGCATGAACGACTCCTTCCATATCGAGGAGGGTCTGCAGCTCGCCCGCAAGGTCCTGCGCGACATCAACGAGATGGGACTCCCTGCGGGCACTGAGGCGCTAGATCCGATCAGCCCGCAATATCTCGGCGATCTGGTGACCTGGAGCGCAATCGGCGCGCGCACCACCGAGTCGCAGACGCACCGCGAGATGGCGAGCGGCCTGTCGACACCGGTCGGCTTCAAGAACGGCACCGACGGCGGGCTGCAGGTGGCGATCAACGCGCTGCTGTCGGTATCGCGGCCGCACAGTTTTCTCGGCATCAACCAGGGCGGCCAGGTGTCAGTGATCCGCACCAAGGGCAACCGCTACGGCCACATCGTGCTGCGCGGCGGCGCCAAGGGCCCGAATTATGATTCGGTGACGGTCGCGGTGGTGGAAAAGGAGCTGGCAAAGAACAAGCTGCCGGCCAACATCGTGGTCGACTGCAGCCACGCCAATTCCAACAAGGACCACAACCTGCAGCCGCTGGTTGCC
>JANOGP010000334.1:0-4453 GCA_031406075.1 Betaproteobacteria bacterium
CACTTGTGCCCGGCAAGCCCGAATTGGCCATCGCGAACAGCATGAAGAAGGCGGCAAACACCGGCATGCGGTTCACCACCCCGCCGTAATCGGCGATCAAACGCGAGTGCATGCGGTCGTAGAGGACGCCCACGCACAGGAACAGCGCACCCGATATGAAGCCGTGCGAGACCATCTGGATTACCGCGCCTTCCATGCCGTGGTCGTTGAACAGGAAAATGCCCAGCGTCACGAATCCCATGTGCGAAATCGAGGAATAGGCAATCAGCTTCTTCATGTCGGTCTGCACCAGCGCTACCAGTCCGATGTACACCACCGCTATCAGGGACAAGCCGATGACAACCGGGGCGAACACGTGGCTGGCGTCCGGGAGGATCGGCAGCGACAGCCGGATAAAACCATAGGCACCGAGCTTGAGCATCACGGCTGCCAGCACGACGGAGCCGCCGGTGGGCGCCTCTACGTGCGCATCTGGCAGCCAGGTATGCACCGGGAACATCGGCACCTTGACCGCAAACGCGGCAAACATCGCAATGAAAAGCAGAATCTGCGTGCCCAGAGGGATCGGCAAACGGTAGAAATCGGCCAACGCGAAACTGCCTTCGGAGGCAACGTACAGGTAGATGAATGCAACCAGCGTCAGCAACGAGCCGACCAGCGTGTAGAGGAAGAACTTGAGCGCCGCATAAACCCGATTCGGGCCTCCCCACACGCCGATGACGATGAACATCGGAATCAGTGTTGCCTCGAAGAACACGTAGAACAGCGCGGCATCCTGCGCGCAGAAAACCCCGTTCATGATCCCGGACAGGATCAGGAAGGCCGCCATGTACTGGGCCACCCGGTTTTCCACCACTTGCCATCCCGCCAGCACCACCAAGACTGTCGTGAAACAGTTGAGCAGGATCATCAACAGCGAAATGCCGTCGATGCCGAGGTGATAGTTGACGTTGTAGGACTCGATCCAGGGTGTCAACTCCACGAACTGCATTCCTGCCGCGCTTGGGTCGAATCCAGCATACAGAGGCAGTGCAACCGCCAGACCGCCGACCGCACCGGTAAGCGCCAGCCAGCGGGCGACATTGGCGTTGCGGTCGGGCCCGGTGAGCAACGCCGCGACTCCGGCAAGGATCGGCAGCCAGATGACAGTAGTGAGGTGTATCCCTGCAAGCATCTAGTTTTTCACCACGGGGAGAACAGGAAGCATCGCATTCCAAAAGAACACGTCGTTGCGGAAAATATGCTCAGCTGATTTCATGCCATTCTTATTGGACCGGATTTACAGGACGAAATGGATATGAAACAAACACCTGACCTCGATCTTGTAAATCCCGTTGATCCTGTCCATTTAGTTCGTCCGCGTGCATTCCGTGGTCAATCATCAGGAGCGCGCGAACCATAAGGTAAGCAGGGTCACCATGCCGATGATCATGGCGAAGGCGTAGGTATAGACATACCCGGACTGAAGCCTGCGTACCACGGTCGCCAGCCAGCCGACCGCGGTTGCGGAGCCGTTGAGGAAACCGTCGATTACCGCGACGTCTCCGCCCTTCCACAATCCACGTCCGATCAAGCGCGCACCACCGGCAAAGAACCAGTCGTTGAAGCGGTCGAAATAATACTTCTGGTCGAGCACGGTATAGAGCGGCGAGAACCACTGACGCAACTTGCCCGGCAGATCGGTGCGCTTGAGATACAGGTAGGCCGCGGAGCCGATGCCGGCAACGGCAAGCCAGAACGGCCAGGTGGCAAGCGCGTGCGCCATCATCGCGGGTACACCGTGGAAGTTGCCGCCGAGCTCGGCAAGCACGTTGTGGGACTCGTCGACGACAATAGACCCGCCGAAGAAGCCGCCAAACAGCACAGGCCCGATGAACCAGCCGGCGAAGATCGTCGGCACCGCCAGAATTACCAGCGGCACGGTCACCACCCACGGCGATTCATGCGGCGCGTGGGCTTGCGCGTGTCCGTGATCGCCAGCGTGCGGCTGTAAATTCTCCTTGCCGTGGAAAGTCATGAAAAACAGCCGGAAGGTATATAACGCGGTAACGAACACGCACGACAGTACGCAGAAGTGGGCAAAACCGCTTCCCGGCAACTGCGACAGATGTACCGCCTCGATGATCGCGTCCTTGGAGAAGAAGCCGGAAAAGCCGGGGATGCCCACGCTTGCCAGCGCTCCGATCAGCATGGTGGCGTAGGTGATCGGCATGTACTTCCTCAAGCCCCCCATCCTGCGCATGTCCTGTTCGTGATGCAGGGCGATGATCACCGAGCCGGCGCCGAGAAACAGCAGCGCCTTGAAAAAGGCGTGGGTTACCAGGTGGAATATGGCCCCGGCGTAGGCCGACGCGCCGAGTGCCACGGTCATGTACCCGAGCTGCGACAGGGTCGAGTAGGCAACCACCCTTTTGATGTCGTTTTGCACCACCGCCACCAGCGCCATGAATAACGCCGTGATCGCGCCGATCACCATCACGAACGACAGCGCCGTTTCCGAAAGCTCGAACAGCGGCGACATGCGCGCCACCATGAAAATGCCCGCGGTCACCATGGTAGCGGCGTGAATAAGCGCCGATATGGGTGTCGGGCCTTCCATCGAGTCCGGCAGCCAGACGTGCAGGGGAAACTGCGCGGATTTGCCCATCGCACCGATGAACAGCAGGATGCAGATGGTGGTAAGCAATGGCCAGCCGACGTATGCCATTTCCACCGTCTCGCCGGTCAGCGCGGGCGCGCGGGAGAAAATCTGGACGTAGTCGAGCGAACCGCAGTACACGAATATCAGCGCGATTCCGAGCAGAAAGCCGAAATCGCCGACGCGATTGACCAGGAATGCCTTGAGGCTTGCATAATTCGCGCTCGGGCGCGTGTACCAGAATCCGATCAGAAGATAGGAAACCAGGCCCACCGCCTCCCAGCCGAAAATCAGCTGCAGAAAGTTATTGCTCATCACCAGCATCAGCATCGAGAAGGTGAACAGAGAAATGTAGGAGAAGAAACGCTGGTAGCCGGGATCGTCCGCCATGTAGCCGATGGTGTAGATGTGCACCATCAGTGAGACAAAGGTCACCACCAGCATCATGGTGGCGGACAACCTGTCGATCAGGAATCCTATTTCCAGCAAGGTGTCGCCTGTGGTGATCCAGGTATAGACCGGTCCGTTGAACGTGCCGCCCGCGAGCACGTCGCGAAACACCAGAAAGGCCGCGAAGGTGGATATCGCCATGCCGATGATCGCCACCCAGTGCGTGGCGCGCCGCCCGATCAGCCAGCCCAGCAGGCCGGCGATCAGCGCGCCCGCAAGAGGAGCGAGGGGAACGATGAGGTAGAGGGTTTTCATGAATCCAAGTGCGCGAGGGGTGAGGGGTGAGGGGTGAGGGGTAAACCCACCGCAACATTTTCTTTCCTTACCCCTGACTCCTCGCGCCTCACGCTTTTCATCCTTTCAACTTGTCCAGATCATCGACATTGATGGTGCCCAAGCTGCGGAACAGCACCACCAGGATCGCCAGACCGATTGCCGATTCGGCCGCCGCCACGGTAAGAATGAAAAACACGAATACCTGACCGGCGGTGTCCTCCAGGAAATGCGAAAAGGCGACGAAATTGATGTTCACCGCCAGCAGCATCAGCTCGATCGCCATCAGCAGGATGATCACGTTCTTGCGATTGAGAAAAATTCCCACCACGCTGATCGCGAACAGGACGGCGGCGAGAATGAGATAGTGCGAAAGGGGGATCATCGCCGACCTCCGGTCGTCGAAAGGATGAAGGATGAAGGATGAAGGATGAAGTGAAACCCAAAATAGCGGCCCGTCCTAGCAACTCCGCCGCGCCCGATCACCGCGCTTTTCACCTTCCGCCTTCCGCCTTCAGCCTTCATCCTTGCTCTCTGACGGCATCGAAACCATGCGCACGCGATCCTTGCGGCGCACGTTGATCTGCTTCGCCGGGTCGAGGTACTTGGTGTCCTTGCGATGGCGCAGCGTCAGTCCAATGGCGGCGACGATCGCCACCAGCAGGATCACCGCGGCGATCTCGAAGGGATAGACGTAGTCGGTGTAGATCAGGAGGCCAAGCTCGCGCGTGTTGCTGTAGTCCCCGCCCCTGGGCTCGGGTGCCGGCATAGCCTCGAAGTCGAAGTAGCGGGCGCCGAGGATAATCGCCATTTCCGCCACCATCACGCCGGCCACGATCAGAGCCGGCACCAGGTAATCCCAATAGCCTTCGCGCAGACGGTCGAGATTGATGTCGAGCATCATCACGACGAACAGGAAGAGCACCATCACCGCGCCGACGTAGACCAGCACCAGCGCGATGGCGAGGAACTCTGCCTCGAGCAGCATCCACAGCGCGGCGGCGGTAAAGAACGCCAGCACCAGGAAAAGGGCAGAGTGCACCGGATTGCGCGCGGTAACGACACGCAGCGCGGCGAACACCAGCATTGCCG
>JANOGP010000335.1:0-14679 GCA_031406075.1 Betaproteobacteria bacterium
TCATGCCGAGGGTGATGAGATAGTCCAGCGCGCAAGCGTTGTAATCCGCAGGTCCCAGGTTCGAGCCCTGGTCGGGGAGCCAACAAGAACGGCCGCGCAGCTTGCGCGGCCGTTTTTTATCCACAAGACAAACAATTAGAAAACATTTGCGTCCCGCTTTTTCCGATCCCGTTTGCACAGAAAAAAATGTGCGTCCCGTTTCACCGTCTCACCGTTGCCGCATGGCTTGATTTGCCATTGGGCCGACCCCGGATCCGTATAGTGGCATGCACGCCGAACCGGTGATTCCGGGTGTTATCATTGCCGCGCAAAAAGCCGCCACTTCAGTCATGTCCGTCACCATCAAGACCCCGGAAGAAATCGAAAAGATGCGCGTCGCCGGCCGCCTCGCGGCGGAGGTGCTCGACTTTGTCACGCCGCATGTCAGGCCCAATGTCACCACCGACGAGCTCGATGCGCTGTGCCACGGCTACATGATCAACGTGCAGAAGACCGTGCCCGCCCCGCTCAATTACGCGCCGCCCGGCTATCAGCCCTATCCCAAGTCGATCTGCACCTCGGTGAACCACGTCGTCTGCCACGGCGTGCCCGGATCTAAAAAACTCAAGGCCGGGGACGTGATCAACGTCGACGTCACCGTCATCAAGGACGGCTTTCACGGCGACACCAGCCGCATGTACTTCGTCGGAGAGCCGTCGATACAGGCGCGCCGCCTGTCCGACGTTACCTACGAATGCATGTGGCGCGGCATCAACGCGGTGAAGTCCGGCGCATTCCTCGGAGACATCGGTTACCTGATCCAGTCCCACGCAGAAGAGCACGGCTTTTCCGTCGTGCGTGAGTTCTGCGGCCATGGAATCGGCAGGAAGTTCCACGAGGAGCCGCAGGTCCTGCATTACGGCCGTGCCGGCACGGGACTGAAACTGCAGCCGGGAATGATCTTCACCGTCGAGCCGATGATCAACGCCGGCAATCCCGCCATTCGCCAGCTCGGCGACGGCTGGACGGTGGTCACCAAGGATCACTCGCTGTCGGCACAGTGGGAGCACACGGTGCTGGTCACGGACGGCGGATTCGAAGTGCTGACTCTGTCTGCCGGCGCGCCGGCGCCGCCCGCGTTCGTCGCGTAAATGGCTGCGGCGCTCGCTCCAGCCGGCGCACGCACGGCCGCGCTGTCCTCCAAGGTCGGCGCGTGGCGCAATGCGCTGGCCGAAGGGCGCAAGACGCTCAAGGCCGCCTTCCTGGAAAAGCCCGATCCTGCCAAGGCGCTGGATCGCCAGAGCGTGCTGGTAGACGAAGTGCTGAAGACGATCTGGTCGGAAACCGGCCAGGGACATGAACTGGCGCTGATTGCGGTGGGTGGATATGGCCGCGGCGCGCTCTTCCCCTACTCCGATGTCGACGTATTGATGCTGCTGCCCGATGAGGCGAGCGACACGGCGCGCTCGCGCGTCGAAGAGCTGGTCGGCGTGCTCTGGGACATCGGCCTGGAGATCGGCCACAGCGTTCGCACCGTTGCCGGGTGCAGCGATGAGGCGAATCGCGACGTCACCGTGCAGACCACGCTGCTGGAATCGCGGCTCATTGCCGGCAACCGTAAGCTTTATTCGCGCTTCGTAAAGACCATCGAGGAGGGACTCGATGTTCCCTATTTCGTCGAAGCCAAGCTGCTCGAGCAGCAGCAACGCCATACCCGCTTCAACGATACCGCCTACAACCTCGAGCCGAACCTCAAGGAAAGTCCCGGCGGCCTGCGCGATCTGCAGAACATTCTGTGGATCGCGCGCGCAGCAAAGCTCGGACGCAGTTGGGCCGATCTGACCAAGCAGCGCATTCTCACCCGCGAAGAAGCGCGGCAACTGCAACGCCACGGGTCCACGCTTGCCGAATTGCGGGCGCGGCTGCATTACCTCGTATCGCGGCGGGAAGACCGGCTGTTATTCGATTTTCAGTCCGCATTGGCCCAGGAGTACGGGCTCTCGGATACGCCTGCCAGACGCGCCAGCGAGCAGTTGATGCAGCGCTTCTACAGCACTGCGAAGCAGGTGCAATTGCTCAACACCATTGTGCTGCAGAACCTGCGGAGCCGCATTTCCCCCCCGGTGGATGCCGAACCCCGGCCGCTCAACGAGCGCTTTCGCGTGCGCAACGAACTTCTGGAAGCGGCGTACACGCTGTTCCAGAAACAGCCCTCGGCCATCCTCGAAGCCTTTCTGCTGCTGCAGGACCACTCCGAACTCAAAGGCTTCGCGGTGCCTACGATGCGGGCGCTGTGGCACGCGCGCAAGAAAATCGACGCGGCATTCCGCCGCGATCCGGTGAATCGCAACCGGTTCATGGAGATCCTTCGCCGCCCTTCCGGCCTCACTCACGCGCTGCGACGGATGAACCAGTACGGCGTGCTGGGGCCTTATATTCCCGCGTTCGGGCGCATTGTAGGACGCATGCAGCACGACCTCTTCCACGTCTATACCGTGGATGAGCATATCCTGATGGTGGTGCGCAACCTGCGGCGCTTCGGCATCCCCGAGATGGCGCACGAGTATCCGTTCTGCAGCCGGCTGTTCGCGGAATTCCAGCGCCCGGAAGTGCTTTACCTTGCCGGACTCTTTCACGACATCGCCAAGGGCCGCGGCGGCGACCACTCCAAGCTGGGAATGGCGGATGCGCGCCGGTTTTGCAAGACGCACGGGTTGTCGAAGCAGGATACCGACCTCGTGGCGTGGCTGGTGGAGCACCATCTCACCATGTCCGCGACCGCGCAAAAACAGGATCTTTCCGATCCCGGCGTGATCGGCGAGTTTGCCGCAAAAGTTGGCAACGAACGCCATCTGATTGCGCTTTATCTGCTGACCGTCGCAGACATACGCGGCACCAGCCCGAAGGTCTGGAATGCATGGAAGGGAAAACTTCTCGAGGATCTGTTCCGGGCCACACGACGAATGCTCAACCCGGCCGCCCTGCCCGCCGAATTCACCATGCAGGCGCGCCAGGAACGGGTACTTGAGAAATTGCGCGCATACGCGATTCCCGAGGGTTCGCAGCGCGATCTCTGGAATCGGCTCGACGATTCCTACTTCCTGCGCCACGACGAGCAGGAAATAGTCTGGCACACCCGTCTGCTCAACTATCGCGCGAATTCCCCGGTGCCCGTCATCAAGGCGCGGCTCTCCCCGATCGGCGAGGGACTGCAGGTGATGATCTATTCGCGCGACGAGAAGTCTCTGTTCGCGCGCATCTGCGGCTTCTTCCAGAGCATCAGCTTCAGCATCGTCGAGGCCAAGATCTATACCACCAGTCACGGCTATGCGCTCGACAGCTTCCAGGTCATGGACCCGGCCAGGGCGACATTGCATTACCGCGACCTGATCAGCTACGTCGAGCACGAGCTGGAGAGCCGGTTGCGTGCGCACGGCCCGTTGCCGCCGCCTTCAACGGGCCGGATGTCGCGCCAGGTGCGTTACGTGCCGATAACGCCGGAAGTGCATATCCGTCCCGACGAAAAAGGCGCCTACTACTATCTGAACATTGTGGCGAGCGATCGTCCCGGCCTTCTATACCGGATCGCGCGCTTGCTGGACAGCTACGGCATCAATGTCTACACCGCTAAAATCAACACGCTGGGAGAGCGTGCCGAAGACAGCTTCCTGGTGACCGGAGAGACACTGAACGATTCCAAACGGGTCGTGCGGCTCGAGGCCGATCTGGTGCGCGAATTGCAACCTGGCTGATTACGCGTCGACGATTTGCTGTCCGGGAAAAAGTTCTTCGTTGAAGCCGAAGTTGCGCAAGTCTGGTATGCGCATCGGATAGAGGATGCCCATCAGGTGGTCGGTTTCGTGCTGCGCCACCCGGGCGTGAAACCCCGTTACGGTCCGGTCGATCGGTTTGCCGAATTGATCGTAACCCCGGTAGCGCAGATTGGCGTAACGCGGCACCAAGCCGCGCATCCCCGGTACCGACAGACAGCCCTCCCATCCCTCTTCCATTTCGGCTCCGATCGGCTCCAGCACCGGATTGATCAGTACTGTGTAAGGCACCTCCTCGGCGTCCGGGTAACGCGGGTTGAAGCCGACGCCGAAGATCATCACCTGCTGGCTGACGCCGATCTGCGGCGCGGCGAGGCCCGCCCCATCCTTTGCCCGCATGGTGTCTTCCATGTCCTGGATCAGCGCATGCAGTTCCGGGGTGTCGAACTCGGCCACTGAAGCGGCGCGTTCCAGCAAGCGCGGATCGCCCATCCTCAATACCGGCCTAATCATCGCCTTCCATCAGTTTTTCCAGCAGTGTCCGCACCTTCACCATGGTGGTCTTGATTACCGCACTGATCTGCTCCAGATGTATTGCATCGGCGCTGTCGCCACGCCCCGCCGCATAGTTCACCACGACCGCGACGGTTGCATAGCGCAAGCCGAGCTCGCGCGCGAGCGCTGCTTCGGGCATGCCGGTCATTCCAACCATGTCGGCGCCATCGCGCTCGAGACGGTCGATCTCGGCAGCCGATTCCAGGCGCGGGCCTTGCGTAGCGGCATAGACGCCTCCATCTACGATTGCCTGCTTCGCCTTGCTCGCCGCAACCAGCAATTGGCCGCGCAGCTTGACGCAGTAAGGGTGGGTGAAATCCACATGCGTGACCGGTTGATCCGGGCCGTCGAAGAAAGTGTGCTTGCGCGCGTAGGTGTAATCGACGATCTGGATGGGGAGCGCCAGCGTGCCCGGCTTCATGTCGGCGCGGATGCCGCCGACGGACGCGATGGAGACTACCCGCGAAACCTTTTCCGAATGCAGTGCCCAGATGTTGGCCCGGTAGTTCACTGCATGCGGGGGAATGGTGTGCCCGTAGCCGTGACGGGCCAGGAACACGACTTCGCGGCCTCCCAGTCTGCCGAAAGTCAGCGCACCGGAAGGCTCGCCATAAGGCGTGCGTACCACCTGGCGCCGTGTGATTTCCAGATTGGCGAGTTGCGTAAGGCCGGTGCCGCCGATTATGCCGAGCATGATTTCTGTCTCAGGACTTCAATGCGTAGATTGCGGGAAGATTGCGCCAGTATTCGTTGATGTCCATGCCGAATCCGAAAACATAGCGGTCGGGCACGCTCACGCCGACGAAATCGGCCCGGATCGGCTTGTCGCGGCCAATGTCCTTGTCGGCGAACACCGCGCTGAAAAAGGCAGCCGCGCCGTCGGCGAGCAATCTCTCCCGCACCGCCGCCAGCGTGTTGCCTTCATCGAGAATGTCGTCCACCACCAGCAGCGTGCGGCCGCGAATATCGGTGCGCGGTCCGGCTTTCCATCGCACTTCCGAGCCGCGGGTTCTGCCGTCGTACCGGGTTACGTGCAAATAATCGAGCTCCAGCGGGAAATGCAGCAAGGGCAGCAGCCGGCCGGTGAACACCACGGCGCCGCCCATGACCGACAGTACCAGCGGATTGGCCTCGGCGAGCCTGGCCGTAACTTCTCCCGCGACACGTTCGACCGCGCGGCCCACGTCCTCTTCGGAGCACACCAGATCAGCCTCGTGCAACACCTGCCAGGCCCGTTTCTTATCCAGCATTCGACCGGGGCTTCTTCGATTCGGGACGTAGCAGCTCGAGAAAAGCCGCAAAATCGTTGCCTATCTCGGGATGACGCAGCGCGTAAAGCACATTCGCCTTAAGGTAGCCGAGCTTGGATCCGCAATCGTGGCGCACGCCCTGGAACTCGTACGCGAGCGCCCGTTGATCTTTGAGGAGCGCGGCAATGCCGTCGGTGAGCTGGATCTCGCCGCTCGCACCAGGTTTGACCCTCTCGAGATGTTCGAATATCTCAGGCGTCAGTACATATCGCCCGACCACTGCAAGATTGGAAGGCGCATCCTCCGCACGCGGTTTTTCGACGATGCCGGTGATGCGGTGCATGCCGCGTTCTCCCTGCTCGGACTTGACGATGCCGTAGCTCGAGGTTTCCTCGCGCGCCACGGTCTGCACCGCCAGCAACGAGCAGCGCTCTAGCGCATAAACATCGACCATCTGCTTCATTACCGGCGGATTGCCGTCGATCAGATCATCGGCGAGGATTACCGCGAACGGTTCATTGCCGACCACCGGCCGGGCGCACAGGATCGCATGGCCGAGTCCGAGCGCCTCGGTCTGGCGCACATAAATGCAACTAATGTGCTTGGGCACGATGTTCTGCACCTGCTCGAGCATCTGCAGCTTGCCGCGCGCCTGCAGTTCGGTCTCCAGCTCGTAGGCCTTGTCGAAATGGTCCTCGATGGCGCGTTTGGTGCGTCCGGTGATGAATACCATCTGGGTGATGCCGGCGGCGACCGCCTCTTCCACCGCGTACTGGATGAGCGGCTTATCGACCACCGGCAGCATTTCCTTCGAGCTCGCCTTGGTCGCAGGAAGAAAGCGCGTGCCCAATCCGGCTACCGGGAAGACGGCTTTGGTGATCGTGTTCAATGCAGGCTCCGCGTTGTTCAGGTGTTCCGGCCGAGCAATTCTAGCAATCCCTGCTCGTCGAGCACAGCGATACCGAATTCCCGCGCCTTGTCGTGCTTGCTCCCCGGTTCGGCGCCGGCGATGACGTAATCGGTATTTTTCGATACGCTGCCGGACACCTTGCCGCCCTTCGCTTCGATGCGCTCTTTCGCCTGCTCACGTGAAAGATGGGGCAACGTGCCGGTCAACACAAAGGTTTTTCCGGCGAGCGGCTGAACCGGCGCCCTGGCGACAGGTAAATCCGCCCAGGCCACGCCGAGTCTGCGCATCTGCGCCACCACGTCGCGGTTATGACGTTCGCCGAAGAACCGGGCAATACTGCGCGCCACCACCGGGCCGACGTCGGATACCGCCTGCAGCTCATCCTCGCTTGCCTGCATCAGTGGCTCCAGTTTGCCAAAATGGCGCGCCAGGTCCCGGGCGGTCGCTTCGCCGACATTGCGGATGCCAAGCGCATAGATGAAGCGCGCCAGCGTCGTATTTTCGCTTTTTTTGATCGCATCGAGAACATTGGCGGCGGATTTTTCCGCCATGCGCTCGAGGTTTCCCAGTTTCTCCTGATCGAGGCGATAGAGATCGGCAGGCGTTTTCACCATGTCATGGTCCACCAGTTGATCGACCAGTTTCTCTCCCAAACCTTCGATATTCATCGCGCGACGCCCGGCAAAATGAAGCAGCGCCTGTTTGCGCTGGGCCGGGCAATACAGTCCGGCGGTGCAACGGGCGACCGACTCGTCTTCCGGCCGCTCGACGTTCGATCCGCACACCGGGCACTTTGAAGGCATACGGAACGACCGTACGCCGGCCGGACGGCGCTCCTTCACCACGCCGACAACTTCCGGGATGACGTCGCCCGCGCGGCGTACGACGACGAAATCGCCAACGCGCACGTCCTTGCGCCTGACTTCGTCTTCGTTGTGCAGGGTGGCGTTGGTCACGGTGACGCCTCCGACAAAAACCGGCGCAAGCCTTGCGACCGGTGTGAGCGCGCCGGTGCGGCCGACCTGCACTTCGATGTCGAGGACTTGCGTGATCTCTTCCTGAGCCGGATACTTGTGCGCAACCGCCCAGCGCGGCTCGCGCGCGACGAAGCCGAGTTTGCGCTGCAGATCAAGACTGTTCACCTTGTAGATCACCCCGTCGATATCGAACGGCAATTGATCGCGCCGCGCCGCAATACCTACGTGAAAGGCAATCAGCCCTTCGGCGCCATGTGCGACCACCCGCTCCTTCGATACCGGCACGCCGAAGTCCTGCAGTGCGTCCAGTATCGCGCTTTGGGTCGGCGGCAGCGCCCACCCACCGACCTCGCCCAGCCCGTAGGCATAAAATGACAGAGGCCGATTCGCCGTGATCCGCGAATCGAGTTGTCGCAAAAAGCCGGCTGCCGCGTTGCGCGGATTGACGAACACTTTTTCGCCGGCGGCGCGCTGCCGCTCGTTGAGCTTTTCGAACGCGTCGCGACGCATGAATATCTCGCCTCGCACTTCCAGCACGGCAGCCGGTTGACCGGATCTCAGTCGCAGCGGCACGCTGCGGATGGTCTTGGCATTCGGAGTTACGTCTTCGCCGATCTGGCCGTCGCCGCGGGTTGCTGCGCGTACCAGTACGCCGTTTTCGTAGCGCAGGCTGATTGCGACACCATCAAATTTGAGTTCCGCGTTGTACTCAACCGGCGGATTGTCAGGGCCGAGTTTCAGCTCGCGGCGGATGCGGCTGTCGAACGTTATCGCGCCGCTCGCTTCCGAATCGGTCTCGGTGCGCACCGACAGCATCGGCACTGCGTGCTGCACCTCCGGCAGATCGGGCCGTACCGCGCCTCCGACGCGCTGAGTCGGCGAATCGGTAGTGACAAGTTCGGGATACCGGGCTTCCACCGCCTGCAATTCTCTGAACAGCCGGTCGTATTCCGCGTCCGGCAGTGTCGGCGTGTCCTTGACGTAGTAGTCGTAGTTCGCGCGTTCGATTTCGCGCCGCAGCTTTTCGGCGCGGGCGGTGATCGCGGCGGGTACTCCCATCAGGAGAACAGGCGCAGCGCCAGCGGGCTGCCGGAGTGGATGCCGCGCTGTTCCATGGCGCCATACATTGCGCGCAACTGGGCGCGGATCTTGTCCAGTCCGGCATCGTCGAGCGGCACGCGATTGTCGTCCGCGAGCACGCCATCGAGCGAGTCGGCGAAACTGCGGCTCATCGCCACCATGCGATCGAACGCACGAAGGCCATCCGACACCCGTGGCACATCGAGCAGGAAGGTGATGCCCGGCGTGGAAAGGCTGCGGATCTTGTCGATCAGGAACGGTTCCGGTTCCTGGTTGTCGAGCGAAAACAGCGCGCCGCCCTGCTCGTCCAGGCAGTGAAACACGCCACCCGGCTGAAGGTGCAACCCGGCTGCCTCGGCCAGTGCGCGAATCGTGGTGCCGTGAAACACCTGGCCGGTGCGCGCCACGACGTTGAGTCCGACCATAACGTCGACATCCTCGCAGAATCGGTAGAGGTCCGCGGCCTGTTCGAGAGCCGGCGCGTACTCGGGCAGTTCGGCAATGGCCGCAATTTCGCGGGCCGCCGACCTCACCGCGTCGCCGAACCGTTGCAAGTGCTCGCCGTTTACCGGACCGGAACGGTCGACCAGTTGCAGTGCCGCGCGCACCGAGGTGTAGCGCGCGTCATCCAGGGCCAACCGCTGCCAGGACTTCGATATGAAATCGAATCCGCTGAAGTTGATGATACGCCCCAGGGTGGCCAGCGTCCGGCGCAATTGCGCAAGCTTTTCGGCAGGAATGACTTCGCCGGCGCGAACCTCGACGATATAGTCGATTTCGGGTTGCGGCAGGCCGGATTGCAGTACCAACCCGCCGGCAAGTCCGTCCTCGCCCGGCGCATCCATCAGCGGGGTGATGCGCGGCTCGATGCGCGCTTCGTCGCGCCGATCCTGAGGCGACACGGTCGCCGCCGCCCCGTTTGCCCGGCGCTCGAAAAGGATGTCGTCATGCCCGCCGGCAAACGTTTGCTCGGCACGGCGGCGGAACTGCCTTTCCTGATGCCAGTTGAACGCCAACACCCCGGCCACCACCAGCACCCCGAGCATCAGCAAGCCGATCTGCAAATCACTCATTGCCTCTCCCCGTGCGAGCCCGTGGCCAAGATGCTATCAGGCTGCGGCCTCTTCGCGCATGCGCAGCGCCTCGTCCACGTCCACCGCAACCACGCGCGATACGCCCTGCTCCTGCATGGTGACGCCAATCAGCTGGCTGGCCATTTCCATGGTGATCTTGTTGTGGGTTATGAACATGAACTGGGTGATCGCAGACATTTTCTTTACCAGATCGCAGAAACGCTCCGTATTGCTGTCGTCCAGCGGCGCGTCCACCTCGTCGAGCAGGCAGAAGGGCGCGGGATTGAGCTGGAACATCGAGAATACCAGCGCCAGTGCGGTGAGCGCCTTCTCGCCACCGGAGAGCAGATGGATCGACGAATTGCGTTTTCCGGGCGGACGCGCGATCACCTGTACGCCGGCATCGAGTATTTCCTCGCCGGTCATCACCAGTTTGGCCTCGCCACCGCCGAAAAGCACCGGGAACAATTCGGCGAAGTATTTGTTCACGGCATCGAAAGTCTCCTGCAGACGCTCCCGGGTCTCGCGGTCGATCTTGCGGATTGCGCTTTCCAGCGTGGTAACGGCTTCGGTCAGGTCCTGCGACTGGGCGTCCAGGTAGACTTTGCGTTCTCGCGCCGTCCCCAGTTCCTCCAGTGCGGCCAGATTCACCGCACCCAGCCCGGAAATGTCCTCGTTGATGCGGTTGATCTCGTTTTGCAGCCTGCCTGCGCGCGCGCCTTCTTCCAGCAGCGGCAGCAGTTCCTGTTCGTCGGCGCCGGCCTCCGCCAGTTGGAGGGCAAAGCCGTCTTCGGCGATCCGGGCTTCCTGTTCCTTGAGGCGCAGTTCGTTTATGCGCTCGCGCAACGGCGCCAGTTTCTGTTCCGACGCCAGCCGCTCCTGCTCGGTGCCGCGCAGCCTGTCCTCGGCTGCCTGCAACTCCTCGCGGTCCTGCTTCAGGCGTTGCTCGCGTTCGACGCGGGCGGCGAGTTGCGCCTGCAGTTGCGCCTGCAGCGTGCTCTCGTCGCTTTGGGAGATCTCCGCAGACAGTGTCTCGGATTCGCTGGAGAGGCGCTGCAGATTCTCATAAATAACATTAAGTAAATACTCTATATCTATAATTTTATTTGATATAGTTGTCTCTTGAAACTTTGCTTCCTGGTGCTGACGCTCGATTTGCTGGGCGTTCACCCGGCTGGCCTGCAAGGCCGACTCCGCGTTCGCGTGCGCCTGCTCGGCGGATTCGACCCCGGACCGCAGCGCCTCCATTCCGGCGGCCAGCGCATCGATCTGGCGCCTCGCCTCCTCGCTCTGCAGCGACTCGCGCGCCATGTCCGCATCGATTTCTGCAAGCTCACGCACGATCTGTTCGCCACGCGCCTTGAGACGCTCGGCAAGCTGCGACAGGCGCACATGGTCGAGTCTCAACTGGTGATGATTTTCCTGCAATTCCGCCACCGCCCGTCGCAGGCGCTCGGCCTCCGCACGGCGCTCTTCGAATTCGGTCTTCCAGGATATCGCGATTGCACGTTGTCCTCGCAGTTCCTCGTCGGCACCGGCGTGCTCCGCAAACAATGCCTCGATTTCTCGCTGGCGTGACAGGATCCCGTGTACTTCAGAATCGGCCGCATGGAAACTCACGCTGGTGGCGGTGAAAACGTGCCCCCGCGCACTGACCAGCATGGCACCGGCGGGCAGGTCACGGGCCAGGTCCACGCCGTTGGCGGCGTCAGGCAGCACGTAGACCCGCGCCAGCCAGTCGCCAAGCACCGCCGGCAATCGCGCATCGGTGCACGTCACGTAATCCGTGAGCCGCGTTAGCCCTGCCGCGGCAGGCTCGACGGCGCCCACGGACGTGGCGATGCGATGGAAGGTAACCTTTCCGGGCGGCGTTTCTGCCAGCCAGGCATGCACCTGCGCGAGGTCGGTGAGACCGATGCTGTTCAGGCGCTCGCGCAACACCGCTTCGAGCGCATCCTCCCAGCCTTCCCGGATCCTGATTCCCTGCCACAGGTGCGGATTGCCGCGCAAATCGTGGCGTTCCAGCCAGGGTTCAATTTCGCCCGCGCGGCTGACCTGATCCTGCAGCGACTGCAGCGCGGTGAGGCGGGCATCGAGCTGGTTGAGACACTGCTGGGTCTGCTCGGCATCCTGTTCCGCGCCGTGCATCGCCGCTTCGAGTGCGGGCAGATCGGCGTCGCATTGCTCGAGCGCATCGCGCTGTTGATACAGACGTTGAGCCAGTTCCCCGATCTCCGTTTCCCGCCTTACCAGCTCGCTCAGGTTTGGCACTTCCAGGCCATCGCGCTCTTCTTCCAGTCGCGAGCGCCGCGTTTCCAGTTGCTGCAGCAGCTTCTCGCCGTGGCCGGCCCGCGCTTGTTCCAGTTGCAACTGCTGTTCGGCCTGGGTGAGGCGGTGCCGCGCCTCGGCGAGCTGCGCCTGCGCCCCGCGAAACGCCTCTTCGGCGGCCGGCAACGCTTCCCGCGTGGCCGCCAGTTCACCGGCAAGCACGTCCAGTTGCTCGCGCGCCTTCGCCAGCGATTCGTCGGCGGCGCTACGCGCCGCCTCCTGCAACGCCTGGCGGCTGCGCTGCTCCGCTTCCTGCGCGCGCACCGACTCCAGCTGGTGCTGTGCGCGATTGCGGCTGTCGCGCAGGTGTTGGATCTGCTGCTCGATGCGGGCGACCTCGGCGTTGACCTCGTAAAGCGCGCCCTGGGCGGCGTGCACCGAATCGGAAACGCTATAGTGGCTGGCGCGCAATTCCTCGACGCGCTTTTCGGCATCGCGCAGGCTCGCGGTCTCCGCCTCCAGTTCCACGCCCGTTGCCTCGATATCGCGGCCGATGCGAGCGCGCTGCGCGGCAGCGTCGCGTTTGCGAAGCAGCCACAGCGTGTGCTGCGTGCGCTTCAGTTCCGCCTCCAGCTCGCGGTACTTTGACGCCCTCTCGGCCTGGAATTCGAGATGTTCAAGTTGAGCGCCGAGTTCGTGGCGGATGTCGTCAACCCGCAGCATGTTCTCGCGCGTGTCGTCGAGCCTGAGTTCGGTTTCGCGCCGGCGCTCGCGGTACTTCGATACCCCGGCGGCTTCCTCGAGAAAGCTGCGCAGGTCTTCCGGCCTGGCCTCGATGATGCGCGAAATCATTCCCTGCTCGATGATCGCGTAGCCGCGGCCGCCCAGGCCGGTGCCCAGGAAGATGTCGGCGACGTCGCGCCGGCGCACGTGCAGGTTGTTGATGAAATAAGAGGACTCGCCGTCGCGCTCGAGCACGCGCTTGACGGAGATTTCGCCGTATTGCGACCATGGCCCGGCCGCCTTGCCCAGGCTGTTGTCGAAAATCAGTTCGACGCTGGCGCGGCCGACCGGCTTGCGCTCGCCGGAGCCATTGAAGATGACGTCCTGCATGTTCTCGCCGCGAAGCTGCTTGGCCGAGGATTCCCCGAGCACCCAGCGCACCGCGTCGATAACGTTGGATTTACCGCAGCCGTTAGGACCGACGACGCCGACCAGTTGGCCGGGAACCGGTATGTGGGTGGGGTCGACGAAGGACTTGAAACCGGCCAGCTTGATGTGAGTGAGTCGCACTATCGCAATTTTATAAAGGCTTATAATTTGAACGGATGCCCACAAAACAAGCGCCTGGGGCCCCTAATAAGGACCAGGCGCGTGTTTTTTCAGGGCGTATTTTAACAACTGATTCGCCCCCAAGAGAATGCCAAGCAAGCCGGCGCTGACCCTGACCACCTTCCCGAATCCGAATCCGTTGCGGGATTACCTGATTCATATGGAGATTCCGGAATTCACCTGCCTCTGTCCGATGACTGGACAGCCGGACTTCGCCACGCTTTGCCTCGAATACATTCCCGACCGCAAGTGCGTCGAACTCAAGAGTCTGAAAACCTATATCTGGGCCTACCGCGACCAAGGCGCTTACCACGAAGCCGTCACCAACCGCATTCTCGACGATCTTGCCGCGGCGACGAAACCTCGTTTCATGCGGCTGACTGCGCGTTTCTACGTGCGCGGGGGCATTTTCACAACCGTCATCGCCGAACACCGCAAGAAAGGCTGGATGCCGGCGCCGCGCATCGAACTCGATAGCGTCGCGCCGCAATCAAGCGTGCGCTGATCTTTGCGCCGCCTGCCGCAAACGCCCGGAACACAGCGTAGCCGCCACCACCATCGCCCCGCCCAGCCACTGCCTCCAGGTCATCGCCTCGGACGCAAGCACATACGACCCCACCGCGGCAAACACCAGTTCCGACAGGAATATGACGATCGCCTGATTGGAGCCGGTGTTCGCCAGTCCGTACTGCACCACCACGTTGACCGAGAAAATCACCACGGCCAGCACCACCACCAGCAGCATCGAATAAGCATCCAGCGCCCGCAATGAACGCACGGGATCCTCGATGAGCAGCATCACCGGCAGCGCCACCAGCGACACCCCGACCCACACGGCCAGCGAGCGGACCGCCACATCGACGTGCCTTGCCTTGCGGCTAAGCACGTTGGACAGGGCGAACGCCATGCCGGATGACAGCCCCAGCCACTCGGCGCCGCTGCGCGGCAGCGGCAGGAGCGCACCGGTCCGGCCGAGCATGATCACCGCTCCGCCCAGCGACAGCGCGATCACAACATAACCGGCCGGACCCGGCTTCTCGCCGAGCAGGACACGCGCAAACACCAGCGTCCACAACGGCGCCAGGTAGAACAGCAGCATGACCTGCATGACCTCGCCGCGGATGGCGGCGAGGACAAAGGCGAGATTGCACCACCCCGCCGCCAGCGCGATGGCCGCAAGCAGCCAGGCGGACCGGGCGATCTTGGTCGTCCGCCCGCGCAGAAATACCAGGCCTGGGAACAGCGCGAGGAAATACGTCAGAAAAGATGCCAGCGCGCCGCCGACTCCGGCCGAATCAAGAGCACGATACGGAAACCAGATCAGCCCCCACACCATGGCAGCGCTGAGCAGCGAGACGATCGGCAGCGAGTTGTTCTTGTTCAACTACGGCCCCCGTATAATTCCTTCACGCCTAAGCCCGGGGCGCACCGCGCGCCCGGCCCGTAAGGGTAACGCCCATTGCCGATGAATCCGAACCTGACCAG
>JANOGP010000350.1:0-11699 GCA_031406075.1 Betaproteobacteria bacterium
CCGCGCCGACTACGGCTGGATCGGCGACGACAGCGACCCCGCCGCGGCGCGCATCGAGCGGGACTACCTGGTCGAGGACTTTCGCACGCTCGCCGCGGCAAACGGCATCGCCGGCAGCGTCGTCGTGCAAGCGGCGCAGACCGTTGCCGAAACGCGCTGGCTGCTGGACCAGGCCCGTACCAGCGGCGGCTTGATCAAAGGTGTGGTCGGCTGGATCGACATGGCGGCGGCGCACGCGCCCGACGCATTGAACGATCTCGCGCGCGATCCGCTGCTGCGCAGCATCCGCCCGATGCTCCAGGAAATCGCCGACGTCGAGTGGGTGCTACAGCCGAAACTCGCGCCGGCGCTGCGTGCCGTAATCGCGCTTGACCTGTCGTTCGACCTGCTGGTCCGGCCGCCGCATCTCAAAGCCGCGCTCGCGCTGCTCTTGCGTCATCCGGATTTGCGCGCCATCGTCGATCATGGGGGCAAGCCGGATATCGCCGGCGGAATGTGGCAACCCTGGGCCGACGACTTGCGCCGCATCGCGCGCGAAACCACGGCGTACTGCAAGCTTTCCGGTCTGGTTACCGAAGCCCGCCCCGGGTGGAAGCCCGACGACCTTCGCCGCTATGCCGGACACCTGCTCGAATGTTTCGGCGTGGAGCGCATCGTGTGGGGCAGCGACTGGCCAGTCATGCTGCTCAAGTCGGACTACTCCGCCTGGCTGGCAGCGGTGAAGAAAATCCTCGCGCCGCACTCCGCGGCGGATCGAATGGCGGTCATGAACGACAACGCGATTCGATTCTATCGGCTGCCGATGAGACCGGCATGAAAAAAACCCCCGTCATCAGCATCTCCGCGGGAGCCCTGCACCTGGACATCGCGCCCGCAATAGGCGGCTCCATTGCGCGCTTCTACAGCAAGGAGAAAAACCGGGCCGTCGAGTGGATGCGGCGCGCCAGCCCTGAAGGAATCGCCGAGGGCAATCCGCAGTTGATGGCGAGCTTTCCGCTGGTGCCGTTCTGCGGCCGCGTGCGTGACGGGCGCTTCGTTTTCGCCGGACGCCACATCGCGCTGCCGCGCAATTTCGGCAACTCGCCGCACACCATCCATGGCAACGCCTGGAACCTTCCCTGGAAAATTACCGGTCATGATGCCGCTTCCGCGAGCATCGTACTGGAGCACGAGCGCGGAGACTGGCCGTTCGCCTATCGTGCCGAGCAGCACTTCGCGCTGACGCCGCACACTCTCGAGGTGGAACTCCTCGTCAGCAATACCGACACGCTGGCGATGCCGCTGGGCTTTGGCCAGCACCCCTACTTTCCTTACACGCCCGGCATGACCTTACACGCTGAGGTTGCGCAGATGTGGGAAGCGGATGACGGCATGCCGGTCCGGCTCACCCGCAACGAGACCGTCGAGTCGCTTGCGCGCGAACTGAAAGTGGCGTCGGTGACGCTCGACAACAACTTCATCGGCTGGAAGCGCGTGGCCACGATGCGCTGGCCGGAGACGGGACGGCGACTGCGCATGAGCGCCGAATCGCCGATATCCCACCTGGTGGTTTACACCCCACCTGCGCGCGACTTTCTGTGCGTCGAGCCGGTCAGCAACACGGTGGACTGGCTGAACCTCGGGCATCTCGACTCCGGGCAGACCGGTGGTACGGTGCTGTCGCCTGGCGCGACGATCACGGGCCGCGTCCGTTTCGAACCCGATTTCGGTGCCAGCTAGATCTTCACCGCAGAGGCGCAGAGAACGCGGGGGAAAAACAAACCTGGTGTGAATAGCAGAGAGATTGTTGGTAGATTTGTGCCGCCAACTTTCACCGCTACGGATTATCAGCCATATGACCGGTTGTATCACTTCTATTTTCATTTGCCCTTGTCTTTCCTCTGCGTCCTCTGCGTCTCTGCGGTGAAAACGGTTTGAGGCGTTTTTCCTACGTCCATCCCGCATCCACAACGAAGTTCTGCGACGTGATCATCTTCGCGTCCTCCGATGCGAGAAACAGCACCATGTTGGCGAGGTCTTCGGGCCGCAACCGGCCTTTCAGGCATTGGACTGCGTCCATCTGCTTCTCGCCTTCCGGCGTCACCCACAACTTGAGCTGGCGCTCGGTCATGACCCAGCCGGGAGAGACGGTATTCGCCCGAATGTTGAACGGCCCGAGGTCGCGTGCCAGTCCGCGCGTCAGGCCGTGGACCGCGGCTTTGCTGGTGGTATAAGCGGGCATGCCCCCGGTTGCGGTCATCCAGGAAATCGAGCCGAAGTTGATGATCGATCCGCCGCCGAGCCGCTTCATCTGTTCAATGACAGCCTGCGACGCAAAGAACTGATGTCGCAGGTTGACCGCAATGCGCTCGTCCCAGAATTCGACTGTTACGCTCTGGATCGAATGGCGGTCGTCGCGCGCGGCGTTGTTCACCAATACACCGACATCACCGAATTCCGACTGCACCGTTTCGATTGCCGCGCGCAATTGACCGATGTCGCGAACATCGCAATGGATGAACCGCGGCAGCGGTCCGTTGCCTTTGAGTTTGTGAACAAGTTTGTTGCTTTCGGCTTCGTCGATGTCCACGAATCCGACTTTAGCGCCCTGGCGCACGAATCCTTCGACGATCGATGCACCGATCCCCGATCCACCTCCGGTGATGAAAACGACCTTGTCCTTGAGGCTGGGGTAGATCGCGTGACGATCCTTTGTCATGATTATTCCTTGGGGCGAATAAAAAAATGCCGGTGATGGCCGGCACGATTGATGTTACCAGTATATGCGCGGGGCTTGCCCGACAGCGGAAGGCCCAGTGTGGGGCGCGCCGCACTTCGGACTACCGGAGTGCAAACAGCCTTTCTTTCAGGTTTTTCGCGTCTTTCAGATCATCGAAGCGCGTGCCCATCGCCTCGCCGAGCCGCGCCAGGCGCTCGTCAGGATGCGGGTGAGTCTTAAACAGCAGGGCCACGCTCGAGCTGTCCCCCGAGGCATTGGCGATTTCCTGCAGCACGGCGGGCAAGCCGAATGCGTCGTAACCCGCTCGGACGGCCAATACCACGCCGATGCGGTCGGCCTCGAACTCGGCGCTCTTGTCCAGGCCACGCGCCATAATCTCGGCGCCGCTGCCGACCAGCGTTTTCGCGATCTTCTTGTCGCCGAGTTGCTTCTTGAGCAGGCTGCTGCCGACGTCGATTGCCTGGCTCTTCTGCAACACTTTGAGATGATGCTTTCTGATCACGTGGCCGATCTCGTGCCCCAGCACACCGGCCAATTCCGCTTCATCGTGAAGCAACCGGTACAGGCCACGCGTTAGAAAGACGTACCCTCCGGGCGCCGCGAACGCATTGACGTCGTTCGACTCGATCACCCCGAAGGTCCACTTCAGGTCGGGCCGGTCGCTCGAACTGGCCACCCACCGGCCAACGCGGTTGACGTAGGCCTGCAGCGCCGGGTCGTTCACCAGAGGCGCCGCGCCCAGCAGGTTGCCGGCAATGTACCGACCGATGCGGATCTCATCCGCCTCCGGCACGTTGCCAACGGGCGGAATCGCCGGGAGCTCCGGACCCTGCGACGGCTGCGCAGCCGCCGGCGCCTGCGGCGCCGGGCTCGACTGTTGCGCCGGCTTCTTGAGTAATTTATCGAGTCGTTTCAGTTGGTCGAAGTCAACCGCGCTCGATCCGGTGGCCAGCGTGGCAAGGACCGCAAGCAGGAGAAGTCTGATCATGGGTGGCCTCAATTTTCCGGAAGATAACTGAACCCCTGCGCCAGCAATCCGCCCTTTTGCGCGAAATTGCCGGCAGCGTTCTTCGAAACGCCGAAGGACTCGGCCTTTTTCAGTTCATTCTCGTCGTAGCGGGCCGATTTGAGTTCCGCCTCGCTCAGCCCCCTGACTCCCGTGGTCGACACGATTTGTCCGGTGCCGGCACGCCCGGTGGAAAGTGCGGCAACGTCTTTTGCGGCGTTGGACTTGCCGGCCTCGCCCCGTCTAACCGAAAGCATGCGTATCCATCCTCGCGTGGTGGACGCCTTCACCTGGTACCAGCCACCATTACGATCCAGAATGGTCACCGCATCGCCTTTGGCCAACGTGCCGACCTGTTTCGCGTCCGCAAACGGCTCGGCCAGAATCTTGTCGGCCTTGAGCGCCACGCCATTCTCCGCCGCCTGTTTCTCCGTCGCCGCATTCGATTCCCATGTCCCGGCGCCGAGCGGCAACACCAGGCAAATCGCCATCATCAGTATTCGTCGCATCGTTCTCTCACTCCGGAAAAATTGCATCACGCCCGCGGCGGCGCATCAATTTCCGCCCTTGCTTGCCGCCCCGAGCGCGGCGGCAAACAGGGCGCGCCACTCCGTGCGCGCAGCCTCGCCGCCCGCCGCGCCGATCGAACCCGACCGAACCGCCTCGCCGGCAAGCGACTCATTGTTGACGCGCAGCCCCTCGACCAGCGCCGGCATCGCCTCGCGCAGCCGCTGAATATCCTGTTCCACCCGTTCCCGGCGCTGCGCGTCCTCCAGCGGATACGCCCAGGAAGCGGTCACGGTCGCCTCGAACAATCCCCAAAGCCCCCTCTGTCTGCCTTTGACGACGTCCACATCCATCGGTTCGCGCGCGAGTCTGAGCATTTGCCTTCGCAGGCGCTTGAGGAACTGCCCGCTGACCGGGTCCGCCCCGCCGTCGAACTGATACACCGCCAACGTCACGCCATTGGCGTGGTTATCGTGAAGCGTCGCCGCCACCGCACTCTTTTCCAGTGCACGGGCGGTTGCGACCGAATAAACCTTCGCCACCGAGAAATAAATAAACCCGATCAATACCGGGCCGCTCAGGTTCAGATGATAGGACGTCACGTTGATCATGGCGTACGAAAAACCCAGCAATCCGAACTGGGAAAGGCCGAACACCCGGTTGAAGCGGTCGGAATCGGGGTCGCGGAACAGCGCGATCGCAGTGGCCCACAAGATGAGAAGCGCCATGATCAGATTCGGCACACTCGAGGCCGGCGTGCGGATGTAATCGTCATGTTTGAGGTTGTCGATGGCGGTGGCAAGGATTTCCACGCCTGGAAATTCACGCGCCATCGAGGTCGCCTTGATGTCGAACAGGCTGGGTGCGGTGGAGCCGATGATGACGATCTTGCCGCTGAATTCGTCCTGCTGGCGCTCGCGGTTCTTGCGCTGCATGTCCTGAAATACGTCGCTGAAGGTGGCGTAGCGGTAGGTAAACGGACGACCGCGCCAGTTCAGCAGAATGCTGGCGCGGGGCGGCCCGGCAAATCCGAGGTCCGCGGCCACGCGCAGGGGCAGCGACGGCAGCCTCCAGCCGTCGACGTCGTGGAACAAGCGGTAGCTGCGCGCCACGCCATCGCGGTCCGGGTAGAGGTTGTGCGTGCCGATGCGACCACTGTCGCGCACCGCCTGGAAAAACGGCAGGACCGCAGCGATCGTCCCGTCCGATTCCGGCACGCCTTCGAGGCGCTTCGCGCCGGGAATCATCGACGGCTTCAATTCGGAGAGCCTGTCGCTTTCGGCGGACAGGCGCAGCCATGGAAAGTAGGTGTTGTCGGTGCCCGCGACCGCTTCGTCGAAGTAGGCATCGCTGTCGGCGTTGTAGACGTCCGGGTCCGAAAACAGGATGTCGAAGACCACGGCCCGGGGGCGCTGCGCTTCCAGATTCTGCAGAAACTCACCCAGCACCTGCCGCGGCCATGGCCAGCGCCCATAGTCCGGCGCCATGGCGGCCAGACTCGCTTCGTTGATGTCGACGATCACGATCTGATCGTCGGCCTTGGGTTGCACGATGCGGTAGCGCACCATTACGTCGTAAGCCCGCTGGCGCATGTCCACCACCGCATGCAGCGTGAACGCGTCCGCGATTACGAGGACGCTGAACGCGGCGGCGAGGTAAAGATAGAAATTGTTCCTCAGCCGGCGCGCCACCATGTCGGTGAAGTGGCGCAAGCCGCCACCGACGACACGCACAAAAAATACGCCGATTTTCATTCAGGAAACACTCGGGGTTTGATCTTGGCGCCGATTATAGTCTTACGAGGTAGGCATTCCCGCATCCGGGCCAGACCCTCAAACCTCGCAGGTAATCAGCACCATCTCGGCGGCCTGCTCCCGGAGCGGGATCAGCGCCTGATAGGCGACAGAGTTGTACCAGCTCTCGACCGTGCCCACATCGGGAAACCGGAGTACGACGGCGTCGGCGTGCGAATGCTCGCCGCTCAACACATTGACCGTGCGGCCACGCAGGACCACTTCACCGCCAACTGCTGCCAGCGTCGCGGACACCTTGCTGCGATACTCGGCCCACTTGCCCGGATCCTTGACCGTGATGTGGCCGATGACGAACGCGGTCATGCTTCTCCTCCAATAGACTTCACCGAAAGCGACGATCAACGCAGCAACTGATACTCCCCGCCTCTTTCTATCGCCCGTTTGTACGCGGGCCGCTCGTGAATGCGCTTGAGAAATCCCATAAGTCTCGGCCACCGCATATCCAACCCGCCCCGGACCACGGCCGCCTCTAGCGGAAAACTCATCTGCACGTCGGCCGCGGTGAAATCCTTACCCGCGAACCAGCTGGTCTTGCCGAGTTCGGCGTCCATGTAGTCGAGATTCCGCTTGATGTTGGGCTCGACGAACGAGGTCTTCGCCTTCTGCGCGATGGCACGGGCCACCGGCCGGACGAAGAAAAGCATCGGCGCTTTCTCGATCCGGTCGAAGATCAGCTTCAACAGCAGCATCGGCTGCATGGAACCCTCGGCGTAATGCAGCCAATAGGTATAGCGCTGCTTCTCGCGCGTCCCGGCCGCCGGCACCAGGCGCCCGTTGCCGTAGTGGCCGACCAGATACTCGATGATGGCGCCGGATTCGGCCAGCGTCAGGTCACCGTCCGTGATCACCGGTGACTTTCCGAGCGGATGCACCTCGATCAGCGCAGGCGGCGCCAGCATGGACTTCGGATCGCGCTGATAGCGCTTGATGTCGTACTCGAGACCCAGTTCTTCCAACAGCCAAAGCACGCGCTGCGAGCGCGAATTATTGAGATGGTGGACGGTGATCATTTGTTTTTCCCTCCCGGACGTCTCTGCCACCGATGAATCGCTTGCAGCCGGACATCACCGGCAGAGCAACCAAAGCCCCAGCCGGGCGGCATCGTTCAGGTAGATGTTCCTTTGACTGTCGCCACGGGAGTTGATGTCTTTACGGGGTCTGTTCCCCGTTTTTCTTACTCATCGTCGAGCGCCGCGCGCTCGGTAAGGCATTCGCGTGCGCCAACCTGAAAATCCCGGCACACCGTCGGCCTGATGTCGTATATCCGACAAAGCATCGTGTTTCTGTCCAGGGCGGCGCACAAACCGTCATCGAGGCGCGCCATGACCTGTCCGCCCCAACGGTCCGATTCGGTCATTTCCATTGGAACGTCATCGTCGCCCATCAGGATCACCTCCAGCCTGCAACAACAGGCCCTGCAAGAGGCGCAAGCAATGGGCACACGTTCGCCGGCATGATCCGGACCGGTTTCTTTAGGCAGACGCGGTCGCAGCCTGAAAGGGAGCAGGCGAATTTCCTACTGGACTGCGGAGGCGATTGGAGACTCATCCGGGATGTCCTCCACCGAATTTTCCTCCAGTACACCGGTCATCGTGACGAGCAATTGCTTGGGCCTTCCCGTGGGATTGCGCTTCAGGTAGCTTGCCACCTCTTTGCACAGCCGCTTGAAGTTTCCTGCCTCGCGCCTCTCGACAACGTCCAGCGAGAAATGCACCCGGTGCGTCACCTTCGGCAGTTCCAGGTTGAAGTGGTGGCATCCGTCCCCATTCAAGTACGCGACCGGGGCGGCGTTGAAATTCTTGCTCAGTGCTTTGCGTATTGCCGAAATCTTGTCTTCCATAATATGGCCTCTAATGGTTACGCCCTCAGCGCCGGCTCGCGGCACCGGGAAATCATTACCTCTGTACTGGCTGCGCCAGCCTCACGTCTTGCGGCAACAAATTCTTCAGGCAGTTTCACACTATACGTCTTCTTGGCAGCTCATTTGGCACAAATACGCCCCGGAATGGGGACGCGTGCCAAAACCCCATCGTCAGGCGCTACTTTCGAGGCATTTTCGCCGCCCCGATCGGGCGCGTCGTTATCGACGTTATGCGGGATCACGGCATTCAACCGGGGAACCCCGTGAAGAGGTTCAGGGGGTAAGGCTTTGTTTCATGCGCGGCTTTTACTTTAATTTACTTTCGCCTTTTACCTTTAAACTTGCAGAATCCTGCCGCAGCCATAATCCCGGAGAACCCGTTTGCCACTGATCCAACGACTCAATACGCTCGCCCCCGAAATGCTCAGGAACCTTCGGCGCGGCATCGAAAAAGAAAGCCTGCGCGTCGGGCCCGACGGGGCACTGGCGACCACCCCGCATCCGGCGGCACTCGGCTCGCCGCTGACCCATCCGCACATCACCACCGATTTCAGCGAGTCGCAGCTGGAGCTGATCACCGGCGTCCACGCCGATGTCGAAAGCTGTCTTGAGGAGCTGAGCGAGATCCACCAGTTTGTCTACCGGCATATCGGGGACGAGATGCTCTGGTGTGCCAGCATGCCCTGCAGCCTGCCCGACGATAAGGACATTCCCATCGGCCGGTATGGAACTTCCAACATCGGCCGCGCCAAGACGGTGTATCGCAATGGCCTGTCTCACCGTTACGGCTCTCGGATGCAGACCATCTCCGGCATCCATTACAATTTTTCGGTGCCGGAACAGGCCTGGCCGCTGTTGCAACAGGCCGCCGGCATCCCGGGTCCGGTGCAGACTTTCCAGGACGCGGCGTACTTTTCGCTGATCCGCAATTTCCGCCGCCACTCCTGGCTGTTGCTGTACCTGTTCGGCGCCTCGCCGGCAGTGTGCAACAGCTTCGTTGCGGGGCGCGATCACGGCCTGCAGCAGCTGATTCCCGGAATTCTGTACCTGCCGTCGGCGACATCGCTGCGCATGAGTCCGCTCGGCTATCAGAGCGCGGCGCAGGGTTCGCTGGCGGTGAGCTACAACGACCTGGATACCTACGCGTATTCGCTTTCCGACGCGCTGACCCACCCGTATCCTGAATACAAAAAGATCGGCATCCGCGACGGCGACGAATATCGCCAGCTTTCCACTACCCTGTTGCAAATCGAGAACGAGTTCTACGGCACTATCCGGCCGAAGAGGCCGATCCGCTCCGGCGAACGGCCGTTGCGCGCACTGCGCGAGCGCGGCGTCGAATATGTGGAAGTGCGGTTGATGGACCTCGATCCGTTCTGTCCGATCGGCATCACCGCCACGACCATCCGCTTCCTGGATATTTTCCTGCTGCACTGTCTGCTCAGCGACGGCCCAGCCGACACGCCGGCGGAGATCGCCGTCCTGGCACGCAACCAACTGCTGGTCGCACGCCAGGGCCGCGATCCGAAGGTGCGCCTTACCAGGGGCAAGCACTCGCTGTCTCCTGCCGAATGGGGCGGCGAATTGATGCGCGAGTACGCACCGATCGCCGATGCGCTCGATGCGGCACACCGCGGCAGTGCTTATCGCGACGCGTTGGCGGCCGCTGCGAATGCATTGAAGACAACGTCGACCACGCCCTCCGCGCGGGTGCTGCAGGAGATGGCGCAAAAGTACGCAAATTCCTTTCCGCGTTTCGCCCTGACCCGCTCGCTGCAATACCGGAAGGAGCTATTGGATCTGCCGCTGCCGCCCGAGGCGCAGAGCCGCTTCGAAAGTATGGCTGCAGAATCGCTGCAGGAGCAACGGCGAATCGAAGCCGCGGACACCATGCCGTTTGAGATATACCGCCAGCGCTATCTCTCGCACGATCGCTTGCGCGCGAAGCGAGTTAACGGGACGACGGAGAGAAGGTGAAGGGTGCCCCTTCACTGTTTTTCCATCACTCGTCACCGCTTCTATCCCCACATCCCGCGCAGTTTCCCGGCCACATCCACCGGAGCGGTACCGTGGGGCGGCGCAATGGCGCCCGCCTCGGCTGTCGGCCACGTCACTTCCTGGAACTGAGCCAGTACCTCGCGGGTCATGAAGCGGCTGCGGGCGCCGTACACATGCGCATCGCCACGACGCGGCTGTTGGGTAATGTAGTAGCGCAGCGGCGCGATGACGTGAAGATCGGTCTTCGCTCGCGTCATCGCCACGTACAACAGGCGGCGTTCTTCCTCGATCTGTCCGGCGTCACCGGTGGCAAATTCCGACGGAAAATTACCGTCCGCCACGTTGAGCACGTGCACCGCGTCCCATTCCTGGCCCTTCGCCGAGTGGATGGTGGAGAGCACGAGGTAGTCCTCGTCCAGCAGCGGCGCGCCGGAGAGGTCGCTGCTCGCCCGGGGCGGATCGAGCGCGAGTTCGGTAAGGAAACGCTCCCTGGTGGAAAATTGCGGCGCGATGCGCTCGAGTTGCACGAGGTCGCCTGCGCGGACTTGCGCCGCCTCATAAATGCGTTCCAGGTGCGGCTCGTACCATTCCCGCACGCGCCCGACCTGCCCCTGCCAGGGACCATCGGGCCGCGCGAGCGACGCCATGAGCTCCGCGAATGGTGGCCACGCTTCGGCGGCAAGCGGCGGCGTATTGAACGAGGCAAGCGCGTGCCAGTCGTGGCCCGCGGCTTCGAAATGCGTGAAGAGCCGCGCCGCATTCGCCGGCCCCATGCCCGGCAGGAGCTGCAGGACGCGGAACGCGCTGACACGGTTCTTCGGATTGTCCGCCCAGCGCAACACCGCCAGCATGTCCTTGACGTGGGCGGCTTCAAGGAACTTCAGCCCGCCATATTTCACGTAGGGGATGTTGCGTCGGACCAGCTCGAGTTCCAGCACGTCGCTGTGGTGCGAACTGCGGAACAGCACTGCCTGGCGCTTGAGCGCCACCCCGCGCTCGCGCGTCTCCAGCACCCGCGCCACCACGTAGTCTGCCTGCGCCTGATCGTCCGCCACTATCACGTAGCGTGGCCGTTCCCCGGTCCCGCGCGTGGCGTGCAGCGTCTTGCGATACTGGCGGCTGCCCTGCGCGATCAGCGCATTCGCCGCGTCCAGCACGCCCTGCGTCGAGCGATAGTTCTCTTCGAGGGTCACCACGGTGGCCGCCGGCGCGTACTGGGCCGGAAAGCCGAGGATGTTCTCCACTGTGGCGGCGCGAAACGAATAGATCGACTGAGCATCGTCTCCGACCACGGTGACGCCTGCGCCGGTCGGCCGCAGCGCCTTGAGAATTTCGGCCTGCAGCGAATTCGTGTCCTGGTATTCGTCCACCAGGATCTGGTCGAACTGCGCGCCGATCTCCCCGGCCAGCGACGGGTCGGAAGCCATCGCGTGCCAGTACAGCAGCAGGTCGTCGTAGTCGAGCGCCTGATTCGCGAGCTTCTTTTCCACGTACGCGCGATAGAGCTCGGTGAGCTGTGACTCCCACTCGGCGCACCACGGAAAGAGCGCGTCGAGCGTCTGGGCGAGCGGTCGCTGCGTGTTGACGCGATGCGAGTAGATGGCGAGGCAGGTGTCTTTCCTGGGAAATCGCTTCTCGGCTTTCGAGAACCCGAGCTCGTGGCGCAGCACGTCCAGCAAATCCGCGGCGTCGCCGCGGTCGAGCACGCTGAAGCTCGTGTCGAGCCCCACGGCGGCGGCGTGCCGGCGAATCAGGCGATTCGCGATGGAGTGAAAGGTGCCGGACCAGGGGAGG
>JANOGP010000359.1:0-3685 GCA_031406075.1 Betaproteobacteria bacterium
GCCGGCTCTGCCGCACACCGGTGCGGCCTACTCTTTCGCGCGCAGCGCCATGGGGCCATGGGGCGGCTTCGTCACAGGGCTGGCGGAGAACATCGAGTACATTCTGACGCCTGCGGTCATCGTGTTCTTTATCGGTGCGTATCTCGGCAGCATTTTCGGAACGTCGGCGGCGTTTCAGCCGGTCTGGTGGATCGCCATGTACGTCGTCTTCGTCGGCTTGAACGTGCTCGGCGTTGAACTCTCTTTCAAGGTTTCGGTGCTGGTTACGCTGCTGGCGCTCGCGGTGCTGGCCATTTTCTGGGCCAGCGCCGTCGTCTCCGGACAGTTCGACTTTTCGCGGTGGGCGCTCAACATCGGCGTCGGCGGCGACGGCAAGCTCATGGAGCTTGCGGAGGGCGGCGGACCGTTTCTGCCTCTGGGGGTCAAAGGTATCCTGGCGGCGATGCCGTTTGCGGTGTGGCTGTACCTCGCCATCGAACAACTGCCGCTGGCCGCCGAAGAGTCGCACGACCCCAAGAAGGACATGCCCAAGGGCCTGATGCTCGGCATCGCCACGCTGGTGTTCTCGGCGTTCATGACCATGTTCCTCAACTCCAGCATCCCGGTGCAGTCGGCAGATGGTAGTGCGCACGGCGCCTTCCATCTCGGCAGTTCCGGCGAGCCGCTGCTCGACGGATTCCGGGCGCTCTATGGCACCGCGGCCGCGAACATTCTTTCGCTGTGCGCGGTGATCGGTCTGATCGCCAGCTTCCACACCATCATCTATGCTTTCGGCCGGCAGATCTATTCATTGTCGCGCGCCGGCTATGTGCCGCACTGGCTTTCCCTTACCAGTGGCAAGCACAAGGTGCCGCACGTGGCGCTGGTGGCCGGAGCGGTGCTCGGCTTCGCGGTGATGATGACGGTCTACGTGATCAAGGGAGAGGGGGCCGGCGCATTCATTGGCGCGCAACTGCTCAACATGGCCGTGTTCGGCGCCATGATTTCTTACGCGCTGCAGGCTTTGTCGTTCATCCTGCTGCGGCGTAACCTGCCAAATATCGCGCGGCCCTACCGCAGCCCGACGGGCGAGTGGGGTGCCTGGGTTACCATCGTCATCGCGCTGGTGACCCTGTACATGCAGTTCCAGGATCCGGCCTACCGCGGCGGCATGATCGGTGTGGCCATCTGGTACGCGGCCGGCATCGTCTATTTCGCGGCCTACGGCCGCAAGACACTGGTGTATTCGCCGGAGGAAGACTTCGCGGTGAAGGCGCGGGCCGCGGCGGGCCTCGACAAGGCCTGATTTCGCCGCAACTCGGGTTCCGCAACAAGGAGTTTCAGGCCGTTACGACTATCTCGAAACGACAAAAGGAAGAAAAAAGGACAAAAGGGGCCACGACAAAGGCATCAAGAGGCCAGCCTGACCCCCTAGCTCACAGGCTGATTGGACTTCATCAGGCAGGATCACCGGCATGCGATCGTGAACCTCCGGAGCCGGTCCTTCCGCGGCGCGCGTCAGGATTGAGCAGGTCAAACATCGCCGGCTCAGCCTGAGGCGGGGTCTACGCCGGTTCGGTCCGCGACCTTCTCAAGTACGTGACGCGCCATGGCAAGCGCGAGTTCATGCTCTCCCATGAACACTGTGCCGGCCTGCTCCTTTTGCAGAAGTGTGGCCTCTTCTTCGCTGTGGCTGCGTACCACCGTGTCGATACGCGGATTGAGCATCCGCGCGATCTCGATCATCTTGCGTGCACGAAATGTATCAGGCGTGGCAATCACCAGCATACGGGCCCGCGCGATGTGCGCCTGGATTAAGACGGCCGGATTCGAGGCGTCGCCGGAAACCGCGGGAATCCCTTCGCCACGCAATTGCTGTACGAGTTCGCGATTCTGCTCGGCCACGACGAACGGCACGCCCCGTTCGGTGAGCGCCTCGCCGATACGCTTGCCTACGCGGCCATAGCCCACCAGCACCACTTGTCCGGTCAACCGATTCTGATCCACGGACACCGGCAGCTCCGCGAGCGGGTCGCTGGACCGTTCCATAGTGCGAGCCAGATTCGAGCGTGATCGTATCCACGCCTGCGCGGGCTCGATCGCCCGAAACACCAGCGGATTGAGAGCGATCGAGATCAGCGCACCCGCGAGAAGCAGGCTCTGGCCTTCCGGCGGCAGGAGCCCAAGGGAAACGCCAAGACCGGCCAGGATGAACGAGAACTCGCCGATTTGCGCCAGGCTCGCCGATACCGTGAGCGCAGTATTAAGCGGGTAGCGGAAAGCAAGGACGAGAAGAAATGCGGCCACTGGATTGCCGACGACGATGATCGCGATGACCACGAGCACCCGTAGCGGCTCGCTCATCAACGTTGTCGGATCAAACAGCATTCCGACCGACACGAAGAACAGGACGGCAAACGCGTCCCGCAACGGCAAGGATTCGTCGGCTGCCCGGTGGCTCAACGCGGACTCCCTCATGACCATCCCCGCGAAGAACGCACCGATCGCGAATGAAACACCGAACAATTCGGCGGACCCGTAGGCGATGCCCAGCGCGGCTGCCACCACACACAACGTGAACAGTTCTCGCGAGCCCGTGCGAGCCACCTGCCAGAGCAACCACGGAAAGAAGCGCCGTCCGACGACGAGCATGAGCACGATAAACGCGGTGACCTGGCCAATGGTGAGGACAAGCGTCGTGAGCAGGCCACGGTCTGCGGATTCGTGGGACGAGCTGCCCGCATTGCCGCCGAGCCAACCGGCCAGCGGGGGCAGTAACACCAGCACCAGCACCATGACCAGATCCTCGACCACCAGCCAACCGACAGCGATACGGCCGTTGACGGAATCCAGAACGCCGCGATCCTCCAGTGCGCGGAGCAGCACCACCGTGCTGGCCACCGAGAGCGCCAGACCGAACACGAGGCCCTCGCCCATGCTCCAGCCCCATATCATGGCGATAGCCATGCCGAGCGCGGTCGCAACGCTAACCTGGAGGATGGCGCCGGGCAATGCGATCTTACGAACCGCCAGCAGGTCGCTCAACGAGAAATGCAGGCCTATGCCGAACATCAAAAGCATCACCCCGATTTCGGCGAGTTGACGCGTGAGATTCAGGTCCGCAACGAATCCCGGCGTGGCGGGACCAATAATGATGCCGGCAACCAGGTATCCGACCAACGCCGGCAGCTTCAGACGCACGGCGAAGAACCCCATGATCAGGGCAAGGCCCAAGGCCGCGGCGATGGTGGTGATCAGGGTGATGCTGTGCGGCGGCACGTGTATCGCCTCAAATTAAGAAGATGACAGAACGGCTGGCAGGCACTAAGTACCCTAGCATGACATTGACGCGGATGGCGAACCGCTTGAAGTATCCTTGTATCTTCGACGGCGCTGACTGCTGATTCTTCGACCCATGGCACCGGATCGCGAACCGCTTGACCGAATCATTCAGCTACCTTGCTGGTCGGGCAAAGTCGATCCGACACCGCTGTTGGGCGGGATCACCAACAAGAACTATCTGGTGGCCGACCGAGGGCAAAAGTTCGTCGTGCGGCTGGGCGAGGACATTCCCGTTCACGGCGTGATGCGCTTCAACGAGTTGGCCGCCAGCCGCGCAGCGTTCGCTGCCGGCATCTCGCACGAGGTCATCTACGCCGAACCGGGGGTCCTGGTGCTGCACTACATCGAAGGGCGTGCGCTGTCC
>JANOGP010000373.1:0-11300 GCA_031406075.1 Betaproteobacteria bacterium
GGCCAATTCTTCGATGCGCGCCAGATGGTGCGCGACGTCCAGGTCTGGATAGGCGTGGGTGGCGACCAGCAGCGCGGCTTCGGCGAGATCGATTGCTTCTTCCGGGCCGGATACCACCAGTTGCAGGCGTTCGCTCTTCAAGCCTGCGGGACGGACTTCAGTTGGAGACGCTTTGCGCGCGCTCAACTCGATATTTCCTGCTTCTCCGCGACTGGCGGGAGGAAAAGAGCGGCAACCTGCTTCTTCGACGCCTGCGGCCGCGGCGCAGTATTCGCGACGCCGGTCAATGTCGATTCAGGCGGGTTATACGGCTTGGAGAATAGCGGGTCCGCGGACTGCGCGTTGCGCGCAACCGGATTGCGGCCGGAATCGGGACGACGATCCTCGCGATGCCGGCTTTCAACGCGGCCGCTTTTGTCATGCCGGCCTTCGAGACGACGGCCTTCCCGAAGGTGCGATTCTCCACGCGGCGCGGGCGTACGCTTGAAGTCTTCAACTTCGGCGACCGGCAGCTTGAACTTGAGCAACTTTTCAATCGCGCCCAGCTTCTCGCGTTCGTCTTCGGCCATCAGCGTAATCGCCTCGCCGGTCAGGCCCGCGCGGGCGGTGCGGCCGATGCGATGCACGTAATCTTCGGGCGCACCGGGCAGATCGAAGTTGATCACAAACGGCAGTTGTTCGATGTCCAGTCCGCGGGCGGCGACATCGGTGGCGACCAGCACCTGGGTCTGACCTTCCTTGAATTCGGTAAGCGCCTGTGTGCGCTCGCCCTGGGTGCGGTCGCTGTGGATCGCGGCGGCGGCAACGCCGTCCTTGACCAGTTTGTAGGCCAGTCGGTTGGCGCCGATCTTGGTGTTGCAGAACACCAACACCTGGCGCATGTCGCGCGAGCGGATCAGGTGGGTAAGCAGATCGCGCTTGGCGTTGGCATCGACGCGGTATACCAGGTGTGTCACGGTCTCGACCGTCGAATTGCGGCGGGCAACCTCGACGTTTACCGGGTTCTTGAGCAACTGCTTGGCCAGCCCGCGAATGTCGTCGGAATACGTGGCAGAAAACATGACGCTTTGGCGCTGCGCGGGGAGCACCGACAGGATGCGCTTGATGTCGGGCAGGAAGCCCATGTCGAGCATGCGATCGGCTTCGTCAAGAACCAGAAACTGCACTTGCGAAAGGTTGACGGTCTTCTGCTGCAGGTGATCAAGCAGGCGTCCGGGGGTGGCGACCAGGATTTCCACCCCGGCGCGAAGTTCCTTGATCTGCGGATCGATGTTGATCCCGCCGTAGACCACCGCGGAACGCAACGCGATGTGTTTGCCGTAGGTCTTGACGCTTTCCTGCACTTGGGCGGCCAGCTCGCGGGTCGGCGTCAGGATTAGCGCGCGCAACTGGTGGCGGGCCGGCGAGACACTGGTGTTGGCGAACTCCATCAGCCGCTGCAGAATCGGGAGCGTGAAACTCGCGGTCTTGCCGGTGCCGGTTTGGGCGGCGGCCATGACGTCCTGGCCGAGAAGGATGGGCGGAATCGCTTTTGCCTGGACCGGCGTAGGCTCGGTGTATCCCTGATCAGCGATGGCCTGCAACAACTCGGGGGCGAGCCCCAGATCTGAAAACGACATTAATTTGAACTCCTGCATCGTTCGGTTCGACGATGCGATTGGCGCCGGAACCGGCGGTCTGTGGTTGTTACGAATCCGAATTGAAGCTTCATGTTACACGATAAGTCGCGATTCTGAAAGGCTTTTTTCAACTAGACCTTAACCGCAGCGGCGCAAAGGAAAGCAAAAAAGAATTGGCTGGAATGACAAAAATACGGACGCATGGTCGCGGCGGCGGTGATGCATTGACTTGATGGGCGCGAATCGGAATCCTTCCGCCTTTTGACACGCTTCTTTTGGTTTTCTCTGCGTTACCGTTGCGCCTTTGCGCCTCTGCGGTGAAGTCGTTCGGGCTAGGCAGACTCCGGAGACTTTGCGCGGCGCATCCACTCGTTCAGAACCTGATAGCCTACGGCGAGCAAGGTCGGCCCGAGAAACACGCCGATGAAACCGAATGTGAGCACACCGCCAAGCACCCCGAGGATAACCAGGATGAATGGCAGATGGCTGCCGCGGCTGATGATGATCGGCTTTAGGAAGTTGTCCACCAGGCTTATGACCAGCAGGCCCCACAATGCCATGAAAATCGCTGAGGCGACCGACCCCTGGTAGAAAAGCCAGATGGTCGCAGAGCCCCAGATCAGCGGAGGGCCGACCGGCACCACCGAAAGAAAAAAAGTCACCAGTCCGAGCAGGGTAGCCCCCGGAACGCCGGCGATCAGAAAACCGATTCCCGCCAGGACCCCTTGCACAAGTGCCGTACCGAGAATGCCATAAACGACGCTGTTCACGGTCTTGCCGGCGACATCCAGCAGATGCCGGGCATCGGGACCAGCGACACGGGACGCGGCATCGGTCACGCGCGCAGCGGCGGCGTCGCCGTCGCGGAACAGGAAGAACGCAACCAGCACGCTCAATGCCAGCTGCAGCACGCCTGCGGCAAGGTATCCCCCCGCTTTTACGATCGCCTCCCTGGCGGGCGGAATCAAGCTCTTCATTTCCTCGTTCAACTGGCTGTCGTCATGCACAAGGCTGCGCCAATAGGCGTCGATGCCCTCGCCCACCAGCGGCAGCGTCGTCACCCATGCCGGCGTGTCCGGCAGCCCTGCCTCGAACACGTGGCGCAACGCCTCCATCAACGCGGCCGCGTTGTCGGCGAGACCAGCTGCAACAATGACGAACGGCGCAAGCAGAAACAGGGAGGCTGCCAGCGTCATCAACGCGGCAGCAAGAGTGTTCCTGCCACCGACTGCATTCCTGAGACGCTTATACGGCGGCCAGGTGGAGAAAGTGAGAATCACCGCGAGCAGCAACGCGGTGACAAACGGAAAAAGGACCAGCAGGCAACCGGCCATCAGCACGGCAAGCGCGCCGAGGCCAAGGATCCTGTCGGTATTCTGGAAATCTGACATGGGTTTGCGTGAGCTTACTCGATTGGCGCGCGTGTTGCGGCATCAACCGGCCGGGCCTGGCGCGCTTCGAGTTCCTCCCAGCGCGCCAGGAATGAAGCGAGTTCGCGATCGATTTCCGCATAACGTTGGTTCAGGCTCTGCACTTCCTGCGCCTGGTCCCGGTAGAGCGCCGGGTCGGCAAGCCGCCTGCCCATTTCCGCCTGTTCCCGCTCCAGCGCCTCGATGCGGGCCGGCAGGCCCTCGAGTTCCTTTGTTTCGGCGAAGCTGAGTTTGCGCGCGCGCGCGGAATTCGCACGTTGACGTGCCGGCGGCGCAGGCGGCTGAATATTCTGCGCGCGCGCGGCCATGGCGTTTTCATCGGCAATGCGTTTCCAGTCCGCGTATCCGCCGGGATTCTTGCTCCAGTGCCCGTCGCCCTCGGCCGAAATGTAGTCGGTAATGACGTTATCGAGGAATACCCGGTCGTGACTCACCAGCAGAACGGTGCCGCTGTAGTCCTGCAACAGGTTCTCCAGCAGTTCCAGAGTGTCGATGTCGAGATCGTTGGTCGGCTCGTCCAGCACCAGCAGGTTCGCCGGCTGGCTGAAAAGGCGCGCCAGCAACAGGCGGTTGCGCTCGCCGCCTGACAGTGCCTTGACCGGCGCGCGGGCGCGCTCCGGGGGAAACAGAAAATCTCCCAGGTAGGTCATCACGTGCCGGCGCGCGCCGTCGATTTCGACATAATCCGATCCGGGTGCGATGGTCTGCGCCACGGTGGCTTCTTCGTCGAGCCGGGTGCGGAACTGGTCGTAGTAGGCGATGCTCAGGCGGCTGCCGCGGCGGATACGGCCGGCATCCGGCGCGATCTCGCCGAGGATCAGTTTAATCAGCGTCGACTTGCCGATGCCATTCGGACCAATCAGGCCGATCTTGTCACCGCGCAGGATGCGGCAGGAGAAAACCTCGACCACGGAACGCCCATCGTAATGCTTGGTGACGTGATCGAGTTCGGCTACAAGTTGCCCGGAGCGTCCGCCCTCGGCAACCGCCATGGTCACCTGGCCCTGGCGATTGCGTCGCGCCGCGCGCTCCTCGCGCAGACGTTCGAGACGGCGCACGCGGCCCTCGTTGCGCGTACGGCGCGCCTCGATGCCTTTGCGTATCCACACTTCTTCCTGCGCCAGCAGCTTGTCGAATTTCACATTACTCACCGCTTCGGCGGCAAGCTGCTCGGCCTTGCGCCGCTCGTAATCGCCGAAACTCCCGGGATAAGCCGCGAGCCGGCCGCGGTCCAGCTCGATGATGCCCGTGACCACTCGGTCCAGGAACGCTCGATCATGTGTGACCACCAGCACCGCACCCGGGAACGCGATCAAGGTTTCTTCCAGCCACGCGATCGTATCCAGATCGAGATGGTTGGTGGGTTCGTCGAGAATCAGCAGTTCCGGATCGGCGACAAGTGCGCGCGCCAGCGCCGCGCGCTTGCGGGTACCGCCGGAAAGCGTTTCGACGCGGACATCCGCCGGCAGCCCCAGACGCGACAATACCGCCTCCACCCGACTCTGCACGTTCCAGCCATCGCGGCGCTCCAGCGCCTCCTGCGCAGATTGCATTGCGGCCATGGCGGTTTCATCGTGGGGCGAGCGTTCGAGGATGTGTGCCGCGGAGTGATACGACGCGAGCAGGTCGGCGAGCTCGCCCAATCCCGCAACCGTGGCCTCGAACACGGTGTGACCGGGTTCGAGCACTGGTTCCTGGGGAACGAAGCTGATGCGCAGCCCCGGCCGCCGCCATACCCGCCCATCGTCGGGCGCGGCCAGCCCGGCAAGAATTTTCAGCAGGCTCGACTTGCCGGCGCCGTTGCGCCCGATCAGTCCGATGCGGCTGCCCGTCTCGATGACGAGATCGGCGCGGTCCAGCAACGGCACGTGACCATAGGCGAGCGAGACGTTTTCGAATGTTGCTATCGGCATTGACTACACCCTAACACTTCGACTACACCCTCACCGCAAAGACGCAAAGGCGCAGAGGAAACGCAAAGGAGAACAAAGCAAATTGTTATGAAAAGGCAAGATAAGAAGTGGATAGTAGCGACACCGCTATCTTTTCGATTGGGTGGGGGTGCATCGAAATCCTGGGGCATTTTGACACGCTTCGTTTGGTTTTCTCCGCGTTTCCTCTGCGCCTTTGCGCCTCTGCGGTGAAGATCTAGTCCTTCGCGGGCCAGGCCCATCCGCGCAGCAGCAACACTGCGACCGCGGCAACGCCTGCGGCCAGGAAAAACGCCATCGCCGCGCTCTGGAACTGCCAGACGGCGCCGAACAGCAGCCCCGCCGGAATCGCCGCAAGCCCCAGCAGGAGGTAGTACCAGCCGAACGCGGTGCCCTGCTCCGCGGGCGCGGCAAGATCGCTGATCAGCGCCTTCTCTGCGCCCTCGCCCAGTCCAAAAAAAAGACCGTAGGCGATGGTCACCGTCCACAATCCGATGCTGGAATCCACTTTACCGAACAACAGAAAACAGGCGGCGAACGCGGTCCACGAGAGCAGCATCAGCGGCCCTCTTCCCATTCTGTCGGCGAGCCTGCCACCCGCTGTCGATGTTAGCGCCTTGGCGAGATTGAGGGCGGCCCAAAGCAACAACAGTTCAACCGTGCCTATCCCCCTTTGGTAACCGAGCAGAATGATGAACGTCTCCGAGGCGCGCGCGATCGTGAACAACGCCAGCACCAGCAGATAGCGCCGCATTGCGCGAGACAGTGCACTCCAGCGCAATGGCGCTAGCGTGCGCGGGACAGCTGTTCGCACAACCGGGGTTTCGCGAATGCCGAACGCGATCAATAGCACGGCGAGCAGACCCGGTATCGCGGAAAGCAGGATCACCTGCGCAAGCGGCAACCCGGACCATGCCAATATCGCGGCGGCAACAAGGCTGCCTCCTACCGCTCCGGTATTGTCGAGCGCGCGATGGAACCCGTAGGCATAACCCTTGATGTTCGCGGGCGTGGCATCCGCCACCAGCGCGTCGCGCGGAGCGCTGCGCAGCCCCTTGCCGACCCGATCCACGCTGCGCAACATCAGCACCGCCGCCCAGGAGCCGGCAAAAGCTAGCAGCGGGCGGGCGATGTTCGACACCGAGTAACCGGCGAGCATCAACGCTTTGCGCCGTCCTCCCAAACGGTCGGAGTGACGGCCGGACCAGAGGCGGAGAAAGCTCGCCACCGCGTCGGCAACGCCCTCGATCAGTCCCAATGCGATCGGGCCGGCGCCCAGAACGCCGGCGAGCAGAATCGGAATCAGCGGAACGATCATTTCGGAGGCGAGATCGTTCAACAGGCTGACAAAGCCGAGCACGATCACGGTGCGGGGAAGGCGGGATTTCAAAGTAAGGGCCGAGGGCCGAGGTAGGAGGGTCGAGACAAACCCGATTGTGCCTGAGTTCACTCGTACCTCGGACCTCGGCCCTGGTTTCCTTATCGGTTAGAATTCGCCCCTACGCCCCGGTAGCTCAGTGGATAGAGCAACCCCCTCCTAAGGGGTAGGTCGCACGTTCGATTCGTGTTCGGGGCGCCATGACTTACAAGAACGATTCCCGACCGGCGCCTGCAATGCGAACCCTGATCACGGTTTTATCCGCAACGGCGGCGCTGGCGGCCTGTGCTTCTCCCTGGCACGAACAGGTTGTCGCGCTCCCTGAAGAAACATTGCCGACATCCGGATTTTCCTCGCTCACGCTCATACCGACCGACAATCCGACTTTCGCCTACCGTGCTCTCTCCGAGCGCGTGCCTGCGGTTCTGTCTGCGTGGAGCTCCGACGAGACCGCGGTACGGGACGCGTGCGACGCGCGCGAACCGAGAGGCAACGGCAAGGAAATCCCGGCCCCGGTACTCGTTCCCGCTGCCAATCAATACGTACTGTGGCGTCCGGCGCTCGCGGATGCAATGGTGGAAGAGGCGATGCAAAGCTACGCCCGCGTAACCGCCCAGGACGCACGCCGGCCGTTTTACGCTGATCCGGAGCGCCGCAACCTCGAACCGGCGTGGCGCTGTTTCCGCTTCACGCGCTTCGTCAATCGCGACGACGACGCGCCGGCTTTGGACTTCGTCGGACAGTTGCGGCTCGGGGACAGCGGCGATTACGTGCAGGTGCGCCCGCTGCGGCTGTATGTCGCTCCGGGAACCGAATTGCGCCACCTCGCGATCGGCCTGCGGCTGGAGTCCGTATGGCGGCAAGGAAACATCGGAAAGTTGGAGACCGTGTTCGAGCCGTTGTTGCTGGCGATGCGGTTGAAATCCAGGGTCGAGGAGCTGCACTACTTCCTGGACAAGTATTGGGAGCACTACCCGATTCTGCCGGTTGTCCCGGTATCGATGGATGCGCGCGGCCGCATCGTGCAAACTGCCCCGGCCACGGTGACCGTGACCGCTGTCGAGTTTCGAAAACCTGAACAGGCGAAGGAGGCGCTGTTGCGGTCGGCACGCGGCGCCAGAGACCATCTGGGCGCGTTGATTGCAGCGGCCTTGACCGCGCGCTAACGCAATCTCGCCAGAAGTTCATCCGGATGGCCGGCGTGGGCGCGCAACGCGCCGGCGCCGCGGCGCGAAGATTCGAGGCGCATGCGAAGGCGCAGCATGCCGTCGGCCTGTGACACTTCAAAATGACGCAGGAAATTCTGGCCGAGCAGGCCGTCTCCGCTGTGTGCCGGCATCACCGCAACGGTAAGGCCGGATAGCTCGAATACGTCTGCCTTAATGGTCTGGTCTCTCACCACCCGGCCCTCGACCGTGCCATTGGCAGTGCTGAAATAGCCGGGGATCCCTTCGGGCAATCCGGCCGAACGGGCAAACTCCGCGCCGAGCGAAACGTAACTGGCGCCGGTGTCGATCATGAATCGCAGAGGCACCCCATTCACCGCGCCATCGAGGTAGTAGTGGCCATCGCGCGAGACCGGAATCACGATCTCCTGCCTTCCATCGTTCAGCGTACGGGCGACCGGTGGTGGCGCCATCATGCGCTCGCTCACGAGATAACCGGCGAACACCAGGCCGACCCACACCGCAATCCAGAACAGGTGTCCCTTCATCTGAAACGGTCCAAGACCCGCCGGTAATAGCTTTTTACGGCGCGCACACCGAATTGTTCCGGCCCGTGCGCCTCGAGGCGCAGGCGCAGCAGTTGCAGCTTTCTCAGCACCTGGGTACGCACCCCGTCCCTCGGACTAAGTCTCGACTCAAACTTCGACAATCGAAGAACTCACCACGAAGACACAATGGACACGTAGAAACACGAATAAAATACAGACACTGTATTTTTTCTGTTTCTTTTTGTATCTCCGGAATGGGAAACCCGGTCTGGGATTTGTCCGACCCAGCGTTACTGCATACAGGCCGATCATTACAACCCTATTACGCCGACAGCTGGAATAGGACAATCTCTTGTCCTCTTCGTGTCCTTCGTGTCTTCGTGGTAAGAATCGTGATTTTCGGGTCTGCGTACCCGCTGAGATAGGCTCAGCCCGTGATCCGGCGCATGTACTCACCTGTGCGGGTGTCAATCTCGATTTTATCGCCGATGGCGCAGAACAGCGGCACGCGCACTTCGAAGCCGGTGGCGATCTTGGCGGGCTTGAGCACCTTGCCCGAGGTATCGCCGCGCACGGCCGGTTCGGTGTAGGTGATTTCCCGCACCACCGAGTTGGGCAGTTCCACCGAGATTGCCCTGTCGTCATAGAACACCACCTGGCAGGGCAGGCCTTCGTCGAGATAGTTGAGGGCGTCGCCCATGTTCTCCTTGTCCACTTCGTATTGGTTGTATTCGGCGTCCATGAAGACGTACGAGGGCTCGGCTAAATACGAGTACGTCAGTTCCCTGCGATCGAGCACCAGGTTTTCGAGCTTTTCGTCGGCCTTGTAAACCACCTCGCTGACACCGCCGGTCAGCAGGTTCTTGAGTTTCATCTTCATGACGGCTGAGTTGCGGCCGCCCTTGTTGTATTCGGCGCGCTGCACGACCATCGGATTCTTGCCGACCATGATCACGTTGCCGGCGCGCAGTTCCTGGGCCTGTCTCATCGTGTTTCCTGACAAGTATTTGGGTTGGGCGAAAAAAGCGTGGAATTATAGCCTTTCCATGCAGAATTTAGCCAGATTCCGGGCCAGATCACCGGGTCCGGCAAGACGTTGCTCCCAGCGTTTCGCCAATTCCGGATATCCCGGCCCGCTGCAGGCCGCCCACGCCACCGCCAGCCCTCCGGCCCCGGCAAAACCATTCCATATCGCCCATAGCTTGGTCATATCCGCGCCGATGTCAGGGCCGGCAGGCTCGATATAGCGGGCGAGGAATGATTCGACTTTCAATCGTTGCGTATCGGCGGCCTGCGGATAGGCCTGCCAGACGAATGGCCGTGCGGCCAACTGCGCACGCACGAAGGAATCCTCGCCACGCACGAAATTCCAGTCGCAGGACCACAGCACGCGGTCGTAGTCATCCTGCGAAAGGAAGGGCAAAACTTGCGCGGCAAGCGCGCCGTTGCGCCCGCCCCCCGTCAGTCCACGCGCTGAGAACACATCCGCTGCCGCGGTGCCGGCAAACGCAAGCGCGCGCATCGGGCGCACGCCGGCGGTCCAAATGTCCAGGAGCGCAGCAAGCGGCGCCTGCGGGTAAAAGAATAGCGAGACCAACTGCTCGCCCTGTGCCGGCTGCGGCACACCGAGCGAGGCCAGATACCGCGACACACCGTCCGCGTCTGACTGGAAAGCCATCCGCCGGCCGGCCAGTCCTTTCTCGATCAGCACGCCGCCGGTACCAGGGTCGAAGCCCGGGAAGAAAAAGAACTTCGTCAGAGGCAGCCGCGGATGCGGCGACGGCAGGCCATGGCAGCCGCCGACCCAGGTCTCCGCGCTCAGATGTTCGAGATTGACCCACACGGGCGGCCGCTTGCACGCCGACATGGCTTCGACGTACGAAGCCGGCAATTCGCAGCCGAAAGCCTCCACAACCACATCGGCAGTTTCTACCGCCGCAAACGGCGTGACCCAGCGCCGCACCTCGATGCCGCCAATTGATTGCGCATCGGCTCCGGGATCGAGGGCGGGCGCCAACTGCCTGAATGTCGCCAGATCATCGACCCACAGCCGCACCACGGCGCCGTGCTCCGCGGCAAGCTGGCGCGCTAGGCGCCAGCTCACGCCGATATCGCCGAAGTTGTCGACGATCCTGCAGAAGATGTCCCAGCGCATAAGCAAGGATGAAGGATGAGGGATGAAGGATGAGGGATGAATGATGAAGGAAAGTCAAAAGCCTTTGAACTCACTTCATCCTTCCGCCTTCCGCCTTCATCCTTGCTTTCAGGCCATTCCCCCGTTGATCGAGATGACCTGGCCGGAGATGTAGCCCGCTTCGTCGGACGCCAGAAACGCGGCCAGCGCTGCGACTTCCTCGGGCGTGCCGGCGCGTTTCATCGGCACAATCACATCGATCGTCTCTTTGGGAAAAATCTGCGCGGTCATCGGCGTGTCGATGATGCCGGGCGCGATTGCGTTGACAGTGACGCCGCGCGAGGCCAGTTCCAGCGCCAGCGACTTGGTTGCGCCGTGCAATCCCGCCTTTGCGGCCGCGTAGTTGACCTGGCCACGGTTGCCTATCACGCCGGTCAGCGAGGAGATGTTGATGATGCGGCCCCACCGGGTTCCCATCATCGGCAGCAACAATGGCTGTGTGACGTTGTAAAAGCCGTTGAGCGACACGTCGATAACGCGATCCCATTGTTCGCCGCGCATCCCCGCGAGCGGCGCATCGTCGTGCACGCCGGCGTTGTTGACGAGTACCTGGATCGGCGCCTCGTCAACCAGCGCGCCCAGCGCGCTAGCGGCGCCGGCGCGGTTGGTCACGTCGAATGCGATGGCCTGCGCCTTGGCCCCGCCCGCGCGCAATTCCGCGCAAAGGCTTTCCGCGGCTTCCAACCGGTTGTTGGCGTGCACGATCACCTGAAACCCCCGGGCCGCGAGCATGCGGCAGGTCGCCGCGCCGATTGCACCGCTGCCCCCGGTCACAAGTGCGCGTTTCGCCTTCGTCGCATCAACCATGGCCGAATTCTGCCGGAAAATTTGTCTTGGGTCTGCGGTTTACGGCGGGTAATATTCGCCACAAGAGCCGAATTCGCTTATCTACCGGATATGTCGACGACAGCATCGCAAACCTCCGCGGCGGGGATGCCAGCGTGAGCGCGCCGGCCGCTGCGGCGCAATCCGCGGATTCACACTGCGACGTCTTCGTTCTCGGCGGCGGCCCTGCCGGCTCGACCATCGCGGCC
>JANOGP010000393.1:0-9173 GCA_031406075.1 Betaproteobacteria bacterium
TCGAGAGCCACTGCATCCCCGACCCGCAAGGCGAAAAACTGGCGCGCCAGGCGATAACCCGGCTGGGATTGTCTGCGCGCGCCTACCACCGGGTTCTAAAAGTTGCGCGTACCATCGCCGATCTTGCCGGCGAGGCCACGGTCTCCGCGGCGCACGTGGGCGAAGCGGTGCAATATCGGCGCTTCGAGCGGATCTAAAAAACCTTCACCGCAAAGGCGCAATGGCGCAAAGGAAACGCAAACAAAGGCAAAACAAATGATAGAAAAAGCACGTTGGTATGGGACGCTTCCTTTAACTTGGTCACACATGCTGAGAGCAAAGATCCCGCGGACGAGAACACATTTTGTATTCCTTTGCGTTTCCTTTGCGTACCCCTCAAGGGGGTATTGAAACGAATCTTTGCGCCTTTGCGGTGAGGAACTACAGTGGATGATCTGAAAAGCTGGCAGGAAGAGAAGAGTTCCGCGCACCTGTACCGCGTCGTCGCGGGACGGGAGGCCGGAACCTCGCGACAGGGACTGTTCCTTCAACTGGCGCGCGAAGCGGAGAAACAGGCGGAAATCTGGGAGCGGAAAATCCGGGAAACAGGTGGCGTGGTCCCCAAGCGCTTTAGTCCGGATCTGCGTACCCGAATCGTCGCCGCGCTGGTCGAAAAAATGGGTCCGCGGCCACTGCGCTCGATGCTGGCTGCGATGAAGGTACGCGGCATGTCGCTGTATGCCGGCGCCGATCCGCGCCACTACGTTCCGGATTCCACTGCCGGGATGGAGCGCCGCCATCGCGGTCTGAAGAGCGGCGGAAATCTGCGTGCAGCAGTATTCGGCGTAAACGACGGGCTGGTCTCGAATGCAAGCCTGATTTTCGGCGTCGCCGGTGCAACTTCCGACAGCAGGATGATTCTTCTTACCGGAATTGCCGGACTGCTTGCCGGGGCGTTCTCGATGGCTGCTGGCGAGTACGTGTCGGTGCGCTCGCAGCGCGAAATGTATGAGTATCAGATCGGCCTTGAGCGGGACGAACTCGCCCAATATCCGGAAGAAGAAGCTTCCGAACTGGCGCTGATCTACGCGGCGCGCGGCATTCCCGAGGATGAGGCCCTGCGGATGGCCAACGTCATTCTGGTGGACCCATCCAGGGCGCTGGACACGCTCGCGAGGGAAGAACTCGGCCTCAATCCAGACGAGCTGGGTTCGCCCTGGGGTGCGGCGGGATTTTCGTTTTTCTCGTTTGCGGCCGGTGCCCTGCTGCCGTTGCTGCCATTCCTGTGGAGATCCGGCGCGGGGAGTCTGGCCGTATCGGTCGGGCTGACTGCGGTGTCGCTGTTCGCGGTTGGGGCGGCGCTGTCATTATTCACCGGCCGGCAGGCGCTGCGCGGCGGACTGCGCATGCTCGCGATCGGCGGTGCGGCCGGACTGCTTACGTTTCTAATAGGGAGACTTCTCGGTGTGAGTCTGGGCTAGGGATGAAAAACAAGGATGATCCCCTCCGGGGACAAGTGAGGATGAAGGATGAGGGATGAAGTGCTGATGTCCACGATCGCGTGCGGTTTTGCTTCATCTTTCCGCCTTCCGCCATCATCCTTGTCTTTCATCCTTGCTGCCCAGGATTGACACCAACCCATCAACCCGCTAACGTTGCCTTTGCGCCGATTTGATTCTCAGCTTGCGGGCGCTTAACAAATACCGCTAAAGCGTGGAACGAAGGCCCGTCCCACACCAGCGGACGGGTTTTTAGTTTCTGGAATCTGAATGCCAAACCAGCGCATACATCTGCTGCACAGCCTGCTCAAGGAGCGAATCCTCGTCCTCGATGGTGCCATGGGAACCATGATCCAGGGCCACAAGCTGGACACCCACCACTATCACGGCGACCGTTTCCAGGCGCACCACTGCGACCAGAAGGGCAACAACGACTTGCTGACCCTGACCCAGCCGCAGATCATTCGCGGAATTCATTCAGCGTACTTGGAGGCGGGCGCGGACCTGATCGAGACCAACACGTTCAATTCGAACGCTGTGTCGATGGCTGACTACGGCATGACCCGCCTGGCGTACGAATTGAACAGCGCAGGCGCGCGACTTGCGCGGTCCGCTGCCGACGAGTTCACGAAGAATAATCCCGCCAAGCCGCGTTTCGTCGTCGGCGTGCTGGGGCCGACCAGCCGCACCGCATCGATCTCGCCGGACGTGAACGATCCGGGATTTCGTAACATTTCCTTCGACGAACTGGTGGCCTGTTACGGCGAATGCGTAAAGGGGTTGTTTGACGGTGGGGCCGACCTGCTGATGCTCGAGACCGTGTTCGATACACTCAACTGCAAGGCCGCGTTGTTCGCGGTCGACGACTTTTTCTTCCGTAACAATGTGCACGTGCCGGTCATGGTGTCCGGAACCATTACCGATGCCAGCGGACGTACGCTATCCGGCCAAACCACCGAGGCGTTCTGGAACTCGGTCTCTCACGCGCGGCCGTTCTCGGTCGGGCTGAATTGCGCGCTCGGAGCCAAGGACCTGCGGCCCTACATCGAAGAGCTGTCGAAGCTCGCCGATGTGCACACCAGCCTGCACCCGAATGCCGGGCTGCCGAATGCTTTCGGCGAGTACGACGAAACTCCCGAGTACACCGCCTCGTTCATCAGGGAGTTTGCGCAAAGCGGATTCCTCAACATCGCCGGCGGCTGCTGCGGCACCACGCCCGCGCACATCAAGACGGTCGTCGAGGCGCTCCGGGACGTGGCGCCCCGCAAGGTGCCCGTTATCGACAAGAAGCTGCGCCTTTCCGGGCTGGAGCCGCTCAATATCTCCGACGACTCGCTGTTTGCGAATGTCGGCGAACGAACAAATGTAACCGGATCGAAAGCCTTCGCGCGCCTGATTTTGGCCGGCAACTATACCGAGGCGCTATCGGTAGCGCGCAGCCAGGTAGAGAGCGGCGCGCAGATGATCGATGTCAACATGGACGAGGCGATGCTGGATTCGAAGAAGGCGATGGTGACCTTCCTCAACCTGGTCGGCTCCGAACCGGACATCTCCCGCGTCCCGGTCATGATCGATTCGTCCAAATGGGATGTGATCGAGGCGGGGCTGAAGTGCGTGCAGGGCAAGTGCGTGGTGAACTCGATCAGCATGAAGGAAGGCGAGGCCGAGTTCATCCGCCAGGCGCGCCTGGTGCGGCGCTACGGCGCAGCGGCGATCGTCATGGCCTTCGACGAGAAAGGCCAGGCCGACACGCTGGCGCGCCGCATCGAAATCTGCACCCGCGCCTACCATCTGCTGGTCAAGGAAGTGGGGTTCCCGGTCGAGGACATCATATTCGACCCGAACATCTTCGCCGTGGCCACCGGGATCGAGGAACACAACAACTACGCAATCGACTACTTCGAAGCCACGCGCGCGATCCGCCAGGCGCTGCCGCACGCAAAGATAAGCGGCGGGGTGTCGAACATCTCATTCTCGTTCCGCGGCAACGATCCGGTGCGCGCGGCGATCCACACTGCTTTCCTGTACCACGCCATCAAGGCCGGCATGAGCATGGGCATTGTCAACGCCGGCCAGCTCGGGGTGTACGCGGAAATCCCAGGGGACCTGCTGGAGCGCGTCGAGGACGTATTGTTCAACCGCAGGCCGGATGCCACGGAACGCCTGGTCGAGTTCGCCGAGAGTTACAAGGGCGAGGCCAGGGTCCCGATCGAGGACCTGTCGTGGCGCAAAGGCACGGTGGGAAGCCGCATCACACATGCGCTGGTGCGCGGGATCAACACCTATATTGTCGAGGACACCGAGGAGGCGCGCAAAAAGTTCGAGTATCCGATTCAGGTGATCGAAGGCCCGCTGATGGACGGCATGAACGTGGTCGGCGATCTGTTTGGAGCCGGCAAGATGTTCCTGCCGCAGGTGGTGAAGTCGGCCCGGGTGATGAAGGAAGCGGTCGCTCACCTGATTCCCTATATAGAAGCGGAAAAGGCCAGGTCCGGCACCAGCGGGCAGAGCAAGGGCAAGATTGTGATTGCCACGGTCAAGGGCGACGTTCACGACATCGGCAAGAACATCGTGTCCGTGGTACTCCAGTGCAACAACTTCGACGTGGTCAACTTGGGCGTCATGGTGCCGGCGGAGAAAATACTCCGGACCGCGCGCGACGAGAACGCCGACATCATCGGGCTCTCAGGCCTGATTACGCCGTCGCTTGAGGAAATGGCGCACGTTGCGAAGGAGATGGAGCGTCAGGGCTTCAAGCTGCCGCTGCTGATCGGCGGCGCCACCACTTCGCGGGTGCACACCGCGGTAAAAATCGAGCCGAATTATTCCGGCCCGACGGTATGGGTACCGGACGCTTCGCGCGCGGTCGGGGTGTGCACGAGCCTCATTTCGACCGGGATTCGCGATGATTACGTGCGCAAGATCAAGCAAGAGGCGGAGAAAACCCGCAGCCAGCACAAGGGCAAGAAAGGACAGGGGCCGCACTACCCGATTGCGGATGCCCGCAAACACGGCTTGAAGACCGACTGGACAGCTTACGTTCCGCCCGTTCCGGCTTTTATTGGCCTGAAGGCGTTCCGCGACTATCATCTCGCGGAAATCGCGAAAGTGATCGACTGGACGCCGTTTTTCCAGACCTGGGAGCTGGCGGGCCGCTATCCGAAAATTTTGCAGGACCCGATTGTCGGTGAAGCGGCGCGCAATCTGTTCGACGATGCACAGAAAATGCTCGCCCGCATCATCTCCGAGAAATGGCTCGGCGCGGCCGCGGTGATCGGGTTGTTCCCGGCCAATCGTGTCGGCGACGATGTCGAAATCTATGCCGACGAGACGCGTGCCGGGACCGAGGCGACGTTTCATTTCCTACGCCAGCAAATGGTGAAGCCGCTGGATAAACCCAATCAGTGCCTGGCAGATCTTGTTGCGCCCAAAGATTCGGGTGTGCGCGATTACATCGGCGCTTTTGCCGTGACCGCCGGCATCGGCATCGACGAAAGAGTTGCGGCGTTCGAGCAGAAGCACGACGACTACAGCGCCATCATGCTCAAGGCGCTGGCGGACCGGCTGGCGGAAGGTTTCGCCGAGCTGATGCATCAGCGCGTGCGGCGCGAATTCTGGGCTTACGCTGCCGGTGAGAATCTGGGCGTCGACGACCTGATCGCGGAGAATTATCGCGGAGTCCGTCCTGCACCAGGTTACCCGGCCTGCCCGGACCATACCGAAAAAGGTCCGTTGTTCGAACTGCTCGAAGCTACGGAAAACGCCGGCATCACGCTCACGGAGTCCTACGCCATGCTGCCGACTGCGGCGGTCAGCGGTTTCTATTTCTCGCATCCCGAGTCGCAGTACTTCGCGGTGGCAAAGATCGATCGCGATCAGGTCGAGGACTACGCGCGCCGCAAGGCGACGAGCGTGCAGGAGGTCGAGAGATGGCTCGCCCCCAATCTGGCCTACGAACCCGGTGCGGTACTCGCCGCCTGACCGGCGCGGCGCGAACTTCGCACCTGCGCGCTGCTCAAATCACGGTGTAATATCCTGCAGAATAGGAATAGCGAAAATGGCGGCCGACGCTCAACACGCAGCAGTAGCGGTATTACGCCGGTTCGCGGCGGTGTGCCTCGCCGCCATTGCGCTTTCGACAACCGGGGCTTCTGCGCAGCGATTGCATAAATACTCCGTCGCAATCGATCCCGAACTCACGACCCTGAACGTGCGCGCGTGCTTCGATGGCGCGCCGCCGCCTTACCTGGTGGCCGAATCGCTGGACGCACCCCTGGCGTTAATGGAAGCGAGGGTGGAAAGCACCCGCCGTCAGATCGAACCGAGCGGTTCGATCAGCCTGAAAACGGTCCCCGACGGAGGCTGTATTGTTTATGCGGCCAACGTCTCTCGACCCATCAAGCAGCACGACCGCACCGGCGGAAAAATTCAGCATGTCGGCGCGGATCTGCTCACCTCCGTCGGACTATGGCTGTGGCGGCCCGACACGCCCGGCCCCGACGAAGACATTGAGATTACTTTCCTGCTTCCTGCGGGAATTTCGGTTTCGGCGCCGTGGCGACCGGTGGCCACGATGCCCGAGCGTGCCGTGTTCCGCATGGGGCGAGGGCCCTGGGATTGGCCGGCGTCGGTGGCGTTCGGCCGGTTCAAGGAGCGCGAAGTGCGCGTCGGAGGCGCGCGCTTGCGGTTGTCCGTTCTGGACGGATCGCCAACTCCCGACGTCGAACAGATGCAGTCATGGATCGCCGACGCGGCGCAAACCGTGGCAGACCTTTACGGAAGATTCCCGCTGCCGCAGGCGCAGATCCTCGTTATTCCCGGCGCGCGCGGCCCCGAGCCGACGCCGTGGGCCTACGTCGTGCGCGGTGGCAGTCCGTCCGCGCATTTCTTCATCAACCAGCGGCGGCCGATCCGGGAGTTCTATGACGACTGGACCGCAGTGCACGAACTGTCGCACCTGCTCCTGCCTTATGTCGGACCCGAAGATGCGTGGGTCTCGGAGGGCGTTGCGACTTACTACCAGAACGTACTGCGCGCGCGCAGCGGCAGGATGTCCGCGCTCGAGGCCTGGGAGCGGCTGCACGCCGGATTCCTGCGCGGCATGGACAGCGCGCCCGGAATGACGCTCGCCCAGGCGACCGAAAGCATGTACCGCGGCGGCACGCACATGCGCGTCTACTGGGAGGGCGCGGCAATGATTCTCATCGCCGACGTGCGGCTGCGCCAGATCACCGCCGGCAAGCAATCCATGGACACTGCGCTCGCCGCACTGAACGAATGCTGTTATTCCACCGAACGCGCCTGGAGCGGACGCGATTTGTTCGATAAACTCGACGAGATCACCGGGACGTCGGTGTTTCGCGAACTCTACGACCAGCACGTGGCCTCGAAGGATTTTCCCGACCTGGCGCAGGCATATCGGTCGCTCGGCATTACCGTCCGGGGGGGCAGCATCGAACTCGCTCCGGAGGGAAGGGAAAAACAGCTGCGTGATGCGATCATGGAAACCGGGGTGCTGGTAATCAGTTCAGCACCCGCCTTGTAAAGGATTGCCGTGACTGAAGTATTAGTGGTCTACCTGCATTTCGCGGCGATGATCCTGATCGCGGTTTCTCTGGCGATCGAGTACTTGATCTGCGTTCCCGGTCTGGCGCGGGAAAAAGTGAAACTGATTGCACGCATTGACCTGCTATACCTGATCGCCGCGGCACTTGCCCTCGCAACAGGAATAGCGCGTTTCATCTGGTTCGGAAAGGGCGCCGGCTTTTACCTGCACAACCCGGTTTTCTACATCAAGCTGGCGCTGTTCGTCGCCGTTGGATTGATTTCTATTCCCCCCACGACGCAGTATTTTCGCTGGATGCGCACGGTCAAATCTGGCGCCGGCGCTGTGGCGGCCGACTTCGAAGTGATGCGCGTGCGTCGGTATTTGCTCGTTGAACTCGTTGTGTTTGCCTTCATTCCGTTTCTGGCGGTGTTGATGGCACGCGGCATTGGTGCCCAGGTCCCGGGCAATTGAAATATTTCCGGGTTTTGATGCTTCGCGGTCCTGGCGTCCGCGCGCATCTGGCTGCCGCAATGCTTTTGTCGGCTGGCGCGGCCGCCGCCGCGCCCGTGCATCGTTACACGGTCGAGGTCGACGCATCGCTCGATGCCTTTGCAGTCAAGGCCTGCTTCGACGGCAAGACTCCGGGAGCCCTGGTGGCCGAAACCAGCGGAGCGCAAACCTTCCTCGAGGAAATACGTTTGTCCGGCAGACTGGTACAGCCGCAGAGTGGCGAACTCATCGCGCTCGACGGGGCCGCGAACGACGCCTGCGTCGACTACCGCATCAAATTGCGTCCTGCAACCAGCGGCGCCCAGACCGGGGGTCCCGAAACACGCCGCGTCGGTGGCGACCTTCTGACCTCGGTGGGCGACTGGTTGTGGCGACCACGGGAGCTCGGGGAAAACGCCGAGGTGGAGCTGTCGTTTATTCTTCCGGCGGGGGTCGCAGTATACGTGCCGTGGGAGCGGGCGGCGGCCGATGCGGCCAAACCGTCTTTCCGGCTCGGACCGACGCCCTATGACTGGCCGGCCGTTGCCGCGTTCGGGCGATTCACGGAAAGAAAGATAGCCGTGCCGGGCGCGCTGCTGCGACTGGTGTTCCTCGGCGGAATGACTTCCGCGCAGCAGTCTCGCGCCGAGCAATGGGTCAGGCGCGCGGCGCAGAGCGTCTCGTCGCTGTATGGACACTTTCCCGTCCCCAGGGCGCAGGTGATCGTTGCGCCGACGCCGCGCGGACGCGGTCCGGTGCCGTGGGCTTACGTTTCTCGCGGTGGCGGCGCGGGCGTTCACCTGTTTATCGACCCCGCCCGCGAGCCGCAGGAATTCGATCGCGACTGGAGCCTTACTCACGAGATGTCGCATCTGTTTCTGCCCTCCGTCGCGTCGCGCGATGCCTGGCTGTTCGAAGGAATGCCGACTTATCTGCAGAACGTGCTCATGGTGCGCGGCGGCATGATCGAAGCACGGGAAGGCTGGAGCCGCCTCATTGCCGGGTTCCAGCGAGGTGCTGGCGCCGGCCCGGGCATGAGCCTTGCGCAGGCGAGCGAACGCATCGCCGCGCGCGGCAACTATCTGCGCGTGTACTGGGCGGGTGCGGCCATGATGCTCGATGCCGATCTGCGGCTGCGGGAATTTACCCAGGGCAGACATTCGCTTGATACTGCTCTGGCGGGCTTGGCCGAGTGCTGTCTCGCGTCGGCGCGGCGCTGGAGCGCGGACGAACTGATCGCCGCGCTCGACCGCATTACCGGCACTACGGTATTCGGCGACGTGATGCGCGAGCAGTTCGAGAGCGACGATTTTCCGGACTTCAAACGGGTTTTGGTACGCGCGGGCGTCACCGTCAGGAATGGAGAGGTCATTCTCGACCCCGCTGCTCCCGGCGCGCCTTTCCGCGAAGCCCTCATGCACCCGTCCGCCGCTGCGCCTCGCTAACCGCAGCTCACGCTTTGAAGAAACCATACTTCTTACCACGAAGACACGAAGAACACGAAGAAACACGAAGAGATCAAAATCTGGTTCGGACTTACTTGGTGAAGCTGGTCAAATTTGTGGTAACTGCGCGAGTTTCCGGTACCCCATATTGGAACCCACCTGAAGTCTCGTTCGGATCATGAATTTCATTCCGGCTTTTGCCTTTCTTCGTGT
>JANOGP010000407.1:0-15658 GCA_031406075.1 Betaproteobacteria bacterium
CAGGTCGGAGGTCGCCGTCAGCACCAGGTCGCCGGCACCTGCCAATCCCATGAACGTCTCCAGCCGCCCGCCGAGGCGCATGCCGAGGCGGGTCATTTCCGCCAGCCCGCGGGTGATCAACGCCGCGCGCGCGCTGGAACCGAGCTTGAGGCCGTCGCAAACTCCGGCGGCAATGGCAATCACGTTCTTGACCGCCCCGCCGATCTCGACGCCGGCAAGATCATCGCTGGAGTACACGCGCAAGCGACCCGTATGCAATTCGCGTGCGGCCGCTGCCGCAAATTCGGCGTCGCGCGAAGCCAGCGTGACCGCCGCCGGCAGCCCGCGCGCGACTTCATCCGCGAAACTCGGTCCCGACAGCGCTCCGAAGCGGAAACGCTCACCCAGTTCCTCGCCGACGACCTGGTGCGGAAATTTGGCGCTGCCGCTCTCGAAACCCTTGCACAGCCAGACCACGTCCGGCGCGCCTTTCTGGCGCGCGACACGTCGCGCCGTTTCGCGCAGCGCAGCGGCGGGAACGGCAACGACAGCCAGTTCGCAGGAATGCAGCGAGGCGCCGGCATCGGCGGTGATTCGAACGTCGACAGGAATGGCAATCCCCGGAAGATAACGGGCATTGACCCGCGCGCTGGCGAGCTGGCCACACTGTTGCGGATCTCGGCACCACAGCGTGATTTCGTGCCGCGGCGAAAGTGCGATCCCGAGAGCCGTGCCCCATGCGCCAGCACCGAGGATGGCAATTCTCATACGCCCCAGAGCTGGCTGACCTTGATGAAACCAGTCGATCCGTCCGGGTGGCGCACCCTGACCCAGCCGGCGGTGAGGTGGAGAAATTCGAGCACCACGCCTTTTTCAGCGGTGAACGCCAGCGCGGCGGCATCGCTGGCGGACTGCCGCGCCTCCGCGCTCGATGACTTGACCAGCACCGTGCGGCGCTCGGACAGCTGGCGGTTTTCTATCCAGGCGAATTCTCCGGTGTCGTCGCGAACTTTGGTCCATCCCTCGACCTTGACCACCACCTCCACCGGATAGTCGCGCGACAGGACGAACAGCTTTTGTGCCTTGGTCGACGGTGCGTCGTACAGGATTGCCGCGGCGTCAGCCACCGAGCGGAATTCCAGCGCAACCGCAGCCCCGGAACAGAGCAGCAGCCCCGCCAGAAAGCCGCTTCGCAACAGCAAGTGGGCCATGAGCAGAATCCTAGTGCGTAGCGCCCTCGGGCGCCTGCGTCTGGCCTTGCTGCCGCGCCTGGAAGATCGCTTCGAAATTCACCGGACTCAACACGACCGGCGGAAAGCCGGCGCGCACCACCGCTTCGGAAACCACCTCGCGCACATAGGGGTAAAGGATGTTCGGGCAAGTAATGCTGAGCACCGGTTCGAGCTCGGCCTGCGGTACATTGCGGATCTGAAACACCCCACCCTGGCTAGCCTCCACCAGGAACATGATCTTGTCACCGATCTTGGCGGTCACCGTCACCGTCAACACCACCTCGAAGTAGCCGTCATCTATCGGGTTGGCGCTGTTGTTCATCTGGATTTCGACCTGGGGCGCCGCTCGCTCCAGATATATGCGCGGCGCGCCGGGTACCTCCAGCGACAGATCCTTGACGAACAGCTTTTCGATTGTAAAGACCGGCTGGGTCGGTTGTTGGCTCATGGTTTGTGTTCTCTTGTTTGACAGGTCAGTCGGCCCGGCCACGTGCTTCGGCAATCTCTTTGCCAAGCATCGGTTCGAGTTTTCCGGCCTGGTCCAGCGCTGAAAGGTCGTCGAAGCCGCCGACATGGAAGTCGTTGATGTAGATCTGCGGTACGGTGCGGCGCCCGCTTCGCTGCATCATTTCCGAGCGCCGCGCCGGCGCCAGGTCGACGCGGATTTTTTCAATATCCACGCCTTTGGAGGAAAGCAGCCGTTCCGCGGCAATGCAGTAGGGACACATGGCCGTGCAGTACATGCTGATCCGCGGCATCTACTTCTCCACCGGAAGATTGGCCTGTTGCCAGGCCCCGAAGCCGCCTGACAAGACCACCACTTCGCCGAAGCCGGCTTTTTTGAGCGCAGCCGTCGCGGCATGCGATCGGCTGCCAGTCTGGCAGGTCACCACCACCGGCCGAGCTTTGAACTTTTCGATCTCGCCAAGGCGCTTTTCGAGCTGACCCAGCGGCACGTTTTTCGCGTTCGGGGCATGACCGGCGCTGAATTCGACAGAATCGCGAACGTCCAGCATCACCGCATCCTTTCGGTTGATCAGCTGCACCGCCTCCAGGGGGCCGACTTCGGAAGCCCCGCTCAAGCGCCGGCTGATCCATGGCCAGACCAGAACCCCGCCGCTCGCCAGCGCGGCCAACACCAGCCAGATATTGTCCTGAATGAACTTCAATACTATTCCTTCGCGTTTCCTGCAGTTGTGTATCGAATCAGTTCCGCCACGCCGTCTTCGCCGCCTGCCGACATGCGCTCCATAACCCGGATCACGTCGCCACGATCCGACGGATAATTTGCCTCCGCAAGATCCCACTGAGCTCGCGCCGCTGCCTGTTCGCCCTTCAACGCAAGCAGAATGGCCTGCCGGAAAACCACATCCGCCGACGGCGCAAAGCGCATGACCTGTCCGTTGAAGGCCACCTTGTCGTCGATTTGCTCCCGGCTAAGCACCATCAGACGCGACAGCGCCTATTCAACGAAGGGAGCGAACAGCGAATGCTGTTGCAGCTCCAGCAGAACCGCCGCCGTGCTCTCGCCGCTCTGAGCCGCGGCGCCGGATTGTTGCGGCCGGATCCGGTGCAACGACTGGAGGGTGCGATAGTCCTGATAAACGTTGGCTGCCGCCATTGTTCCGAGGAGCAACATCGGCACCAGCAGCAACCGGCCGCGACTGCGATCGCCGACCTGAAGCGCGGCCGAATCGGACACACCAATCGCAACCGCCGCAATGCCCAGGAAGTAGGCGTACCAGAGCGGGTACTCTAGCATACTGTGGATGCCCAGAATCGCGAGCACCGCGCACAACCACCACAGCTGCGCAGTCGGCTCCTGTCGGCGCAAGCCGGAGAGAAATGCAGCAAGACCGGCGCACAGGACTGCGACCCCTGCGATGCCGAATTCCGCCATGGTCTGGAACACCAGGTTGTGTGCATGATCGGTGATCCCGGTTTCGGTCCGCGGCGCCGGCAACTGTGCGTTGAGCAGGAAATGCTGCCAGGCGAACTGTCTGAATCCCGCGCCAAACAATGGCGCGTCGAGGAACATGCGCCAGGCTTCGTACCACAGGCGCATCCGGTTTGCGGACTGCATGCCCTCCGTGCCCAGACGCGCGCGGATGGTTTCAACCGGAATTGCCGTTGCAGGCAGGAGGAATTCGGCAAACCACTGCGTTGCCAGGAAGCCACCAACGCACGCGATACCGAAACCGAGGATGCGTGAGGATACCGGCTGCGGCCGCAGCCGCTGCAACACCACGCCAAGGATGACCAGCGCGATCAGATAGAGCCAGACGCTGCGCGAACCGGACGCCGTCAGCACCAGCAGCAATGGCGCCGCTGCGGCAAGGGCGAGCGGCAACGCCAGCCGGCGCACGCCGTAGAGATAAGCCAGCGAGGCGAGCCCGAGGCACAGGTAGTCGGCAAGATGATTGGGCTGCCCGGTGTTGGCGTAGATGCGGCCACGGATCTGCGGCAGTACAAAGGGCGAAAGTGGCGACTGCACCCCCCACATTTGCATCAATCCGATCACCGCATTCGCAAGCGCCCCGGCAACCACGAACCAGCACAACGCCGCGACCACGGTTTCCATCCCGAGCAGCTGCTTGAGACGCCACGCCAGCATCGCCAGCGCGGTGGCCCACAAAAGATACAGGACCGCCAGCATGTTTTGCTGCAGATATACCGAGCGACCGAGCAGAACGTGCAGAAGAATCAGCCCGGCGAAGCTGAGAAAAACCAGACTCGTGCGCGGCAACTCGATTCCCGCCCACATGGAACGGCTGAGCAGGCAGGTGAATGCGGCAAGTCCGATGAGCGCCGCGGTCGCTTCGCCGTAGAAACTCGAGATCGGCTCGCGAAAGTTGGGGCTGAGGAACGGCAGCACCCATGCCAGTCCAACCAGCACCAGGGCAAGCCTTGCAACGAACGGAGCAGCGGTGCCGCTGTACGAATTGGTCAGGTCTGGCCCTTCCATTAGTGTCCTGTTCCGCTGATTCGCGGCTGAAAACCCGACGAGAATCGGCGCCATGCTGTGTTACGAGTCCTCGCCGTGGTGCCCGCCACTGTCAAGGACTCGCGCCTTGCCTGACACCGATTTCGCGGGCTTTCCAATCGATAATGGATAGTTGTCAAATGGATATGAAGCCTGCCTTCAACGGTTCGCAATTTATCCCACGAATCAGCGGAACAGGACACTAGCAAAGATGCGGTTAAAGAAGGCATTGTCTTCCGCAATGCGCTGCAACGGATGCCACGTCCGGCGCGACACGCGCCGAAGCGGATACTACAATTCTATCTTCGAAGCGCCGGCTTCCGTGCGCGGATATTTCAAGTTCAATTGCACCAAATGAAAAAAATCGTTCTGCTCCGCCACGGCGAAAGTCTGTGGAACAAGGAAAACCGCTTTACCGGCTGGACCGATGTGGACCTGTCGGAAAAGGGCCTGGCCGAGGCGCAAGAGGCTGGCCGTCTGCTCAAGGAGGCCGGGTTCGGTTTCGACCTCGCGATGGGTTCCGTGCTCACGCGCGCCATTCGCACCATGTGGATTGTCCTTGACGAGATGGGCCTGATGTGGATCCCGCAGCAACTTTCCTGGCGGCTCAACGAGCGTCACTACGGCGCGCTGCAGGGACTGAACAAGGCCGAGATGGCGTCTCAATACGGTGCGGAACAGATTCTGATTTGGCGCCGTAGTTACGACGTGGCGCCCCCGCCGCTTGCGCGGAACGATCCGCGCTATCCGGGAAACGACCCACGTTACAGCGACATGACGGAAAACGACATTCCGCTCAGCGAATGCCTCAAGGATACGGTGGCGCGTTTCCTGCCTTACTGGAACGAAGTGATTGCCCCGCAGGTCCAAGCCGACAAGCGCGTGATCGTGGTTGCGCATGGCAACACCATCCGCGCCCTGGTGAAATATCTCGATGACGTTTCGGAGAAGGACATCGTGGCGCTGAATATCCCGACCGGCATACCGCTGGTGTACGAGCTCGACGACCGCCTGAAGCCGCTCTCCAGTTACTACCTCGGCGACCAGGAGAAAGCGAAGCAGGCCGCCGCTGCGGTGGCCGCGCAGGCGCGCGCCGGAACCTGAGCCCGGAGCGCGTGCGACGATCCGCATCATTCGCTTTTCTGTCTGTTGGGGCTGGCGCGGCGCTGCTGTTCGTGCTCGCCGCCCTTGCCGCTCCGGCACATGCCGCGCCCAAGGATGAACTCGAGGAACTGCGCAGCCGCATCGGGGCGCTGCAGAAACATCTCGCGGAGTCCGAAGAGTCGAAGGCTGAAACGGGCGACGCGCTCCGGGGATCCGAGCGGGCAATCAGCGAAACCAATCGCAAGCTTTATCAACTCGGGGACCAGCGGCGCCATGTCAACGCTGCCCTGACAAAATTGCGGGCGCGGGCGCGCACGGTCGAGAGCGACATCACCGCGGAGCAGGCGATGCTGAGCAAACTGCTCTACCAGCAGTACGTGACCGGCCAGTCGGACGCGATCAAGCTGGTGCTCAATCGCGAAGATCCCAACGAAATTGCGCGCCAGCTGCACTACCTTGGCTACGTTTCCCGCGCCCGCGCCGACCTGCTGGCGAACCTAAGGTACAACCTCGCGAATCTCGAAAAGCTCGCCGATGAAACCCGCGCCAAGAGCGCAGAATTGCGGGCGCTGCAGAACGAAGAGGCCAGCCAGAAACGACGACTGGAAAAGGAAAAGGCCGAGCGCCAGCGCATCTACGCGCAGGTATCCAGCCAGATTGCCCAGAGCCGCAAGCAACTTTCCACGCTCAAGCGCGATGAGGAGCGCCTGACGCGCCTGATCGAGCGCCTGGCCAAGGAAGTCACGCGCAAAAAACCGGGCAAACGCCTCACCAATAAGGCGCTGCCGAGCGCGGAATCCGGGCTCGGGGCGTTTCGCAAGCTCAAGGGCAGGTTGAGATTACCCGTACTCGGAGAACTAATGAACCGTTTTGGCAGCCAAAGGCAGGATAGCGGTTTGTCCTGGAAGGGTTTGTTCATCTCTGCCGAACCGGGCCGGGAGGTCAAGGCCATAGCCGGCGGCCGGGTGGTCTATGCAGACTGGCTGCGAGGTTTCGGCAATCTCATGATCCTGGATCACGGCGACGGCTATATGAGCCTGTACGGCAACAACGAAGCGTTGCTCAAACAGGTCGGTGACGAAACCAGGGCCGGCGACACCATTGCGGCCATCGGCAATAGCGGCGGCAACCCTGATTCGGGTTTATACTTCGAACTCAGATATCAGGGAAAACCCTTCGACCCGCTGCCCTGGGTGACATTGAAGTAAGTTCGCGAGTTAGGGGCAACTCCCTGCGCACAAAGGAGTAAGCAAAGATGCATAGCAGATTTCGGCAGGTCAGCCTGATCGTTCTGGGCGCGATCCTGGGTGTGCTGATCAGCCTCAACTTCTCCGCCGTGGCGCAGAAGGCGGCCGGCCCCCTGCCGATCGAGGAATTGCGCGCGTTTACCGAGGTCTTTGGCCGGATCAAGAACGACTACGTCGAGCCGGTGGACGACAAGCGGCTCATTTCCGAGGCGATCAACGGCATGCTTTCCGGCCTCGACCCGCACTCGGCCTATCTGGACGCCGAGGCGTTCCGCGAACTTCAGGTGGGCACGCAGGGCGAGTTCGGCGGTCTCGGCATCGAAGTCGGCATGGAAGACGGCTTCGTGAAGGTAGTCGCGCCGATCGAGGACACCCCCGCATGGCGCGCGGGATTGAAGTCCGGCGACCTGATCATCAAGCTCGACGACACCAACGTGAAAGGCATGACGCTGAACGACGCGGTAAAGCGCATGCGCGGCAAGCCGGACACCCAGATCACGCTGACATTCGTTCGCAAGGGCGACACCAAGCCGCGCGTGGTGACGCTGACCCGCACAATCATCCAGATCCAGAGCGTCAAGTCGAAGCTGCTCGAGCCCGGCTACGCCTACTTCCGCGTCACCCAGTTCCAGGAGCACAGCGCCGAAACGCTGGCCAAGGCGATCGACAAGCATTTCAAGGAAAACCAGGGTCCGATGAAGGGCATCATCCTGGATCTGCGCAACGACCCCGGCGGTTTGCTCAACGGCGCGGTGGCGATTTCCGCGGCGTTTCTGCCCAGCGATGCACTGGTGGTGTACACCGAAGGCCGCACCGAAGACGCCAAGATGAAGCTCTACGCGCGGCCCGAGTATTACCTGCGCGGCAGCAAGGACGACTATCTGAAAAAGCTGCCGAAGGAAGTGAAAACGCTGCCGATGGTGGTGCTGGTCAACAGCGGCTCGGCTTCCGCTTCGGAGATCGTGGCAGGGGCGTTGCAGGACCATAAACGCGCGGTGGTGATGGGAACGCAAACCTTTGGCAAGGGTTCGGTGCAGACCATTCTTCCGCTCGGCAACGGCACCGCGATCAAGCTCACCACGGCGCGTTACTTCACGCCCAATGGCCGCTCGATCCAGGCCAAGGGCATCACCCCCGACATCGTGGTGGAAGAGGCGACCGTGACCGAAGGCGAAGCCGCCCTCAAGGTGCGCGAATCCGACCTGCAACGCCACTTGTCCAACCCGGACGGCAGCGCCATAGAGAACAAGCTACCGGCGCCGCAACCGCAGTCGGCTGTGCCGGTGCCGGCACCCAAGGCCGCCGACGAGGGCCCGCCGGATATCGTGTCGAAGAACGACTACCAACTCAATCAGGCGCTCAACCTGCTCAAAGGCCTGCAGATCCTCAGCAGGAAATAAGCTTCCATCCGATCCGGCGATTGAATGGCAAGGCCCGCCCAGCGCGGGCCTTGTCGCGTTAAGATGGCCGGAAAACTGCCCCTTCCCGCGATGGACGACAACCAGCTACTGCGTTACAGCCGCCACATTCTGCTGCCCGAGATCGGCATCAACGGGCAAGAGAAGCTGCTTGGCGCGCACGCGCTGCTGATCGGCGCCGGCGGACTGGGGGCGCCGGTGTCGCTTTACCTTGCCGCAAGCGGCGTGGGTCGCATCACCATCTGCGATCACGACACAGTGGACCTTACCAACCTGCAGCGCCAGATCGTGCATTTCACAGAATCGATCGGCAGGAAAAAAGTCGATTCCGCGCGCGCCACCCTGGCCCGCATCAATCCAGAAGTCTCGATCGAGGCGATCGCCGAACGTATCGCCGGCAAGCGCCTCGAGCAACTGGTGCGGTCCGCCGACGTCGTGATCGACGCGACCGACAACTTTGCCACTCGCCATGCGGTCAATCGCGCCTGCGTGAAGTTCGCGAAGCCGCTGGTGTCCGGCGCGGGTGTGCGCTTCGACGGGCAGATCGCGGTGTTCGATTTGCGCCGCGCGGACGGTCCCTGTTATCACTGCCTGTTTCCGGAAAACGGCGATGTGGAGGAGATGCGTTGCGCCGTGATGGGCGTATTCGCACCGCTCGTAGGCATCATCGGTTCCATGCAGGCGGCGGAAGCGCTGAAACTGCTGATGGGGATCGGCCGCGATCTGACGGGGCGGCTGCTTTTGCTCGATGCGCTGACTATGGAGTGGCGCAGCGTGAGGCTGAAGAAGGATTCCCAGTGCACGGTCTGCGGCGGCTAAGATTCGGTGATTTAGCGATTTAGTAATTGAATCACCGAATCGCTCAATCGCTCAATCACTGGGTTAGCTGATCACTCCTTGCGATACTCGACCCGAGTTCGCCCGTTGGTGGCGGAGACATAGATCATCTCCTTGCTGGTGACTTCCTTGAGCTTCCACGCGGCCGCGAATCCGACCGGCATCAGGCTGGGTAGTGTTGAAGATTCGATCTTGGTATGCAGGTAGCCTTCGCGCACCGCCCACTTGCCGCTCGCCGTGAAGTAGTAAATCAGCCTGCCGTTCTTCACTTCGAAATTGGGCCTGTTCGGCAAATAGAAAGTCGGCGGGACGAGCAGACGCACCTGCCCCTGCCAATTGACCCGCCCTCCGGGCAGCAGGGTGAACTGGGTTTCGACGATCACGTCGTCCGGTGCGACATCCCGCGATCCCCACGTGCCCACCACGACTTTCGCATACCGGTCGTCCGACGCACCGCAACCGGACAGCGTGAATCCTGCACACAACAGGACGAAAACGATCGCGATGGACCGCGCTGTCCATTTGAGCCGGGTGCAACCGTCCATCAAACGATGCTTGGCCACTGCGCCGACCAGTATTCGGTCGGATCGCGCCTGAAACCGCTTTTCGCGAACTGGTGCCAGCGGCCCACCACAAACGCCAGCATCAGATTCGCCTGCGCGGTTGGATCCACCCCTTCGGGAATCTCTTTTTCCGAAAGCGCAAAACGCAATGCCTGCTTGAGTGTGGCTTCGAGACGGTCATGCAACTGGTTGATACGCGCCTGCAGGCGCTCGTCCTCGTTCACGAGCGCATCTCCAATAAGAACCCGCGTCATCCCGGGATTTTTCTTGGCGAATCCGAGCAGCATGGTCAATACGGCTTCAATCTGCTTCAGGCCGCTTTTTTCTTCCGCGGTGATCTTGTTGACCAGACCGAACAGAGTCTGTTCGATGAACTCGATCAGCCCCTCGAACATCTGCGCCTTGCTGGCGAAATGCCGGTACAGCGCCGCCTCGGACACGTCCAATCGCTTGGCCAGCGCAGCCGTTGTGATTTTCTCCGCCTTGGGATCCTCGAGCATGGCCGCGAGGGTCTGCAGGATCTGGAGTTTGCGTTCTCCCGGCTTGGTCGGCATGTTGCGGTGGGGTGGTTTGGGATCAGTAAGCGAAAGGTTACCCGAACGGCCGGGAATTTAACACGATCGGCCGGTGTTTGTTCGCGTTCAGGACAAGCACTAACCGCAGAGGGCGCAGAGGAAGAACAAAAACGAGGAAAAGCAAATTGGAGTTGAGAACAGAAAGTCTGTTCGCGAACACTTGGCGCCAACGATCACTGCGGTGGATCTTTAGCCAATGAAACAATTCAACCCAAGCATGTCTTTTTGCTTTTGTCATTCCTCCGCGTACCCCTCAAGGGGGTATTGAAATGAATCCTCAGCGCCCTCTGCGGTGAGAGTGGGTCTTTAAGATTCAGAGCAGGTGCAGCAACCGCGGAAGCCGCACGATGTGGCGGACGTTTGCGTCCACCCATGCGGGCGCGCGGCTCGACTGATCCACCCACACCGTCTTCATTCCAAGGCGTTTTGCGGTGCGCAGATTCTCCAGGCTGTCCTCGACCATGATGCAACGCGACGCCAGCAGCCGATGCGTGCGCAGTAGTCTGCGAAATCCATGCGCATCCGGCTTTGGCCGGAAGCCGGTGCGCTCGATCGAGAACACGTCATCGAAAAGGTCGTCCACGCCGAGCGCCTCCAGGATCGCCCGCGAGTAATGCGCCGGGGCATTGGAGAAAACGATCTTGCGTCCGGGCAGGCGCAGCAGCACCGATCGCAGTTCGCGGCGACCCACCACCAGATTCCGGATATCAGGGAAGTCGTGGGTTTCGCGCAGGAAATGATGCGGTTCGATGCCGTGATGGCGGATTAGCCCCACCAGCGTGGCGCCATAGCGGCGCCAGTAAAACTGGCGCAGCTCATTGGCCGCATCCGCGCCGAGATCCAGGTGCCCGGCAAGATAGGCGGTCATCGACCTGTCGATGTGCGGAAATATGTGCGGACGGGCGTCGTGCAGCGTGTTGTCCAGATCGAAGATCCACGTTCTGCCGCCGAAACGGGTTTGCACTCAACCTACCGGTTTCGGATCAGCGTGCCCACGCCTTGATCGGTGAGCACCTCCAGCAGCAGCGCGTGCTCGACGCGCCCGTCGATGATGTGCACGCTCTTCACCCCACTCTTGGCGGCATCGAGCGCCGAGCCGATCTTCGGCATCATGCCGCCGTGGATCGTGCCGTCCGCGAACAGATCGTCCACCTGTTTGGGCGTCAATCCCGTCAACAGCTTACCGCTCTTGTCGAGCACGCCAGGAGTGTTGGTCAGGAGGATCAGTTTTTCGGCATGCAGGATCTCGGCCAGTTTTCCAGCCACATGATCGGCATTGATGTTGTAGGACTCGCCGTCCTCGCCCACGCCGATGGGTGCCACCACGGGAATGAATTCGCGGCTCTCCAGCAGCGAGATCACTTCCGGGTCGATACTCTGGATCTCGCCCACCTGGCCGATGTCGAGCATTTCGGCAGCGTTATCCTTGTTGGGCAACAACATCTTCCTGGCGCGGATAAACGACCCGTCCTTGCCAGTCAGGCCGATGGCGCGCCCGCCGTTCTGGTTGATCAGATTGACGATGTCCTTGTTGACCAGACCGCCCAGCACCATTTCGACAATGTCCATGGTTTCGCGGTCGGTTACGCGCATGCCCTGGACGAATTCGCCCTTCTTGCCGACGCGCTTGAGCACGTCGTCGATCTGCGGCCCGCCGCCGTGGACGACCACCGGATCCATGCCAACCAGCTTGAGCAGCACCACATCGCGCGCGAAAGAGTGCTTGAGCTTTTCGTCAGTCATGGCATTGCCACCGTACTTGATGACGATGGTCTTGCCATGAAAGCGGCGGATGTAAGGCAACGCTTCGGCGAGGATCTGCGCTTTTTGCGCTACATCGTTGGCGGACAGGGGCATGGTGCGCTCAGGTGAACTTGAAGCGCGGATTCTACCGCGGGAGGCGCACCCGCAAACAAGGCGATTTGCCGTACGCCCAACCCAGAGTCGTGATCAACACGTGATTTTCCGGTGACGGGGACGTGAACATTGACTCCGAGAATGCCGCACTGACAGGGATGAATCCTGTCAGCTGTTTCGCCCGACCCGGCAGCTGTCGCCCGGGCCGACTTTCCGGGGTGGCGGCCCAGACACGAAGGAGATTGCAATGAACCAGGGCAAGATTTTCGCCGGGCTGGCTATCGCGGCCGCTGCGGCCGCGCTGTTCACCGTCGGCCTGGTCGGCGGCGCCGAAGGAAAGACGCTTTACCTGGCCGCACAGGATCGCTTATATCGGATGCGGCTGAATATTCCGGGAATGAGGCCGCAGTAAACTGTCCCCTCCCACGGGCGCACGCCTGCCTGGTCAGGCGGCGCCCGTTTTTTCGCGCCGGAAACGGTTGATGTTTGAACGCCAGGTGACAGCGGCGTGACATTTGCAGACGAACATTCGATGAACAACGCTTTGGACTCACGGCGCCTCAAACGCGCGCGGCGCTCGGTTGCCGTATTTTTTTTCGTCAACGGATTCGTTTTTGCCAGCTGGGTACCGCACATTCCCGCGCTGCAGACGGCGCATGCGTTGAGCGACGGCGCGTTGGGCGTGGTTCTGCTGGGGATGGCGCTTGGAGCGATCGCCGCGTTGCCGCTGGCCGGCTAGCTGGTTGCAAAGACCGGCAGCCGGAGGCTGACGATAATTGCTGCCGCCTGTTTCTGTCTGGCGCTGCCATTGCCGGTACTGAGCCCGGGCATTGTCATGGCGACGATCTCGCTGGCGTTGTTCGGCGCGTTCAACGCGACCCTCGACGTGGCGATGAACGCGCAGGCGGTCGAAGTCGAGCGCGGCTATCGGCGCGCGATCATGTCGTCGTTCCACGGCCTGTTCAGCCTCGGCGGGTTGGCGGGCGCAATGACCGCCGGTGCCGCCATGGCTTCAGGCCTCGGCGACATTACCCACGTCGTCGTGGTTTCGCTCGCCGGACTGGCGATTCTTGCGATTTTCCTTCCCGGACTCGTGGTGTCCAGTTCCCGCGGCGCGCCACCGGGACCGGTGTTCGTGCGTCCCAGGGGTATGCTGGTCCTTCTCGGCGTGCTCGCGCTGTTCACGATGCTTGGCGAAGGCGCGATGGCGGACTGGAGTGCGGTATATCTGCAGAATCACCTGCGGAGCGATCCTGCGTTTGCGGCCGCCGGATTTGCGGCTTTTTCGATGACGATGGCGGCCGGACGCTTCGCCGGAGATCGTCTTTCAAATCGCTTCGGGCCTGCACGGTTGCTGCGCAGTTCGGGATTGATCGCCGGCTTCGGCCTTGGCGGCGCATTGCTGATCGGCGACCCGCTTGCCGCCGTAGTAGGATTTGGTCTGGTGGGCCTTGGCCTTTCCAACGCCATTCCGGTCCTGTTCAGTGCCGCCGGCCGGGTTCCGGGTACCGAGCCCGGTACCGCGCTGGCCGCGGTTGCAACCACCGGTTATCTAGGGTTCCTGGCCGGTCCTGCTCTTATCGGCCTGATTGCCGAGGCGTCCAATCTGCCGCTTGCGCTCGGCCTGGTCAGCCTTGTTTGCGCGGCGATTGCCTCGGCGCGGCCAGGCTTCCGCGAACTGCGGCCCACTCAGGTTCCGGCACTTGGCCACGCGACCAAAGCGTTATCGGGTCGTGACGCGAACGGGATCTTTCCCCCGGATACTGAGCCAGTAGTTGAGACCCACTGCCTTGGGGGCGCGGCCGCTGGACGGCCGCCCCCGCGAGACAACTTACTGGATCGCTAGTTTCTTTGCGCTGACGACCGCCTTCTTCGGCAGCCGCAATTCCAGCATGCCTTCGGTGTACTTCGCCTGCGCCGACGCTTCGTCTACGTCCTGCGCCAGGCTGAACGCGCGATATAACTTGCCGTAGTAACGTTCCGATCGCAGGATTTTTTCGCCCTGTTTATCTTCGCGCTCGCGCTTGACCTCGACGGTGATCGCCACCTGGTTGCCGTTGATGGTGACGTTGATGTCGTCCTTCTTCACGCCCGGGATTTCCGCCTGCACGACGTAGGCGCCGTCGTCTTCCTTGACGTCCATCCGTACCTGCACCTGAGGCTGGTTTTCAAATGCCATCGGGCGCACGAAAAAACCCTTGAAGAGATCGTCGAAGGTCTCGTCAAGCGGGTAACTGTAGCGGGCCAAACTTGCCATGTCTGTCTCCTTTTGCGATTAAAGATTATGTCGGGCGTCCGGCGCCCATGCTCGCTATATGTGCGCGAGCCATGCCTTTTCAAGGCCTTCCCCGGGACCAGCGAACATCATGTCCGCTACCCCGCGATGAGTCGATCCGGCCAGCAACACAAGGCTCTGTATTTTTGATGTTTTATAGATTCTTTCTAAGAAGTTCTGCAATTTCCGCGAACGCCTGCACGAAGGCAAATCGATGTGCTGCGAGTCGCCGGTTTTTGGTTAGCCAGGATCAAGCCCGGCCCTTGTCTCAGTGCGCCGCGAGCGGTTGCTTTACCCGGCCGCCCGCAACTACATCCAGTCGCGCCAGCGCTACGTAACTTGGGGTGCAGAAAGTGCGGGGTCCGGTCCGCATTTCCCAAGCGGAACCTGACGACGATCGTGGGGTCCTGCAACCGGGCATTTCCACAACCAGCCAGGGAGAATCAAATGGTAGACAGCAAAAAGAGGCTCGCCGGCCTTGCTATTGCGGCGACAGCGGCAGCCATATTCATGACAGGTTGCGCCGCAACCGGAGGCTCCTCCGGCAGCAGCGCCAAAGTCCAATGTAACGCCGGCAATTCCTGCAAAGGCTTGAGCGAGTGCAAGACGGCAAACAGCTCCTGCAAGGGCCAGAACGCCTGCAAGGGGCAGGGCTTTGTGATGCTTACGCCGGCGGAATGCAAAACGGCGGGCGGACGGGCGTAAACTTGGCCGATCCTGGCACTGCGGGGCATCCATTGGTGTGGATGCCCCGTTTTTCACTTGATATGCACAGACAATGACCGCACAACCTGGGCTTGGCTTCGGGCTGGGCCTGCGCACCGATCATTACGAGGAGATTCTCGCGTCCCGGCCCAAAGTGGACTGGTTCGAGGCGCTCACGGAAAATTATCTGGTGCCGGGCGGCAAGCCGCTGCATTACCTGGACCGAATCCGCGCCGAATTTCCAATGGTCCTGCACGGGGTGTCGCTGTCGATAGGCAGCAGCGATGCGCTCGACCGGGAGTATCTCAAAGCGCTCAAACTGCTCGCGCAGCGGGTGGAACCGGCATGGGTTTCGGATCACTTGTGCTGGACCGGCGTTGCCGGCAGGAACCTGCACGACCTGTTCCCGCTGCCCTATACCGAAAAAGCGGCCGAGCACGTCGCCGCAAGGGTGCGCGAGGTACAGGATTTCCTGGGACGGCAGATTCTCCTCGAAAACGTATCCACCTACGTGACCTTCCGCCAGTCGGAGATGAGCGAGTGGGCGTTTCTTTCGGAGATCTGCGCGCGCGCCGATTGCCTGATCCTGCTCGACATCAACAACATCTACGTCAGCGCCTTCAACCACGGCTTTGATGCGCATGATTTTATGAACGGCGTGCCGGCCGCGCGCGTGCGGCAGTTCCACCTTGCCGGCCACAGCAACTGCGGCACCCACATCATCGATACCCACGACGCACCAATCATCGACCCGGTCTGGACGCTGTACCAGGCGGCGCTGCGGCGCTTCGGCCAGGTCGCCACCATGATCGAGCGCGACGACCACATTCCGCCGCTCGCGGAGTTGGTGACGGAACTGGATCAGGCGCGCCGGATCGCGGCG
>JANOGP010000418.1:0-5298 GCA_031406075.1 Betaproteobacteria bacterium
CATCGGTTTCAGGCCGAGCTTGCCGAATAACTCACGATCGCGTTCGGCTTCTGGATTTCCGGTGGTAAGAAGTTTGTCGCCATAGAAAATCGAGTTGGCGCCGGCAAGGAAGCACAGCGCCTGCAACTCCGGCGACATTTCTTCGCGGCCGGCGGACAAACGCACCATTGCCTTCGGCATGGTGATGCGCGCAGCTGCGATGGCGCGCACGAATTCGAAGGGATCGAGTTTCGGGGTGCCGTACAGCGGCGTGCCTTCGACCTGTACCAGATTGTTGATGGGCACGCTCTCCGGATGCGGGTCGAGATTCGACAATTGCGCGATCAGGCCCGCGCGGCTGGCACGCGACTCGCCCATGCCGACGATGCCGCCGCAACAGACGTTAATTCCCGCCGCGCGCACTTTTTGCAGCGTATCCAGGCGCTCCGCCTGGCCACGGGTGGTGACGATCTCGCCATAGAAATCCGCATCGGTATCCAGATTGTGGTTGTAGTAGTCGAGGCCGGCATCCCTGAGCTGTTCGGCCTGCCCGTCCTTGAGCATCCCCAGGGTAGCGCAGGTCTCCAGCCCCAGCGCTTTTACCGCGCGCACCATCTGGGTCACCCGCTCGAGATCGCGCTGCTTCGGGCCGCGCCACGCTGCGCCCATGCAGAAGCGCGACGCGCCGTTTTCCCGTGCCGCGCGGGCTGCCTGCACAACGTCCTCGACAGTCATGAGCGCCTCGTTTTCCACACCGGTGTGATATCGGGCAGCTTGTGGGCAATAAGCGCAGTCTTCCGGACAGCCGCCGGTCTTGATCGACAGCAGCGTCGATAACTGCACTTCGTTGGACGCGAAATGCTGGCGATGAACCTGTTGGGCGCGAAAGATCAGATCTCCGAAAGGGGCGCCAAGCAGGTCCTCGACCGCAGCGACGGTCCAGCGCCGGGCCTTGTGTGGAGCGGTGCTTCGGATACTTTTTTCTTCGGACTGGGGCATCATGGTTGAAAGCCTGTTGAGGAAAAATTGCGGCCGTTCGCGGCCTTGCGGAATGTTCGGGGAAGCGCGCACCCTTGTCAAATTTTGCATACAGGGTTTTTGACAACTGCCTATCCCTTGCCCGTGGATTGTTACCGCCGGCGTGCCTTTTGTGTGCCGGAAGTGGCGCGGCCGACGGACTGTGCGAAGGATGCCGCCAATCGCTGCCAGGGTTGCCGGCGCCGCACTGTCCGATCTGCGCGGTACCGGGCACAGGGGCAGAAGTTTGCGGGCGCTGCCTGAGCCGCCGACCGGCCTATGAGCGCGTGGTCGCGGCGCTGGTTTACGACTTTCCAGCCGACGCGCTGGTGCGTGCGCTCAAATACCGGGGCGGCCTGGCTTGTGCGCGGCCGCTCGCCGCCGCGTTAGCCGACGCGCTCGATTCCGAGCCCTATCCCGATCTGATAGTGCCGATGCCATTGGCGCCACGGCGCCTGCGCGAACGGGGATTCAATCAGGCGATGGAGATCGCAAGGTTGATCGGTGCTGAATTCGGACTGGGGATCACTGCGAACGGCTGCAGGCGCAGCCGTGAGAGCGCACCGCAAGCGTCTCTGCCGTGGAAGGAGAGGGCTGCGAACGTGCGCAACGCATTTGTCTGCGAGCTCGATCTGGAAGGAAAGACCGTCGCGGTGGTGGACGACGTGCTCACCACAGGTGCGACCTTGAACGAACTCGCTGCAACGCTCAAGCGCCGGGGCGCGCGCGAAGTTTGGGGATGGATCGTCGCGCGCACGCCCGCGCACCGTTAAACCGCTCCTGCTGACTCATTTCTTCGCCGAAATTTCCCGCAACTGGCGCACCACGAAAGCCTGCAGTTCGGCGTTGAGTTGCTTCAATTCGGCGGCGCGCTGGAACGCTTCGCGCGCGTCGGCAATCTGATCGTTCGCGCGCAAGGACATGCCCAGCCCCATCAGCCACACCGCGTTGCCCGGCGAGAATTGCAGCGCGGTGCGATAGTAATCCACCGCATCTCTGTGCCGGCCGTCACGCTGCAACAACGCAGCCAGAAACGCATAGTACTCGGGGTCGGACCGGACATAGGGTAGCGCCGCGACCAGTGTGTTGATCGCGCCGCTGACTTCACCGCGATCGATTTCAAGCCGCGCCAGCACCATGGCATGACGCGGCTGGCGCGGATTCAGCTCGAGCGCCTGACGCAGCAACTGCTCGGCTTCGTCGTTGCGTCTGCCATCCAGCATCAGCCCGAGCAAGGCCTGGCGGGCGCTGACATGCAATGGGTCCTGCGTTATCGCTTCGCGAAAACTCGTTTCGGCCGCGCTGATCCTTCCGTCCTGCAGCTGCCCCACACCGCTGCGAAAGGCCGTTTCGGCGCGTTGCTGCGCGGTCATTTCGCGCATCTGTTTGTCGATCGCGGACGGCCCATCGGCCGCCGCAGATTGCGTCGCCGTGGCGGCAGAGTCAGCTGCGGCCGCAGTGACCGGCGGAACGGCGGCGACACGCGCCGGAACTTGGGCCGGTTTTGGTGGCGCGGATGCCGCGTTCGACTTGGCCGCACGTGGTTTCTCGGCCCGCGTCGCGGACTTTGGCTTTACCGCCCGAACCGCAGGCGCGACCGGGCCCGGGCTGAAACTCAACTCTTCTGAAAGCCTGGACACCGGCGGCAGCAGCACCGCCTGCACTGCCGGCTCTATCGGGGCCGGGGCCGGCGCCCCGGCCGTCTGCATTTGGGGAGCCGGCGCTGATGAAATCTGCTTTTTGACGGGGTCGGGCAGCGGCGTCACCGTGAGATGGGTGGTCGCCACAGACGGCCACCTGCCGCTGACGTAAACAAACGCGCCCACGGCCGCCAATACCAGTATCAGCGCAATCGCGAGCATGCGCATGGCAGCCGGCGGAACCGTCCGCACCGCGCGCACTTGAGGCGATAGCGACGCCAACTCGGGGTCGGCCGCGTGCCGTTTCTCGAGTTCCTGCAACACCTGGTTGATCAGACTCATCGATACCCGAACAAATAGGCAAAAGCGGCAACGGCGACAAAAAGTGCAGCGCCTATCGCAAGCAGCGGCGAGCGGCCCGATCTGGCGGCCGGCGTATCCTGCGCGGCCTTGCGCACGTGCGCTGCAGACACATAGTGCCGGCCCTCGCCGTACGCCGCCAGCATCGCCTTGTGGGCAAGGACGTTCACCAACCGCGGTACCCCGGCGCTGGCGCGGTAGAGTGCGCCCATTGCCGAACGGTGAAACAGGCGATCGCCGACGTAACCGGCAACGCGCAGTCGGTGGGCCACGTAATACTCCGTCTCGCGCCGCGACAACGGCGACAGGTTGTAGTGATACGTAATGCGCTGTTGCAGCTGACGCACCGATTCGTGCCTCAGCCGGTCGTCCAGCTCGGGTTGCCCGAAAAGCACCACCTGGAACAACTTGCGCTTCTCGGTTTCGAGATTCGACAGCAGGCGCAGCGACTCCAGTGTTTCCAGTGGCATCGCCTGCGCCTCGTCGAGGCAGACCACCACACGTTTGCCGGCACGCGCGTAGTCGAGCAGCGCATGATTCAGCGTCTTCACCAGGTGATGCCGGTCGTTGTCGCGGTCGAACGCCAGCCGCAGCTCGTCAGCGAGCGCCAGCAGCAGGCCGAGCGGATCGAGATACGGATTTGGGATGTAGGCGCTCACGAATTCGCCGTTGAGCTCGGCCAGAAAACGGCGGCACAGCAGGGTCTTGCCGGTACCGACCTCGCCGGTTATCTTCATGAAACCTTCGCCGTTGGCAACGGCAACCAGAAGCGTGTTCAGCGCCTCCTGATGCGGCGTACAGGCAAAGGCGAACGCGGTGTCCGGTGTCAGTCCGAACGGCGGCTCGCGCAGCGCAAAATGGGTGCGGTACATGATCAGCCGCCGGGCCGCCGGGCCGCGGCGGCCCGCCCCACTGTGAAATTCGGACGGGTGGCTGCTCTACTGCGCGGATATGGCAGAGGAACGGGACGATGGGCTGCGCGACAGGGGCTCACTGCGTTGGTAGGCGTCGATTCGATCTTTGGTGTCCAGTATATCCTGACGCCACGATGCGTCGCTCTCGATAACCGTAGGCTTGAGCAGGATCACCAGCTCGCTCTTCACCATTGTGCGGCGTTTGCTGCCGAACAACCCGCCGATCCATGGCGTTGAGCTCAAGCCAGGCAAACCGCTACTGTCGCGGGCGGAAGATTCCTTCATCAGGCCGCCGATGGCAACGATGTTACCGTCGCTGACGCGCACGATGGTATCGCTCTCGCTTATGGAACTGGAGGCAAGCGGCAGGCGGAAGTTTCCTGACGTGCCCAGATCGATGTTCTTGGTTTTTTCGATCACGTTCGATACCGACGGATGAATGTGCAGGATGATCTGGTTGTTCTGGTCGATCTGCGGCGTAACGTCGAGGGCGACGCCGGAGAAGAACGGCGCCACCGTAATGGTCGGAGACTGAGTGCTGGTGATGCCGCTGGTGGTGGTATTGGTGGTGATGTTGGTCACGAAAAATTCGTCGGTACCAACCTTGAGCACGGCCTTCTGGTTGTTGAGCGTCGCGATCCTCGGGCTGGAAAGAACCTGAAGATTGCCCTGAGTCTCGAGGAAGGAAATGAGTGCGGCAAAACTGCCGGTCTGGAACGCCAGTCCGAACAGGGTTCCCGGCGCCCCGCTACCCACGCCGATGATGCCCGGCGCCGCAGGATTGGACGCGAGCAGCGAATTGGCGGAAACCGTACCATCTGCGTTGCGCGCCGTGAACGCGTTAATGACCCCGTCAGGCGACAGCGTCGCCCCGGGGGACAGCACCCCGCCGGCGAAGCGGCTGTTTGGCCCTTGCGTGAAAGCCGCCCAGTTCACCCCGCTTTGGTGGCTGTCGGAAAGCTGCACTTCGATAATTTTTGCTTCCAGCATGACCTGGCGCTCGACCACTATCTGCATTGCCTTGAGGAATTCCTCGACCCCGCGCAGTTCCGCCGGATAAGCGCGCACCACCACCACACCCGACTGCGGGCTCATCACCACGTTGCGGCCGTCTTCGGCTCCGATGATCGCCCGCACTGCGGCGCCGATATCCGCCCAGAAGTCGTTCTCCGAAGTGGTCGTCACTTTGCTGCTCTCCAGCGCCCGCCCGCCCGCGCCGCCGGTCGTCGTCGCCGGTACGCCCGCCGCACCCGGGCTAGCACCACTAGACGAATCGGAAATGGCGCCCGAGGTCACGCGCACTTCGGTGCGCCCCTTGCGCTGGCTCATCAGGTAATTGATCTGGAACAAGCGGGTTTGCAGCCCGATGGGCTGGATCAGGATGCGGG
>JANOGP010000420.1:0-1725 GCA_031406075.1 Betaproteobacteria bacterium
GCGGGCGCTGCACGTGCAGCAACTTCGTTCGACCTATTTGCCGCGCGAACTGGTCAAGATGCGGGCCGGCGGAGAGACCAACAGCAGTGTGATGAATGTCCTGAAAGGAAACATCGAGGCCTACAAGTCCTGCAGGAAACACGGCCTTGGCGTCAGCCCTCTCTTCATCGCAAAAAAAATTCTTCGCAAGCTGCCTCAGTATCGCTGAGCTGTATCGATTACCTGTGGCCGATTGCGCGCGGGTCGCAACCGGAACGATTAGCAGGTTGTTAAAATTGCCGGAGATCGCGAAGAGTGCAGGGGGAAAAACCTGAAACTAACCACCAAGGCGCCAAGACCACAAGGAATACAAATGCGAACCTGGAAACCTTCTCTTACTTTCCTGGTGCCTTTGTGTCTTGGTGGTAAGAATTGATTCGACACTTTTCAAGGAAACGTAACTTGACAGATCAACGTAACTGAATGGCCAACGGCCCCACTCCCGACAGACGAGAACCGGCGATGGCGGAGATCCATCTGCTGCCGAGGCGCATCGCGCTGCTGCTTCTGCTTGCGGATCTCATCGGGCTGATCCTTGCCTTCAACCTGGCGAACTGGCTGCGTCTGGGCTCCCTGCTCGGGCTGCCCCTGGAAATCCTGCTGCCGATCGCGGTGCTGGTGCTGGCGCTCTATGTCCTCGATTGCTACTCGGTGGAAACCCAGGTGGCCGGCATGCGCGCCGCCCCGCGTACGCTGGCGGCCGTTCTGCTCGGCGCCATCATAACCGCCGCCGCGATTTACGCGTCCGGGCTTTGGGGGAGTGGAAGCTCGACGGTGGGCCGCGGCGTGATGCCGGTTGCGTATCTCATCTTCGCGTTCTGGGCACCCATCTGGCGTCATTTCGCGTCGCGCTATCAGCGGCAGCAAACCGGCAAGGCGAGGTGGCTGGTCGCGGGTACGGGGGAAAAGGCAATGCGTCTGTATCAGGACTTCCAGAAGGCGCGTGCGGAGGCCGAACTTTGCTTTCTTTCCGATTCCTCCCCGAACCATGACAACGCCCTTCCAAGGATTGTCGGCACGCTGGATGATCTCGACACGGTATTGAAGCAGGACTGGTCCGGGGTGATCGTGGCGCCCATGTCGCCACTTGCCGAAACCCTGATCCAGAAATTGATGAAAGCCCGGTTCTCCGGCCTGCGGGTATACGACCTCGCCGATTTCTACGAGCAGCGCTGGTTCAAGGTGCCGGTGATGCACACGCAGCGGGGATGGCTGTTGTTTGCGCACGGTTTCGATCTGCTGCACAACGCGCTGGCACTTCGGCTCAAGCGCCTGCTCGACATCGCCGTGTCGGTCATCCTGCTGATCGTCTGCATTCCCTTCATGCTGATCATCGCGGCTGCGGTGCGGCTGGAAAGCCGCGGCCCGGCGTTGTTCCGGCAGACCCGGACCGGGTTGAACGGAAAGGAATTCGAAATCCTGAAGTTTCGTTCGATGGTCGTGGACGCGGAAAAAGACGGCCCGCAATGGGCGTCCGCCGGCGATCCGCGCGTCACGAAAGTCGGTCACTTCCTGCGCGCCCTGCGCCTGGACGAACTGCCGCAACTCATCAACGTGATCAAGGGCGAAATGAGCTTCATCGGTCCCCGCCCGGAGCGCCCGGTCTTCGTCCGTGACCTCGAAAAGCAGATCCCCTTCTACGACCTGCGCCAACTGGTCCGGCCCGGCATCACCGGCTGGGCCCAG
>JANOGP010000422.1:0-2356 GCA_031406075.1 Betaproteobacteria bacterium
AATGACTTTTCCAGTAGGTTTCGATCGGCCATTTTTCGAGATATTATTTTTGGTGTTTGTTGGCGCTCTTGGCGTCTTTGCGGCTGATCGGTTCTCGCCGTTGTGATTTCATTCATCGTCCGTCAGTCCATCCGATATCCCGGCGTGATCGTCGCACTGGCGCTGACCATCGTCGCCTACGGTCTGTTCACGCTGTCGCGCGCACACCTCGACGTGTTCCCCGAATTTTCGCCGGCGCAAGTGGTTATCCAGACCGAAGCGCCGGGACTGTCGGCCGAGCTGGTCGAGTCCCAGGTCTCGCAGCCGATCGAAAACGCGTTGTCCGGGGCGTCGGGGCTGGAAAGCCTGCGCTCACAGTCGATCCCGGGATTGTCGGTGGTGCATGTGTTTTTCCGGGACGGTTCGGATGTCTACCTCAACCGGCAAGTGGTCGGCGAGCGCCTTGCTTCGCTCGCCGCCCAGTTGCCTCAAGGGGTTGTGCCGACGATGACGCCGCTCACCTCTTCCGCCAGCACGGTGCTCGGCATCGGCGTCACCTCGGAACGGCGCAGCCTGATGGAGCTGCGCACCCTGGTGGACTGGACTCTCCGGCCGCATCTGCTGGCGGTGCGCGGTGTCGCGGAAGCAAACGTGTTTGGCGGCGATGTTCTGCAATGGCAAATCCAGGTCGATCCGGATCGGTTGCAGCGCTTTGGCCTGTCGCTGGAAGACGTGACTGCCGCGGCGCGCAGGGCTACCGGGATTGGCGGCACAGGATTCATCAAGACGCCGAACCAGCACATCATGGTACAGACCGATGCGCAGCCCGACGCATTGTCTGATGTCGCGCGCACGATCCTGGCCTATCGCGATGGGCGCGCAATCCGGATTGGCGACGTCGCCCAGGTTGCCGAGGGTGCGGCGCCATCGATTGGCGCCGCCGCGATCGACGGCACGCCCGGCGTGTTCCTGATGATCCAGGGTCAGCTCGGCGCCAACACCCATGCGGTCACGCAGGATCTGGAAGCGGCGCTGGCGGAACTGAAACCGCTGCTGGACGCGGAGCAGGTGCGCTTGCATCCGAACCTGTTTCGGCCCTCCAACTTCATCGAAACCGCGGTGCGCAACGTCCAGCGCGACATCATCATCGGCTCGACTCTGGTGATCGTGGTGTTGTTCCTGTTCCTGTTCAACAGCCGCACCGCGTTCATCTGCGCCACCGCGATCCCGGTATCGCTGCTGAGTGCGGTGCTGGTGCTCGACTATTTCGGCATCGGCCTCAACATCATGGTGATGGGAGGGCTGGCGATCGCCCTGGGGGAGGTGGTGGATGATGCCATCATCGACACCGAGAACATCTTCCGGCGGCTGCGCCTGAACCGCACGGCCTCCAAGCCGCGGCCGGTGTGGGAAGTAGTGCTGGGCGCCTCGGTGGAAGTCCGCAGTTCCGTGGTTTACGCTACGTTCATTGTCGCGCTGGTATTCGTGCCCCTTCTCACGCTGGGCGGGGTCGCCGGAAAGCTGTTCGCCCCGCTTGGACTTGCCTACATTCTCTCCATCCTCGCCTCGCTTGTGGTGGCGGTGACGCTCACCCCCGCGCTGTGCTATCTGCTGCTGGCGCGCGCCGAACTCAAATCCGACGATCCACCGTTCGTGACATGGCTCAAGCCGCGCTATCTCGGCCTCCTGCGGCGCATCGAACGCTACCCCGGCCGTGTGATCGGCGTCACCGGCGTGGTGATCGCGGTCGGCATCGGCATGCTGCCGCTGTTCTCGGGAGAATTCATCCCGGCGCTGCGCGAAGGCCACTACATCATGCACATGTCCGCAGTGCCGGGCACTTCGGAATCGGAGTCGCTGCGCATCGGCCAAAGGGTGTCGCAGGCGATCGGCTCGATCGAAGGCGTGCAGTCGGTGGCGCAATGGGTCGGCCGCTCGAAAAACGGCGCCGACACCTTTGGCACCCACTACAGCGAGTTTGAAGTCGAAATCGGCGCGCTGCCGGGCGAGGACCAGGCGCGCATCCTGCGCGAAATTCGCGCGACGCTTTCCGGCGAACGCAGCGGCGCCTTCCCCGGCGTGACTTTCGCCGTAAACACGTTTCTCACCGAGCGCATCGAGGAAACCATCACCGGCTATGCCGCGCCCTTCGTGGTGAATCTTTACGGTTCCTCGCTGGATTCACTGGACCGGGACGCGCTGGCGATTGCCACTGCGCTGGCGGCAGTGCCGGGTGCGCACGACGTGCAGATCCAGGCGCAGCCCGGCACGCCGCAGTTGTCGGTGCGGCTGAATCATCAGCGCGTAGCCGCGCTGGGATTGCAGCCGCTTACCGTGTTGGAATCGGTGCAGGCGGCGTATGAAGGCGCGCGAGTCG
>JANOGP010000016.1:0-1868 GCA_031406075.1 Betaproteobacteria bacterium
CGCCATTCGTGCATCGTCCGGCATTGGATATCCCCACTTTCGGCGAAGAACCACGGGCGTACCTGCTTGGCAGTGATTTCGTTCCCGACGACCTGCGTGCGGCATACGCGAGCGTCATCGACCAGGCGCTCTCAGGTGTGCGCGGCTGCTTCGAGCGTGCCGGCGCGGTGCGATCGATCCGGCTGCACGGCGACTGCCATCCGGGCAATGTCCTGTGGACCGACGCCGGTCCGCATTTCGTGGATTTCGACGATGCGCGCATGGGGCCTGCTCTGCAGGACCTGTGGATGCTGCTCTCCGGCGACCGCGCGGCGATGACCCGCCAGCTTTCCGATGTCATTGCCGGTTACGAGGACTTCTTCGATTTCGACCGCCGCGAGCTGCAACTGCTCGAAGCGCTGCGCACTCTGCGGCTGATTCATTACTCGGCGTGGCTGGCGCGTCGCTGGAACGATCCGGCCTTCCCCGCAGCCTTCCCCTGGTTCCATACCACGAAATACTGGCAGGACCAGATATTGCAGCTACGTGAGCAGGTGGCGGCGATGCAGGATTCGCCACTCGGCCCGCTCTAGGCCGATAGCCCTAATTTGACGGCGTTATTGACGCTAAGTGACATAGTCTTTACATTCCCCGGCAGGCTGTGGACAGGGCATTTCACATGGAGAAATGCGGGTACCGCGGCAAACCCCTCGGCGAGGCAGGATGATCTATCAGCTGCACGAGTTCCAGAAGTCGGTGATGGCGCCCACTGTCCTGCTTGCGGACACCGTCAAACATCTCTTCACCAGTCCCTTCAGTCCGCTCGCGTATTCCCCTGTTTCCCGCACCATCGCTGCCAACAGCGAAGTCTTCGTGCGGCTGATGCGGCGTTATCCCAAACCGCAGTGGCGCATCGACGACACGTCGATCGACGGCGAGCGCGTCGCGGTTACCCGCGAGGTGGCCGTGGACAAGCCGTTTTGCCAGCTGCTGCACTTCAGGAAAGACATCGCCGTCAGGCAGCCGAAGTTGCTGATCGTCGCTCCCCTGTCGGGACACTTCGCCACGCTGTTGCGCGATACGGTGCGCACCGCGTTGCCGGACCACGATGTGTGGGTCACCGACTGGGTGGACGCCAGGGTCGTGCCATTGTCGAAGGGGCCGTTCCACCTCGATGATTACGTGGACTACATAAGGGAGTTCATCGTTCACCTGTCGCCGGACCTCAACGTGATGTCCGTGTGCCAGCCGACCGTGCCCGTGCTTGCCGCCGTGTCGCTGATGGCGGCGGAGAACGACCCGTCGGCGCCCAAGGCGATGATCATGATGGGAGGACCAATCGACACCCGCCTCAATCCGACGGCGGTTAACGATTTTGCCTCGGGACGCCCGCACTCGTGGTTCGCCGACAAGGCGATCATGCGCGTGCCGCCGAATTATCCGGGATTCATGCGCAAGGTGTACCCGGGCTTCCTGCAACACGCCAGTTTCCTTGCCATGAATCCGGACCGCCACCTCGATGCGCATAAGCAGTTTTACAACCATCTGATCCGCGGCGATGGCGAGAGCGCCGACGCGCATCGGCAGTTCTACGACGAATACAATGCAGTGCTCGACATGCCCGCCGAATACTATCTCAACACCGTCAAGGCAGTGTTCCAGGAATTCCAGTTGCCGAAGGGCAAGATGACGATTCGCGGAGTGCCGGTGAAACCGGAATCGATCAGAAAGACCGCGTTGTTCACCATCGAAGGCGAACTGGACGACATTTCCGGCAACGGCCAAACCGCAGCCGCGCACACCCTGTGCCGCAGCATCCCGGCGGACAGGCGCAAGCACCTGCTGGCGAAAGGCGTGGGCCATTACGGCATCTTCAGCGGACGCAAGTT
>JANOGP010000035.1:0-3416 GCA_031406075.1 Betaproteobacteria bacterium
TGATCAGCATGCCCGACAGGAACAGGATGCCGCCCAGCAGGCGGATCGCGTAAAACGGATACGTCGCTTTCACGCTCTCGACGAAGGTGTAGGTCAGCGTCCCGTCTGGGTTCGACGCCCGCCACATCAGGCCCTGCATCACCCCTGCGATCCACATCGCCGCGATGTACAGCACCACGCCGATGGTGGCGATCCAGAAGTGCGCGGTGATCAATGGCACGCTGTGCATTTCGGTGCGGCCGAACAACCTCGGGATCAGGTAGTAGAGGCTGCCGATCGAGATGAATGCCACCCAGCCGAGCGCGCCGGAATGCACGTGGCCGATGGTCCAGTCGGTGTAATGCGACAGCGAGTTCACCGTCTTGATGGACATCATCGGGCCTTCGAACGTGGACATGCCGTAGAAGGACAGCGACACCACCAGGAATTTGAGGATCGGATCGGTGCGAAGTTTGTGCCACGCGCCAGACAGGGTCATGATGCCGTTGATCATTCCGCCCCAGGACGGCGCCAGCAGGATCAGCGAGAAAATCATGCCGATGGACTGCGCCCAGTCCGGCAGCGCGGTGTAATGCAGATGATGCGGCCCCGCCCACATGTAGGTAAAAATCAGCGCCCAGAAGTGCACTACCGAAAGCCGGTACGAGTACACGGGGCGTTCCGCCTGCTTGGGCACGAAGTAATACATCATTCCGAGGAAGCCCGCGGTCAGGAAGAAGCCAACCGCATTGTGTCCATACCACCACTGCACCATCGCGTCCTGTACGCCGGCGTAGACCGAGTAGGACTTCCAGAAGCTGACCGGAATCGCCGCGCTGCTCACCAGGTGAAGCAAGGCAACGGTCAGAATGAAGGCGCCGAAGAACCAGTTGGCCACATAAATGTGTGGCGTCCTGCGCCTGGCGATCGTACCGAAGAACACCACCGCATACGACACCCATACCAGCGTGATCAGCACGTCGATGGGCCATTCGAGCTCGCCGTATTCCTTCGAGGTAGTGATGCCCAATGGCAGCGTGATCGCCGCCAGCACAATGACGGCCTGCCATCCCCAGAAAGTGAATGCCGCCAGTCCTTCGGAGAACAGCCGCGTGTGACATGTGCGCTGAACGACGTAATACGAAGTGGCAAACAACGCCGAGCCGCCGAAGGCGAAGATGACCGCGTTGGTGTGCAGCGGGCGCAAGCGCCCGTAGGACAGCCAGGATATGCCGTGGGTCAGATCCGGAAACATCAGTTGCGCGGCGAGAAGTACACCGACCGCCATGCCGACGATGCCCCACACCACTGTCATGATGGCGAACTGCCGGACAACCTTGTAGTTGTAAGTCGTCTGTTCTTGCATGAGTGCTTCCTCGAATCAAGTCGCAAACTCTATCGCCGTATAGCAGTCGGGAAAGACGCGCTCTCCCGACCCCGGGACCGCCTCCGGCTACAAAGCGATGCTAGATGCGGCGGTCCGGGCCGGGATTGACGTGGATCAAACAGCTATTGCGCCGAATCGATTTTGATGCGTTCATGACGTTGCGGTCCGCCGGGTCGCGACTGCAAAAACCCGGGAGGCGACAATCATTTGCGCATTTGACTGGAGTCGATGTAGTGCTCGACGCGGCGGGATGGCTGCGGCGATCCTGATCGTGACAACCTTCCCGGCCTGGTCCGAGGACCAAGGCCTCGCGCCCGACGTGCTGGTCAGGAAGGTTTTTGCCGATGTGCTCGCAGCCATCAGGAACATCCCGTCCGGCGACCGGGCAGGTCGCGAAAAGGCCCTGGCGTTCGCCAAGCAGAAGATCCTTCCCCATATCGACTTCGAGCGCATGACACGGCTCGCCGTGGGCAGGGCCTGGCGCAGCGCCGACGCCCGCCAGCGAGAAGCGCTGGTTGCGCAATTCGGCACCCTGATCACGCGCGCCTACTCGGCCGCGATCGACGCCTTCGACGGCCACGAGGCGCAGGTCGATCCCCTGGCACTTTCTCCTTCGGACGACGACGTTATCGTTCGATCCCGCTTCAAGAAAGCAGGAACGCAGCCGATCGAGGTGGACTACACCATGTGGAAGTCCTCGCAAGGCTGGAAGGTATATGACATCAGCGTGGAGAATGTAAGCCTGGTGATCACCTACCGCTCGCAATTCGGCGAGGAGGTCCGGCAAAGTGGCATCGACGGGCTGATCCGGTCCTTGGCGGAAAAGAACGGCGCCTCGACGCGTTAACGCTCCGCGCGGTCATTCCTCCATCGTTTTGGGACGCCCGGTACCTACGGCGCCGTCGGAGCGGGCTTTCAGGTAAGCGTAGAGATCGAGGATATGCGGCTTCATGCCGGGATCGGATCGCCACACCGGCATCGCCAGTTGCCCTCGTTCCCCGCGCCGATGCTGCAATACCTCGTCGATGATCGATTTAAGAGCAGGCTCGTCGGGAGGCCCATACGCTGGGGCTTCGAGTATCCGGTAGCGCCCCAGCACCTTCTTCGTGAACTGCGCTTGCGTCATCGTCTTCAGGCTCTGTTTCAGGTCGGGCGCCACGTCGGTGCCCGATACATCCTGCCCATGGCACATGTGGCAGGAGAAATGATAAACAAACCAGCCGGCGTATGTGCCCGAATCGACTTTCCCGTCGATGACCCGGTATGTGCCGGGCGCTGGGCCTGAATCGCCTGCCCCGAGATTGCCACCCGGACTCAGGAACAGCGTGCCGGCGATCAGGAGCAGGCTGACCCGAGGGCTGCGTTTCGACATGATGACCTCCTCCAATAGCCGTAGTGATGTCGGCAGGCTACACGGAGTATCCGGGGCGACATTGACGGAGATCAATCCAATGGCGTCAGATGCCCCACGGAAACGGAACGCGCGCGCGGGCAACGGCAACCATGTACCCGAAAACGCCTAGCGCCAGAATCCAGGCGACAATTCTCACGCGCCGCGTGCGTCCACGCCGGATCGCCACCGTGCCGAGAAGAATATAGAGCACCAGCGCGAGGACCTTGGCGGTCAGCCAGGGATGCACAAACGGGTATTGGGCGGTGGTCGCGGCCAAGGCGATTGCACTGCCGAGCAGGACCGTGTCGATGACGTGCGGGACCACCCGCACCCAGCGCACAGCGAGCCTCGCAGGAGCCGCCATCATCCACAGGCCGCGCAGAAAAAACAGCGCAAAACTCGCGATCACCGCGGCCACATGCGTGTACTTCAGGATCAAATAGCTCACCGGCTGATGCTCCAACCATGACTGCCTGCGGCAGCGCCCGCTACCGTGATCGCGCTCACCGCCAGCAACACCCAGTGCATCCGGGTGATGATGGAGAACGTGCCCTCCGGGTCCCGCCGCGCGCGCGCCTGAAACCAGCGATGCAGCCACAGGGGCTCGAGCACGAACAGCATGAGCGTGAACACGCCCCACACCAGAACCATCGCGTG
>JANOGP010000100.1:0-6673 GCA_031406075.1 Betaproteobacteria bacterium
CGTGGTCAGTCCGCCCAGTCCCTGCGCACCGATGCCCAGCGCATTGACCTTGTCGTAGATTTCGATGCGCAGTTCTTCGATGCGGCTTTTTGGCCCGCGCCGTTTCAACTCGTGCATGTCGATCGGCAGCATCAGCGCTTCCTTGGCCAGCACCATCGCTTTTTCCGCGCTGCCGCCGACACCCAACCCGAGCATGCCCGGCGGGCACCAGCCTGCACCCATGGCCGGAACGGTCTTCAAAACCCAGTCCACGATGCTATCGGACGGGTTGAGCATGACGAACTTCGACTTGTTCTCGGAACCACCCCCCTTGGCCGCGATTCGGATGTCCACGGATTCGCCGGGCACAAGTTCCATGTGGATCACCGCCGGTGTGTTGTCGCGCGTGTTTTTCCGGGTGCCCGCCGGATCGGCGAGGATTGAGGCGCGAAGTTTGTTGTCCGGGTGCAGGTAGGCGCGGCGCACGCCTTCGTTGACCATGTCGGAAACACTCATGCTGGCACCGTCCCAGCGCACGTCCATACCGACTTTCAGGAACGCGACAACGATCCCGGTGTCCTGGCAGATCGGCCGCTTTCCTTCCGCGCACAAGCGCGAGTTGGTCAGGATCTGCGCGATGGCGTCGCGGGCTGCCGGGGACTCTTCACGTCGGTACGCATCCGCGAGGGACTTGATGTAGTCCATCGGATGGTAGTAGGAGATGTACTGCAGGGCGTCGGCGACGCTATCGATCAGGTCTTCCTGGCGAATGACGGTCATGGATGAATCCGGGCGGCTCGGCGGATTGCGGGTACGCTCAGTGCGCCGCTTCGTAAAACTAAGCAATGCGCTCAGTATACGCCATGGCCCATGCCGAAACCACGAAGGTGGGATGGATGACGACTTGCCAATTGGTGATTGAGCGGAGAATTGCGGTGCATCGACGAAAGTGCGCGGATATTACCCTGCCGGCGGCGATTGCATTTTGACCGGATACGCGCTGCGCCGGACTGGACTCCGGAAGTTCTGGCTATAATCCGGTACAAACCGACAATCAGGATAGACGATGGGGAGGATGGAATGAGTACGATCGAATCGGTCCTGCACGAAAACCGTGTTTTCCCGCCGCCTGCGGATTTCGTCAAGCAGGCCAATGTTTCCGGAATGGCTGCGTACCAGGCGTTATGCGCTGAAGCGGAACGCGATTACGAGGGCTTCTGGGCACGCCTTGCGCGCGAGAACGTGATCTGGCACAAGCCGTTCACGCAGGTCCTGGATCAAAGCAAGGCGCCATTCTTCAAGTGGTTCCACGACGGCGAGCTGAATGTCTCGTACAACTGCCTGGACCGCCATCTCGACAGCCAGCCGAACAAGATCGCCATCATCTTCGAAGCCGATGACGGCACGGTCACCAAAATCACCTACAAGCAGCTTTACCACCGCGTCTGCCAGTTTGCCAACGGGCTCAAGTCGCTCGGAATCAAGACCGGCGACCGCGTCATCGTCTATATGCCGATGTCGATCGAAGCGGTGATCGCGATGCAGGCCTGTGCCCGCATCGGCGCTACACATTCAGTGGTGTTTGGCGGCTTCTCGGCAAAGAGCCTGCAGGAGCGCATCATCGATGCCGGCGCCGTCGCAGTCATCACCGCCGACGGACAAATGCGCGGCGGCAAGGAAATCCCGCTGAAGCCCGCGGTCGACGATGCCTTCGCGCTGGGAGGCTGTGAGGGCATCAGGCATGTGGTCGTCTACAAGCGCACCGGCAGCCAGATTAAACTGCAGGCGCCGCGCGACCTCTGGTGGCATGAGCTGGTCAAGAACCAGCCTGACGTTTGCGAGCCGGTGTGGGTCAACGCCGAGCATCCGCTGTTCATCCTTTACACCTCCGGCTCCACCGGCAAGCCCAAGGGCGTTCAGCATTCCAGCGGCGGATACCTGCTGCAGGCCATGCTGACGATGAAATGGACCTTCGATTACAAGCAGTCGGACATCTTCTGGTGTACCGCCGATGTGGGCTGGGTGACCGGCCACACCTACATCGCGTACGGTCCGCTGGCCGTCGGGGCAACCGAGATCATGTTCGAAGGCGTGCCTGTCTACCCCGACGCTGGACGCTTCTGGAAGATGATCCAGGACCACAGCGTGACGGTGTTCTATACCGCGCCGACGGCCATCCGCTCGCTGATCAAGGCCGGCGCCGACCAGCCGAAGAAGTACAACCTGTCCAGCCTGCGGCTGCTCGGCACGGTCGGCGAACCGATCAATCCGGAAGCGTGGATGTGGTACCACACCACGGTCGGCAACGAGCGCTGCCCGATCGTTGACACCTGGTGGCAAACCGAGACCGGCGGGCACATGATCACGCCGCTGCCAGGCGTGACGCCGCTGAAGCCGGGATCATGCACCATGCCGCTGCCGGGAATCATTGCCGCCGTCGTGGACGAGGCCGGTCATGATTTGGAGAAAGGCAAAGGCGGCATTCTGGTCATGAAGAAACCCTGGCCCGGGATGATCCGCACCATCTGGGGCGACCCGGAGCGCTACAAGAAAAACTATTACCCCGATGACTTCAAAGGCAAGTACTACCTGGCAGGCGATGGGGCCAACTGCGATGTTGACGGCTACTTCTGGATCATGGGCCGCATCGACGACGTGCTCAACGTTTCCGGCCACCGGCTGGGGACAATGGAAATCGAATCGGCGCTGGTCGCCAATTCACTGGTCGCCGAAGCAGCGGTGGTGGGCAGGCCGCACGACGTCAAGGGTGAAGCCGTGGTCGCGTACGTGGTTCTGAAGGGCGCGCGTCCACAGGGAGATGCCGCCAAAAAGATAGCGCAGGAACTGCGCAACTGGGTCGGGCAGGAAATCGGCCCGATCGCCAAGCCCGACGAAATCCGCTTTGGCGACAACCTGCCGAAAACCCGCTCCGGCAAAATCATGCGCCGCCTGCTGCGCGCGATCGCGAAGGGAGAGGAAATCACGCAGGACGTGTCGACGCTGGAAAACCCAGCGATCTTGGAACAACTAAAACAATCCATCTGATGACAGGTTCTCCGCAAGCCACGAAACGAGCTGGGTTTCAGTGAAGGCTAATGCGCCCGACGTTGGGCGCGTTATGCCGGAGCTAAAACCCAGCGATCTTGGAACAACTAAAACAATCCATCTGATCACAGGTTCTCCGCAACAAGTCGGGATCAAAAGTTGATCAATGTATGTCGCTGAACATGCATATTTGTAGCGTTTCGGTTTTTTATCGACCATGTCGACTGTTAACCTAGATCCCATTATCAATCTGGCACAAACCGGCAACATCGAGGCTGCGTGCCAGGCATGTGACACTGCCCTGGAATCCGAGCCAAATAGCCCAGAGCTCCTCCACTTGCGTGGCCTGTTATTTTCTCTCGCAAATGAGCCAGACAAAGCGTTACCTTTCATCAATCGGGCAATTAATTGCCATCCCCAACCGAAGTATTGGTCCAACTTGGGTAATGCGCTATTTGCAACCGGCCGCCTGGACGAGGCTGAGCGCGCCTACCGCAACGCGATTGCGCTGGATGCGACCTTTGGGGACGCGTGGTTTAACCTCGGCAAGCTCCTGTTGCACCGCGAACGCCCGCCTGAAGCCGCCGAGGCGCTGGAGCACGCAACTCGCCTCGATCCTGCCGACGGCCAAACGTGGAAGACTCTCGGAGATACCTATGAGCAGCTCCGACGGTTCGACGAAATGCGACAGGCTTATGAACGGGCCTACGCGTCAACTCCTCATGATCCCGATCTTGCCGCCCTGATCGCTTATTGTTTGGAACGGGAAAATCGCCTGGACGATGCAATACGGATGGTCGGAGTCACCTTGGCCAGCCAGCCGGAACACAATATGGGCAATCTAGTCATGGCTATTCTCGAGCGGCGCACGGGCCGGGCGGCGGATGCCCGCGCCCGTCTGCTTGCCATGCCCGATTCCGGCCTGCCTTTGCGCCTGCGGGTGCAGCGCGAATATGAACTGGGCGTACTGGATGACCGGGCCAATGCGTGCGACTCCGCCTACATGCATTTTGCCCGTGCCAAAAGCTTGCAAGCGAGTAGTCCGGCGTTCGGTCAAGCCGACCGCGAGCGCTACCTGTCCAAGCTTGAGCGCCTGATCGAACTCGATTATTCGTGGCTGGCCGAGAGCAGGAACCCGGCCGACGACGGAATGAGTGACCCGATATTCATCGTCGGTTTTCCCCGGTCCGGAACCACCTTGCTGAACCAAATCCTCAATGGCCACCCGCAGCTGCACGTCATGGAGGAGACCCCCTTGCTACGTGTCCTGGAATATCGGCTGACCGAAATGCAAATCGGCTATCCGACGGGTTTGGGCACGCTTCCGGACGCGCAGGTAAGGGCCCTTCGCCTTGAGTATTTCGATCTTGTTCGAACAGCCCATCCGGATTGGGACGGGAAGATGCGCCTGGTCGACAAGCTCCCTCTCAATATTACTCGCCTGCCCCTGGCCGCGCGTCTCTTTCCCGAGGCGCGGGTCCTGCTGGTGCTGCGTCACCCGTACGACGCGTGCTTGAGCGGGTTCATGCAGCTTTTTTCTCCCAATGACGCCATGGCCGGTTTTTTCGATCTGCGGTCAGCGGCGCAGATGTATGACCGGGTCTTCACTTTGTGGGACAAAGTGCGCGCGAGCTTGCCCCTGCCTTGGATGCCGGTGAAGTACGAAAACCTGATCGTCGACCCCGAAGGTCAAATGCGCGCCGTGATCCAGTTTCTCGGGTTGCCTTGGACGGCGGCGCTCCTGGATCACACCCGCACGATCGGAAAGCGGGGCCACATCAACACGCCCAGCTACCAGCAGGTGGCCCGTCCCCTTCACCGTGAATCTCTGGGGCGCTGGGTTTCCTACGCGCCGTATTTCAAGCCGCTGGAGTCCCTCTTGCTGCGGCACGTGAAAGCTTGGGATTACGATACCGTGCCGACTCGCTGAACGGTCAAAGGGGTCAGGTCTTGTTTCTTGTATGACTGAGGTGTAGTGTGCCGGCATGGCCCGGCCGCTACGCATCGAATACCCCGACGCGCTCTACCATCTCACCTCCCGCGGCGACGGACGAGAGGATATCTTCTCCGATGACGCGGACCGTCTGGCATTTCTCTCCGTTCTGGCCGCTGTGGTCGAGCGCTTCGAATGGCGGCTTTATGCTTATTGCCTGATGGACAACCACTACCACTTGATGGTGGGAACCCCCAAGGCCAACCTCTCCAAAGGCATGCGCCAGTTGAACGGGGTCTACACCCAGCGCATCAATCGCCGCCACGGACGGGTCGGACATGTCTTCCAGGGCCGCTTCAAGGCGATCGTGGTGGACAGGCAGGCGTATCTGCTGGAGTTGTCACGCTACGTAGTCCTGAACCCGGTGCGCGCCAAAATGGTCAGGGATCCAGCTCGCTACCGCTGGTCAAGCTACCGGGCAACCGCCGGACTGGAAGACCTTCCGGCCTTTCTCGATGCCTCAACACTGCTTGCGCACTTTGCCGAATCCTTGTCGGCGGCCCGCCGGCGCTATATGGCGTTTGTCGAAGAAGGCATTCAAGCCCCTTCGCCCTGGGAGAGACTTCAGGGGCAGGTGCTGCTGGGCGAACAGACGTTCATGCGCAGGGTGGCCCCCAGGCTCAAGTCCAAGTTGCTGGCCAAGGAGATCCCCAAAGCCCAGCGCCATGCCGTCCGTCCCAGCCTGAAGCAGGCCTTCGGCCGGGTCAAACCCGCGCAACGCGCAACGCGCGACCGGCTCATTGCTACCTTGCACCTGAAGCACGGCTATACCCAGGCGCAAATCGCCGAACATCTGGGGCTGCACTACGCCACCGTGAGCCGCATCGTCAGTCGGCTGGTCGATGCGAAAAACAAGACCTGACCCCACTGACGTGAACGCCGAAGGACCGCACAGAGAGCGTGCGTCCAAAAACGCAGTGCGTTTTCGTCGAACCAGGGGGTTCTCGAAGTACGCCCTACTTCGGGGGGATTGGCAGCCGTCATAACGTTGATCGGCTGCGCCGCTAAACGTTAGCCGCTGCCTAAACGAGTCCGTGTCTATTGGGTTGGGAAAAGGCCTGACTTTGATTCGGCACGAACGCGTTGACGAACCGAGGGGTTCGAATGAGCCCTCCCGTCCCGCCAATAAAAAAAGACCCACGAGGGAGGGATTGTGACCGGCTCGCTTAGGCGACCCGGTCATCCTTCGGCGTAAGCGCCGAAGGACCGCACAGAGAACGTGCGTCCAAAAACGCAGTTCGTTTTTGTCGAACCAGAGGATTCGAATGAGCCCTCCCGTCCCGCCAATAAAAAAGGACCCACTGAGGGTCCATTTTTATTGGCGGAGAGGGAGGGATTCGAACCCTCGTTAGGCTATTAACCTAAACACGCTTTCCAGGCGTGCGACTTAAACCACTCATCCACCTCTCCGCATGGCGATTGGCCCCGTGAATTACGGGAGGCGCGAAGAATACTGGAGGCTCACAGCACTGTCAAAGATTGCGCGTTCTGTCGCTGCGGAATCGGCTCTTGAAACAAGGCACTTCCATCTCGAGCCACGCGCCGGCCCGTCTTTATGTAGGCGCCATCGTAACGCTGCCTGGCGCTCCGAACCCGCGCGAAAATGGTGTTAACATTCGCTGCGGGGAGAGACATACGAAATCATCACGAGAAAAG
>JANOGP010000102.1:0-2167 GCA_031406075.1 Betaproteobacteria bacterium
CAGCCCGGCGGCGACAAATCTTTTGATCATTGACATCCTCTGGATTGAATTTATAAAGCGCCGGCTAGCGCCCTTGAGGTGCGACGGAATTGCCGATTTGCAGAATGGTAGAGGGGGGTGCTTCGCCCACCACCGTAATCATTTGATCGAGCAGCGGCCGGAACAAGATATTAACCGCGCCATGCCGCGTCATACCTTCCATGGACCGACGCTTGAGAGACAGCGGTTCAATGAAAATCGACACCGAAGCCAGTCCGTCGGAAAACACCATATGAGTCACCGAACTGCTGCTACCTTCCCGGGTTCGCCGCATTTCCATGATCTTGCGGAAGCCGGCGGGGAAATCCCTGACCGCCCAGCCCGATTCGATGTTGCTCGTCAGGTTCTGGGCAAACCGATCCATCCGCCATTCGGGGAAGCTTACGCTGAACGACGGCTTGACCATGTCGCGCGTGATCCCACCGTCGATCGCGACTTGGGTAAAGCTGAACTGCTCCACCACCTGGTGACGATCGTTGACCATACGCGCCTTGAGCAGCAGCCCGGAATTCGCCTCCGCCCAGAACTTGTGGCCATAGCGCATGCCGTCGCGCGGCTCCAGCACCAGCGCCTGCGAGTCGAAACCGGCTATGCGCTCCGGATCGCCTTTGCGGATCTGATAATACTGGGTAAGCGCCGATAGTTGATCCGGCAGCAGCGCAGGAAAGGTGCGCCGCGCCACGCGCTTTTCGCTGCGCATTATCTTGGCGTCTATGTAATAGCACGTGACCTCATCGTTGTTGCGGATGATCTCGCGGCGCGGGCCGTCCAGAGTCTCGAGTTTCTCGTATTCACCGCTGGAGTCCGCGAAATGCACGATCCGCGAGGTTTCGACCTGATCACCATGCTGGTAAACGAACGTGCCGGCGTAGTTGAGCTGGCGCGCCGCGTCTGCGATTCTCTGCAGCATCGCCAGCGCTTCCGACTCCTGCAGCGGGTCGGCCAGCGCGATCCCGGCGGAAAACCCAAGCCCTAACAGCGCGGGAAGCAGGAGCGCCGGCGGGGCCATTATCAACGCTGTTCGGGATTCTGCCCGGATACGGTCCGGACGTAAGAAGCCACACCCTGCATCGCCGTGCTCGGGGAAAACTGCTGGTGTGCCAGCAGGTAGTCGCTGACTGCTCCGTTGGCGGGCGTGGGTGCCATCTGAGTCTGGACGCCCGGTGGCGCCTGATTGCCGGCGAGAATCTGCCGCTGGGCGAAGGGATCGTTGAAAAGGGCGAGCCATGCGACCAGCGCCACTCCCGCGAGCGACGCGGCCGCCGAAATCGCCACGCGGCGGGCGTTCAACCGGGTCCGCAGCCTGGGTGCCAGCATGGTAGGTTCGGCGGCGAGCCTGGCGCTGATCTTGACTACCACATCGGACGAATACCCTGCTTCACCGCGAATCGAATCCCCGATCAGATGGTAAACCTCCCACGCCGCAAGCAGTTCAGGATCCTCATTCAGCCGCCTCACCTGACCGGCGGCCTCGTGGTCCCCAAGTTCGCCGTCCATGAATGCAGAGATTCGCTCCATACTCACCACCTCTTGTCTTTGCTCGTACCCAGCAACGGGCGCAACCTGTCCGCGATGGTCTCGCGGGCCCGGACCTCCCGGCTTTGGGAGGTGGCGAGCGGTGCCGAAGTCGAGCGGCGGGCGCCGGCCATCGCCACCAGCAAGTGGTGGAAGGAGGAGAGTCACGGCGTCTTCATCGACTACAACCAGAACGCCAAGGATCGAACCGTCTGCTCGGCGTTTTCCGTCCGGCCGCGTCCTGATGCGCGCGTCTCGACGCCGCTGACCTGGGAGGAGATCGACCGGTGCGATCCCGCGGACTTCACGTTGAAGACCATGCCGGCCTGGTTCAAGGCCAACGGCGATCGGCATGCGGCGATCGATCAGCACCCCGGCTCGCTCGAGGCGCTGCTGGAGCTGTCGGCGCGCCAGGAGAAAGAAGGGCAGGGCGAGGCGCCGTGGCCGCCGCAGTATGCGAAACAACCAGGTGAGCCGACTCGCGTTCAGCCCTCGCGCGCAAGAAAGCCAAGCCCCAAGTCCCAAGCCCCAAGCCCGGGGCGAAGGGTGCCAAAGCATCCGCTGATTGTGATTGCTCATTCGACGAAGAAAGATGAGGTGCTGGAGCTGCTTG
>JANOGP010000110.1:0-2963 GCA_031406075.1 Betaproteobacteria bacterium
AGTGCGGGCTGTCAGAACGTGAACACCGGCGGGACGTTCTACGTTGCGAACCAGGACACCAGACCGCAGGTCACCGACCAGGCTTCCGACGTGCCGGCCGTGCCGCTGGAAGCGCCGCTCGCGGACTTCAGGCAGGGCGACACCGTAGACCAGAACGGGGTGCCTTGCGCCTTCACGACTTGCGGCCAGCTAAGGGGTCAGGGTTCCATCGGCGTTATTACCGACGTCCTGCAGACGCAATCTCTCTCTATCCGTCAGGTGCCCTGAGCGGTGTCCGGGTCACCCATCGTTGCCGATATATATGCCCACTGCATACCTATTCTCGCATACTAGGCCCGACGAACACGGGCTCAGCTCCGCCGTTCCAGTGTGACGAAGCTGTAACGCAAACCGCTCGCCGCATCTTCGCGGTTTTCCCGTGCCGTTTCGCGCCAGATGCCCTTTTCAAGCTCAGGGAAGTAAGTGTCGCCGTCGTACACTCGTTCTATCTCGGAAGCAAGGATGCGGTCCGCGATTGGAAGAACCTGAGCATAAATTTCGCCGCCGCCGATGACGAAGATCTCGCTGTCGCCCCGCGCTTGCGCAATGGCGGCGTCGAAGGAATCGACGATCTTCGCGCCCGGCACTTCCAATCCCGGTTGGCGGCTGATGATGATGTGTTTGCGCCCCGGTAATAATCTGCCAATCGACTTCCAGGTCTTGCGGCCCATGACGATGTGATGGCCCATCGTGAGCTGGCGGAAACGCTTCAGGTCTTCGGACAAATGCCAGGGTATCTTCCCATCCTTGCCGATGACGCGATTCGCGGCGTAGGCAACAATGATTGAAATTCGAGGATGCGTCGCTTTCGACCCTGTCACTCGTCACCCGTCACTTGTCACCAGCCGGTCTTAAACCGCCACCGGCGCTTTGATGGCGGGATGGGGTTCGTAGCCGACCAGATTGAAATCCTCGTACTTGAATTCGAACAGGTTCCGGACATCCGGGTTGAGGATCAGGCGCGGAAGGGCGCGCGGCGGTCGCGAAAGCTGCTCGCGGGTTTGTTCCAGATGGTTCAGGTACAGGTGGGTATCGCCGAAGGTGTGCACGAATTCACCGGGCCTCAGGTTGCATACCTGTGCAACCATCAAGGTCAGGGCCGCGAAAGAGGCGATGTTGAAAGGCACGCCGAGGAACAGGTCGGCGCTGCGCTGGTAAAGCTGGCAGGAGAGCCTGCCGTCGGCGACATAGAACTGGAAGAACGCATGGCAGGGCATGAGCGCCATGCTTTCCAGATCGGAAACGTTCCAGGCCGACACGATGAGGCGCCGCGAGTCCGGGTTGCGCCGGATGTCCTCGATCACTTTCGCCATCTGGTCGATATGACGCCCGTCCGGCGCCGGCCAGGAGCGCCATTGATAGCCGTACACCGGACCGAGTTCGCCTTTATCGTCGGCCCATTCATCCCAGATCGATACGCCGTTTTCCTTGAGGTAGCGGATGTTGGTCTCGCCCTTCAGGAACCACAGCAGCTCGTGGATGATGGACTTGAGGTGGACTTTCTTGGTGGTCAACAGCGGAAAGCCGGCCTGCAGATCGAAGCGCAACTGCGGCCCAAAGATGCTGAGCGTGCCTGTGCCGGTCCGGTCGTTCTTGCTGGTGCCGTGCTCGAGGATATGTCGCATCAAGTCGAGGTACTGGCGCATGGTCCTGGGCTGCCCGGCGTGGGGATGATGAGCAGGCATTCTAAAGCAGGCGGCGTGGTGAAGCATCGGGCCGATGATTCCACGTGCAGTGCAAGCCGTGTTGCTGCCGGGTTTCTGCGGGGCGCGTGATAAACTCCGACGGTCCTCTTCGGGTGCGCAATGTCCGGAAATACGCTCGGCAAACTGTTCTGCGTCACGTCCTTTGGCGAGAGCCACGGCCCGGCGATCGGCTGCGTCGTCGACGGTTGCCCGCCGGGTGTTGAACTCTCCGAAGCCGACATCCAGAAAGAGCTCGATCGCCGCAAGCCCGGTACCTCGAGGCATGTCACCCAGCGGCGCGAGCCCGATACCGTCGAAATTCTGTCCGGCGTGTTCGAAGGCCGGACTACAGGCACCCCGATTGCGCTGCTGATCCGCAACCAGGATCAACGCAGCAAAGATTATGGCAATATCGTCGAGACTTTCCGTCCCGGGCACGCGGATTACACCTATTGGCAAAAGTACGGCATCCGCGACTACCGCGGCGGCGGAAGGCAGTCTGCTCGCGAGACTGCGGTGCGGGTGGCCGCTGCGGCGATTGCGAAGAAGTGGCTGAGGGAGCGCCATGGCGTGGTGATACGCGGGTACATGTCGCAACTCGGTGACATACCCGTTGCATTCAGGACCTGGGACGCAGTGAACGCCAACCCTTTCTTTGCGCCCGATCCGGACATCGTGCCGAAACTCGAAGAGTTCATGGACAGGCTGCGCAAATCCGGTGATTCCTGCGGGGCGAAAATCACCGTCGTCGCGGAGAACGTGCCGGTGGGCTGGGGCGAGCCTGTATACGACAAGCTCGACGCCGAGATCGCCTATGCGATGATGGGAATCAACGCGGTGAAAGGCGTGGAAATCGGCGCTGGCTTCGCCGCAGTCGAGCAGAAGGGCACCGAGCACGGCGACGAAATGACGCCGCAAGGCTATCTGAGTAACAACGCCGGCGGCATTCTCGGGGGAATTTCCACCGGCCAGGACATCGTCGTGAATATCGCCGTCAAGCCGACCTCGAGCATTCGCCTGCCGCGGCGTTCGATCGACAAGCAGGGCGAGCCGACCGTGGTCGAAACCACCGGGCGCCATGACCCCTGCGTGGGCATACGCGCCACGCCGATCGCCGAAGCGATGTTGGCGCTGGTGCTGATGGACCATGCGTTGCGCCATCGGGCGCAAAATGCCGACGTCCACTGTTCCACGCCCAGGATCGCTGCGCGCGCTCCGGCCGCTGCAGCAAACGCCGGC
>JANOGP010000144.1:0-2910 GCA_031406075.1 Betaproteobacteria bacterium
CGAATAAACTCCGGCCCCGGGTGGTCGGAGAGTTCGACGACAGCGCGCTCATGAAGGCTTTCGGCCAGCGCGGCGCGGGCGTGTTCATCGGACCGACCGTACTTGAATCGGAAATCGAAACGCAGTACGGGGTAAAAACGCTGGGTCGAACGCAGGAGATCGTCGAGGAGTTCTTCGCGATCTCCGTCGAGCGGCGCGTAACGCACCCCTGCGTCGCCGCCATTACCGAGGCGGCAAGAGACCGGTTGTTTGTCACGAAGCGATAGGAAAAATGAAGGACTCGAACGAGATGGCTTGTCCCACCTGTCGCGCGCGTTTCACCTGACTATAGCCTATTAAACTGGTGCTTCAATGCACCCATCGCTTGGTGAATCCGATCACACCGGCTCGTCGTAAATATTCCCTCATTCGAAGTGCAATCCTCACATGAGTCGCGCGCGCATCATGCGTAAATTGGCAGCCTTGAGCTGGTGCGCATGCGAACCAGTCAATTGTTGAGGAGCGAATCATGAAGCTGACGAAATCGGAAATCGTGGAGTACATCGTGGCATTCGTTGGAATTATCGGCGTGCTGGCGTACATTCATGCCACCGCAGAAGCTTACCAATCGGTCGGTGCCGTGCAAGCCTCGCCGATGATGATGGAGGCAGGTTGGATTCGGGTCGACGCCGGACATTCTGCTGTGCGTTTCCGCGAAGTGGTGCTGGCCGACGCAAAAGTCTGAGATAAATCCCGCGTATATCTGCGTCCCTTCCCAGTAGTGGCCCGAGATCAACGCAGCGTATAGCTGCCGCCTTCGGACCGATATCCTCGCCGGGCTATGTGCGCAAATAATTCCTGAATCCGGGGCTTCCACGTCGCCGGAACGCGTCAGTACGTTCTGGCACTGGAAGTGGTCCCACGTCGTGCCGCATCACCCGGTCCCGGGTTAGCCTTCATTCGGAAGGACTGGTTCATCAATGCCGACACGGAGTTGGATTAAATTCTTCCTACTAGACTTTAAGTTTTACGTCCTGGTTGAAGCGGGTCGTCAGACTTGGCGAGGCGCAAGGAGTCCCGCAGGAACAATAATCTAGAATGATTACAAATGACTTACCAATGACCCGAGCCTACTTCCCTGCCGAAAAACAAAGGCCTATACTCGCCCGCTCGTGACGGTCTCGCTGTGAAAATCAAGATTGAATAAGGCGAGCCGGGCACGCGTAACGCAAGCGCCGGAATGGGGAGGGGCGAATGCTTCGCGGTGTCGTCGCGTGTTGTGTTGCCGCCGCGTCTTTTGCGGCTGGTTTGTCGCCGGTTTTTGGCGCGGACCCGGTCAGCCTTCGCTTTGACATAACGGAATACCGGGTCGAAGGCAGCACGCTGCTGTCGAACCGTCAGATCCAGGCGGCCGTTGCGCCGTTCCGGGGCAAACAGCGCGATTTCGCGGACATCCAGCGCGCGCTCGAGGCACTGGAGACCGCCTACCGCAAGGCCGGATTCGGGGCGGTCCAGGTTTTTCTGCCAGAGCAGGAACTCCAGGGCGGCGTGGTGGTACTACGCGTGGTCGAATCGCGCATCGGCAAGGTCGAAGTAACCGGCAACAAGCACTTTGACACCGCGAACATCCGTCGCAGCCTGCCTTCTCTGAAAGAAGGGCAGACGCCAAATTCCCGCGCTCTGGCGGACAATCTGCGCGCCGCAAACGAAAGCCCGGTAAAACAGGCCCGCGTGGTCCTGCGGCCCTCTTCAACGCCAAATGAAGTTGACGCCAAGGTCGAAGTCGAAGACGCAAGTCCCTGGCGCGTTTTTTCCACCCTGGATAACACCGGCACCAATCAGACCGGCCGCACCCGGCTCGGGGTGGGCCTGCAGCACGCCAACCTGTTCAATCGCGACCACGTCGCTACCGCGCAATACATCACCTCGCCGGAGAAGCAGGACCAGGTCTCCATTTACAGCCTGGGATATCGCCTGCCGTTGTACGGCCTCGGCGACAGCGTCGATATTTTTGCCGGTTACTCCGACGTGGATGCGGGGACCACGGAAACGCCTGCGGGCCCGCTGCAATTCTCCGGGCAGGGCACCGTATACGGCGCGCGCTACAACCTGCTGTTTGCGCGCCACGGCGAATACGAGCACAAGCTGGTCTTCGGTGCTGACTATCGGATCTACGAAAACGTTTGCTCCGTGGGCTCATTCGGTGCCGCTGGTTGCGGCGCCGCCGCGGCAGACATGCGCGTGCACCCAGTGAGTCTGTCCTACGCCGGGCAATGGACCAGTCCCGCTGAGCAGATGTCCTTTTACACCACCGCTGCACACAACATTCCCGGCGGTACCGACGGCAAGGAGGAAGACCTCGCACTTGCGCGGCCGGGCGCCAAGGCCGACTACACGATCTTTCGCTTTGGCTTCAACCTGGGCAAGGCATCCAAGAGCGACTGGCAAGTTCGGCTTCGAATGGACGCCCAGTACACCGAAGATGCGCTGATCCAGGGCGAGCAGTTCGGCATCGCCGGCTGGAATTCGGTAAGGGGCTTCCTCGAGCGCGAAATCGCCAGCGACCGCGGTTTCAGCGGCTCGCTTGAGTTCTACACGCCCAACATCGCGCCCCGCAGCATCGGCGTCGACAACCTGCGCCTGCTGGTGTTCTACGACGCTGGGGTCGTAGAACTCAACGACCCGGCGCCCGGCGACGTTACGCGCCAGTCCATTTCCAGTGCCGGACTCGGCTTGCGCATGGGAATCAAGAAGAACGTGGCAGTGCGCGCCGACGGTGCCGGCGTGATCGACGAAGGCGGCGCTCAGCGCACAGAAGAGATTCGGGTGCATTTCGGCATCTTGGTAAGTTTCTAGCCGGAGGTACGGCAATGAAGCACAAAAGACAATCTGTTCAGAAGTCCGCCGATTTCAAGCGGCGGCTCCTGTGTG
>JANOGP010000149.1:0-7628 GCA_031406075.1 Betaproteobacteria bacterium
CGTGCGCTCGAACTAGCCACGGGCGACTGGGTCTTGTCGCTGGACGCGGACGAGTGGGTGACGCCGGATCTGCGGGATGAGATTCTGAAGGTCATTTCTCTTGCGGATGGAGCCGTGGCGTTCCGCGTTCCGCGGTTGTCGAGCTTCTGCGGAAAATTCATGCGCCATTCTGGATGGTGGCCGGACTATGTCACCCGGCTTTTCCGGCGTGGCGCCGCAAGGTTCAGCGACGATGTCGTGCACGAACGCGTAATCGTCGAGGGCAAGACCAGCACGCTGCGCGAGCCCATCATGCACGAGACCTACGTCGATCTGGAAGAGATGCTGCAGAAGATGGACAGCTATTCTTCGCTGGCGGCGCAGAAAATGCGGCACGGCGGCAGGAGGGCCGGGCTGGCCGGCGCCGTATTGCGGGGGCTGTGGGCATTCACGCGCACCTACTTTCTTCGCGGCGGATTTCTGGACGGCCGTGAAGGCTTCATGCTCGCGGTGGCGATCGCCGAGGGGACGTACTACCGCTACGCGAAACTGATGTTGCTGGAAAAGAAGTGACACAGGATTTCGAGACGTGAGCCGTGCAGCGGCATTGAATCCGGGCGGGTTCGTTCCGGTCCGGGCGCCGGGGCGGGTTCTGGTGGTCGTGACCCGGCGCATCGGCGACGTCCTGCTGACAGTGCCGCTGGTCCGTTCCCTCAAGAGCGCATGGCCGTCGGCTCACATCGACATGCTGGTCTTCAAGGGCACGGAAGGTGTGCTGGCGGGGAATCCGGACGTCGGCGAAGTGATCGCAGTGCAGGCCTCGCAGCCGGCGATCGAGGCGATGCGCTTTGCCCGGCGGCTATGGCGGCGCTACGATCTCGCGATTTCCACTTCTCCCAGCGATCGCCCGACCCTGTATGCCTGGCTTGCCGGGAAGAGCCGAATCGGCATCATGGCATCGGGCGCCAAGCACGCATGGAAGCGCGCCTTGCTGCACGCCACCGTCCCTTTCGATGATCTCGACACCCATACCGTGGTGCAAAACCTTTGGCTTGCCGACTTGCTCGGATTGCCGCGCCGCTTCGATATGCCAATGGGTCGGTCGAAAGAGGACGAACGCAGCGTTGAAAGCCTGTTCCCGGGATTCCGGAACGCGCGATTTGCAGTGCTGCACCTGTTTCCTAAATTTACCTACAAGATGTGGGACCCGGTTCAGTGGCGCGAGCTGGCTGCATGGCTGAACGACCGGGGCATCACCATCGTTCTTAGTGGCAGCAGCGATCCGCAGGAGCTAGGCTACGTAAACGAGTTTGCAGAATTGCTTGGCCGCCACGCTGAGAATTTGCCCCCGCTGAACGTGGCGGGAAAGCTGAGCTTCTCGCAGCTCGCCGTGCTGCTGGAGCGGGCCGCGCTTTACGTAGGCCCGGATACCGTCACGACGCACCTTGCGGCTGCGGTCGGCGCGCCCACGGTGGCGTTGTTCGGGCCCTCGAATCCGGTCAAATGGGGTCCCTGGCCGAAGGGATGCGATGCCGACCCGTCACCTTACCGGTTTCGCGGCACGCAATTCGTCGGCAACGTCGCGCTGGTGCAGGGCGCAGGCCACTGCGTACCGTGCCTGCAGGAAGGCTGTGCCCGTCACGAAGGCAGTGAGAGCGTGTGCCTGCAGATGCTGGCTGCCGGCACCGTGATCGAGGCAGCGGAGCATCTTCTCGCGCGAACGCGCACACCGGCTTAGCGGACCGCGCGCAGAATCAACCGGCATTGCCACGGCAACGCAAATTGTTGAGCCGATCCTGGAAAGCTGCTCGATCTTCTGGAGACGGGAAAATCTTGACGCAAAGACGCAAAGACGCGAAGAAATCAAAAATGGAAAAAGGAGAATACGAGCGGCAGGCTATTGTACGCTTGACGTAACACGTATTGATTGTTAGGATCGCGACGTGATCAAGTCCTTTCGCGGGAGAAAAACGGAAACCTTGTACAACGGAGGGCGCGCGAAGGACTTCCAGGCAATTGCTACCCAGGCTGAGCGCAGATTGCAGATTCTCGACAACGCCACCAGCCTGCAGGATCTACGGAATCTGCCGAGTAACCGCTTCGAGGCGTTACGTGGCGATCGGGTTGGACAATACAGCATCCGCATCAACGATCAGTGGCGGATTTGCTTTGAATGGGAAAATAGCGACGCCTATAACGTCGAGATCGTGGACTACCATTAGGAGGCGACGATGCCGAACAAAATGAGACCGATTCACCCGGGTGAAGTGCTCAAGGAAGAGCTTGCGGGGCTTGGCGTGTCGGCGAATGCATTCGCGCAGGCACTGGCGGTGCCCACTAACCGCATCACCAGCATTCTCAATGAGCAACGCGCCATCACAGCGGATACGGCACTCAGGCTAGCGCGGTACTTCGGGACCACGCCGGAATTCTGGATGAACCTGCAGACGGCCTACGACGTGAAAATCGCCATGCAAGCCAACTGGAGCGAAATCGAGCACTCAGTAAAGCCTGCGGTAAGAACGCCAGCCTAGCTAGTGATTCAGTGATTCGGTAATTTGGTAACCCAATCGCTCAATCGCACAATTACTGAATCACTGCCCTTACGAAATCCCGGCCTCATGCGCCTGCTCATCGGCGTGGTAGCTCGAACGCACCAGCGGCCCGCAGGCGGCGTGACGGAATCCCATCGCCAGCGCTTCCTGCTCGAATTGCCTGAAGCGCGCCGGTTCAACGTAGCGCAGCACCGGCAGATGCCCGCGGGTCGGCTGCAGGTACTGGCCGATGGTGAGCATCCCCACGTCGTGTTCGCGCAGGTCGCGCATCACTTCCAGTATTTCGTTGTCGGTCTCGCCCAGTCCCACCATCAGCCCGGATTTGGTGGGAATCTCCGGGAAGCGCGCTTTGAAGTCCTTCAGCAGCTTCAGCGAATTGCGGTAGTCCGCGCCGGGGCGGGCTTGCCTGTACAGCCGCGGCACGGTTTCGAGATTGTGGTTCATCACGTCCGGCGGGCGTGCCGACAATTTGTCGAGAGCGATTTCAAGGCGGCCGCGAAAGTCAGGTACCAGCACTTCGATGCGGGTCTGCGCGGAATGCTCGCGCACCGCGCTAATGCAGTCGGCGAAGTGCTGCGCGCCGCCGTCGCGCAGGTCGTCCCGGTCCACGCTGGTAATGACGACATACCTGAGTTTCATCGCCGCGATGGTTTTCGCCAGGTTGAGCGGCTCCTCAGTGTCGGGCGCCAGCGGCCGGCCGTGTGCCACGTCGCAGAACGGACAGCGGCGCGTGCACAGATCGCCCAGGATCATGAACGTGGCCGTGCCCTTGCCGAAGCACTCGCCGATATTCGGGCACGAGGCCTCCTCGCATACAGTGTGCAGCTTGTGTTCGCGCAGCGCCTGCTTGACCTCGTAAAACTTCTGGCTGCTTGGCGACTTGACGCGGATCCAGTCCGGCTTCTTCAGCGGCGCGACCGGAATGATCTTCACCGGATTGCGCGCGGTCTTCTGCTCGCCGGTTTCGCGTTTTATGGTTTCGTTCATTGGGTAAGCCTGCTCAGATTCCGTTGGCCAGTTTCGCAAGAAGTTTGTCCGCGACCGTTTCAGTCTGTTCGTCGATTCCCAGGTCACGCAACTGGGTAACCTGCAATCCCGGAAAACCACAGGGATCGATCGCGTGGAACGGCGACAGATCCATGTCCACGTTCAGGCTCAGCCCGTGAAAGCAGCAGCCGTTGCGAATGCGTAATCCCAGTGCCGCCACTTTTGCGCCGTCGACATACACGCCCGGCGCCTCGTCGCGGCCGTTTGCGTCGATCCCATAGTCCGCAAGCAATTCTATCACCGCGTTCTCCAGCTTTCGCACCAGCGCCCGCACCCCTAAACCGCGGCGGCGCAGGTCCAGCAGCGTGTAAACGACGATCTGCCCCGGACCGTGGTAAGTGATTTGCCCGCCGCGATCTACTTTGATGACGGGAATGCCGTTGTCCGTTCGCGGCAGATGCTGGGATTTTCCATTGAGGCCGAGCGTATAGACCGGCGGATGCTCGACCATCCAGATTTCGTCCGGGGTGCCCAGGCTTCGTGCGGCGGTGAAACTCTGCATCGCCCGCCAAGTCGGCTCGTACGGCGCGAGGCCGAGACGGCGCACCCCGAGGCCAGAGGCAAGAGGCGAGAGGCCAGAGGATGATCGACCTCCGCTCTCGTGTTTTTCCTCGCCCCTCGCCCCTCGCCCCTCGTCCCTCATAGCACCATGACCACTGACGGATGGTCGCACAGCTCCTGGTACAGTGCGTCGAGCTGCTCACGCGAGGTGGCGCGCACCGTGCAGGTGACACTGAGGTAACTGTTCTTCTTGCTGGTGCGCATTTCCACGGTTGCCGGATCGAATTCCGGCGCGTGGTGCCGCACGATCTCGACGATCGTGTTCACCAGCCGCGGCTCGCGCCTGCCCATGATCTTGATCGGGAAGTCCGTCGGATATTCGATGAGGCTCTCGCCTTCCATCATGCCTCCGGTACGCGCATCACGCGCTCCTTGTACTCCTGGTAAAGCGCATACATGCGCCTGAACAACGGTCCGGGCGTGCCGTCGCCGACGGCCTTTCCGTCAAGCCTGACGATAGCCAGTACTTCCTTGGTGGAAGAGGTGAGCCACGCCTCGTCAGCTCCGCGCAGATCGGACTCCGGAACCGGCCGGACTTCGTGTTTGATGCCGTTGGCCTGCGCCAGTTCCAATACCACATCGTAAGTGATGCCGGGCAGCATCAGATTGTTTTTCGGTGGTGCCAGCAGAATGCCGTTCCTGACCACGAAAATATTGCTGGCCGCGCCTTCAGTCATGACGCCATCGCGCAACAGTACCGCTTCCACACATTCGGCATCCGCTGCGAGTTGCCGCAACAGCACGTTGGGCAGCAGCGCAATTGCCTTGATATCGCAACGCAGCCAGCGATTGTCAGCGGCGGTAATCGCTCCCACACCCTTATCCACCTGCTCCCGTGGCGGCATTGAAAGCGCATTGCTCATCATGAACACGGTCGGCGCGACGCCTTTGGGGAATACGTGATCGCGCTTGGCCACGCCGCGGGTAACTTGCAGGTACAGCGACTGGTCGTCGGGTTCATTCAGTTCGATCAGGCGAAGTACCAGCCGCGCCCAGCCGGCGTCGTCGTGGGGGTTGGCGAGGCGGATGGCGTCGAGGCTGGCGCGCAATCGCTGCAGGTGCCCGGCGAGCCGGAATGGACGCCGCGAGTACACTGGGATAACTTCGTACACGCCATCGCCGAAAATGAAACCGCGATCGAGCACCGGAACCATGGCCTGTTCGATAGGGATGAATTTGCCGTTGAGGTAGACCATTGAAGGGCAGTGATTGAGTGATTGAGTGATTGAGTGATTAAGTGATTAAGTGATTCAGTGACTCGGTGACTCGGTGACTCGGTGACTCGGTGATTCGGTGATTCATTGATCGAGTAAGCAGGTTGTCAATCGCCCAATCACTCAATTGCTGAATCGCTGCTTCTTACTGGAACAGCAGCCGTAGGCTGTGCCAGCCGCGCACGAACAGATTGGCGATGCTGACGGTCTGCAAGGCGACTACGGTGCGCTCGCCAAAGGGCTGGCCGTCGTAAGTCAGGCGCAGCGTTCCGACCCTGTCCCCCGCGCGGATCGGTGCGATCAGCGGCTGCATGCTTTCCAGCCGGGCCTTGAGGCGGTCGGCGAACCCCTTCGGAATGGTGACGTAATAATCGTCAGTGAATCCCGCCGGCAGTTGTTCGCTGCTGCCTTTCCATACCGGCAGCTCGTGCACCGGCTGCCCTCTGGCATAGAGTTTCAAGGTGTCGAAGGCCTCGAATCCGTAGTTGAGCAATCTCTGCGCTTCCGCAGCGCGAGCGCCTTCCGATCCGGCGTCGATCACCACGGCGATGAGGCGCCTGCCGTTGCGCTGCGCGGTGGCAATCATGCAGAAGCCGGCGCTTTCGGTATGCCCGGTCTTGAGGCCGTCCACGTAGGGATCACGGCCCAACAGATTGTTGCGATTGCGCTGGGTGATGTCGTTGTAGCGGAACTCGCGCAACCGGTACATCGGAAAATACTGCGGGAATTCACGGATGATCGCCGCCGACAGGAGCACCAGGTCGGAGGGCGTCGAGTAATGCTGCGGGTTTGGCAGCCCGGTCGCATTGACGAAACTCGAGCTTCTCAATTCGAGGCGCGCGGCCTCTCGATTCATCTGCTCGACGAAGACGTCCTCGCTGCCGGCAACGCCTTCTGCCAGCGCAATGGACGCGTCGTTGCCCGACTGCACGATCATGCCAAGCAGCAAGTCCTCGATCGGGACGGATTTGCCCGGTTCCAGAAACATGCGCGAGCCGGGCGCGCGCCAGGCCTTTTCCGAGATCGTGACCGGCTGTGACAACGTCACACGTTTCTGGCGCAGGGCATCGAACACCACGTAGGCGGTCATCAACTTGGTAAGCGACGCCGGCTCCACGCGCTCGTCAGGATTCTTTTCGGCAAGGACCTGCTGGCTGAGCATGTCGACCAGCAGATACGACTTGGAAACAAGCGGTCCGGGCGCAACTGCGCCGTTCAACGGTGCCTGGGCATAAGCCAGGGTGCTGCCGAACCAAATTAAGAATGCGGCGAGAATTCTCATCATGCAGGAGCGAAACGGATTATATATCACGTCCTCCGCTTCCCGCGGTTGCGCTCCGCGGCGCCCTCTGGAACAATGCGCGCCTTTCGCGAACTCAATTCAAACCAACATGACGATTCGTTTCAGAGCCGCTCTCCTTGGCGCCGCCGTGTGCCTGTCATCCGTTGCCATATTGGTTTCGGCGGCGGATGCGATTCGCGTGATCGACCCGTGGGCGCGGGCCACGGTGCCCGGCCAGAAGGTGGCAGGCGTTTACATGGAAATCGTCAGTCCGCGCGACGCGCGGCTAACCAGCGTGACCAGTCCGGTCGCCGGCGTCGCCGAAGTGCATTTGATGACGATGGACGGCGGAACCATGAGGATGCGCGCGGTCGAGGCGCTCGATTTGCCCGCCGGCAGGCCGGTGAAACTTGCCCCCGGCGGCTACCATGTGATGCTGTTCGATCTGAAAAAGCCTCTGGTCGCCGGCGAGAAGGTGCCGCTCACGCTGGTGATAGAAGATGCCGGCAAGCGCACGCACAAAGTGGCGGTGACCGCGGTGGTGCGGGCCGGCGACCTCGACGATCATCATTGATCGCGCCGCGGCCATATGAGCAGATTGTTGAAATTGCAAGAGAACGGCGAGAATACGGAGAGAAAAACCGAAAAATTAACCACCAAGGCACCAAGACACCAAGGAATGCAAATGGGAACCTGGAAACTTTGTCAGTCCTTCTTGGTGCCTTTGTGTCTTGGTGGTAAGAATTGGTTCAGTCATCGAGTTTTTCAACAGCGTGTCAGGGCACCTGCCCCAGTTGCGAACGGATATCGCGAAGATGCGATGCGGTTTCGCGGTCCTTGATGCGCTTGAGCGCCTCGTCGATCTTGGCGTAGAGGTGCGCGACACTGGTGCGCAGTGCCGAGCGGAACTCGCTGGGGCCGGAGCGATCGAGGCGGTACTGGCGCGCAACATCGGCAAGCGGTGAATACAGGCTGCGGCTCGACCACTGG
>JANOGP010000156.1:0-6731 GCA_031406075.1 Betaproteobacteria bacterium
CGATGATGACGCCGGCCTTGAGCAGATCGGACACCAGCCAGGGGTCGGAGGGTGAATACGTGACGAACTTGCGGCCATCGTTCCTGACGCCTTTGAGAACGCGACCCTCAATCGTCACCTTGGCTACACTGCCCTGCTTCACCTCGTCGATGAACTGGGAATACTCCATCGACGTGTTCTGATGCTGACGAGCGCTGAACTGGTTGAACACCGTCATCAGCACCAGCGCAATGACCAGCCAGATCGCTACGTTCTTGATGAGATTATTCATGTGCTCCTTGTGCTGCGCTGACAATGCGCGCATATCCTGCGTTATTCTAGACCCATTTGCGTATACTCGCCGCCGGGTGCTCCCGCCGCCGCAATTCACGCCGAAGATCGTCTTCCCTTGGCCAGCAGGTAAAGTTCGCTGGAGCGGTCGCGCGATGCCCTGGGCTTGCGCACCACCACCGTCGAAAATGCTTCGGCGAGTTGCCTCCTGAACTCGTCGACCCCCGAACCCTGGAACGTTTTGACCAGAAAGTTGCCGCCCGGTTTCAGCCTTTCACGGGCAAATTCCAGCGCCAGTTCGGCCAGTCCAATCGAACGGGCCTGATCTACCAGGCCTACACCGCTGATATTGGGCGCCATGTCCGAAATCACAAGGTCGATGCGCCGGCCGGCCAATTCCTTTTCCAGCCGTTCCAGGGTTGCGGTCTCGGAGAAATCGCCGCGAATGCATGCGACCCCCTGGATCGGTTCCATTTCCAGCAAGTCGAGAGCAATCACGCGCCCTGCGCTGCCTACCAGCGGGGCCAGCACCTGCGCCCATCCGCCGGGCGCTGCGCCGAGGTCCACAACCGTCATGCCGGGACGTACCAGCTTGTCTTTTTCCAGTACCTCGATCAGTTTGTAGGCCGATCGCGAGCGGTAACCCTCCTGCTTTGCGCGACGCACGTAGGGATCGGTGACATGCTCGTGCATCCAGGCCTTGCTGGTTCTGGTTCGTGCCATCGCCTACAATTTCTCCTTTGGGAGAATTACTTGGCAAATCAAATGACCCCCGGCGAGCGCCGTGCGCTCAAGGCCCGCGCCCATGCCCTCGATCCCGTGGTGCAGATCGGCGACGGCGGACTCACTGCGGCAGTACGCAATGAAATCGACCGCAGCCTCGACGCGCATGAACTGATCAAAGTCCGGGTCGCCGGTGACAACCGCGACGCCCGGTCGGATAACCTGCGCAGGATATGCGAAGACCTCGGCGCGACCGCGGTACAGCACATCGGCAAGATCCTGGTGATTTTCCGCCAGCGCCCCGAGCCGGACGCGAAGCCCAGGACAAGGCGGGGAAGGAAACCGCGCCGCACGCTCAAGCGCAGTTTTCAGAATCGTCCCTGAACAGCACAGTCAGCCGCTTCGTACCGGAACAAGTTCTTCAAATTACCGGTCCTCTCGATCTACAGTCGCCGCCGTGGAACCACTCGCGCTGGTTTAGGTGCTCAGAGGTATTTTACGTCCAGGATCTCGTACTCCTTGATGCCGCCGGGCGCCTTGACTTCGGCAACGTCGCCGGAGTACTTGCCGATGAGTGCGCGCGCGATCGGGGAACTGATGGAGATCTTTCCGCTCTTGATGTCGGCTTCGTCGTCGCCGACGATCTGGTAGGTCACGGCCTCGCCGCTGCCGACCTCCGCCAGGTCCACGGTGGCGCCGAACACACAGCGGCCGTCGGCATCGACGTGCGCCGGATCGATGATCTGCGCATTGGCGAGCTTGCCCTCCAGCTCGACGATGCGGCCTTCGATGAAGCTCTGCCTTTCCTTGGCCGCGTCGTACTCGGCGTTCTCCGACAGGTCCCCGTGGGTTCGTGCCTCCTGGATGGACGCGATCACTTTCGGCCGTTCCACGGTCTTGAGCTGGTGCAACTCGGCACGCAGCAATTCGGAACCTTTGACGGTCAGCGGGACTTTATTCATCATTCAATACCTCTTTGTGGCTGTGCGGCGGGGGTGCCGTCGATGTCTGTTCCGTTGACTGCGCATTTGTGCCGGTCCGGCGTTGGCGGCCAAACCGGGGACTCAGCGCAGCCTGGCGTGCAGGTCCTGCAAGGAATACGCGGTGAGCTCACGCATGTGCTGCATGCCCGTACACGCGGCACGCGCGCCGGCAATGGTCGTGTAGTAAGTCACCCGCGCCTGCAGTGCAGAACGCCGAATCGAATAGGAATCCTGGATGGCGCTGCGGCGGTCCTCCACCGTGTTGATGATCAGCGCAATCTCGCCGTTCTTGATCATGTCTACCACATGTGGGCGGCCTTCCGCCACTTTGTTCACGGCAGTGACCTGCAGGCCCGCGCCGGCAAGCGCGGCGGCCGTGCCGCGCGTGGCGAGCAGCGTGCATCCCAGTGCCGCAAGCGTGCGCGCGATCTCGGCCACCTTGGCTTTGTCGGAATTGCGCACGCTGATGAACACTTTGCCGTCAGAGGGCAGACGCACGCCGGCGGCAAGCTGCGATTTCACGAATGCTTCGGCAAAGGTATCGGCCACGCCCATGACCTCGCCGGTGGATTTCATCTCCGGACCGAGGATGGTATCCACGCCCGGGAATTTGATGAAGGGAAAAACCGCCTCCTTGACCGCGTAATACGGCGGAACGACCTCGCCCCCGATACCCTGGCTCTCGAGGGTCTGGCCCACCATGCATCGTGCCGCAACCTTCGCCAGCGCCAGCCCGGTCGCCTTGGAGACGAAAGGCACCGTGCGCGAGGCACGCGGATTGACTTCCAGCACGAACACCACATCGTTCTGGATGGCGAACTGAACGTTCATCAGTCCCACCACCTCCAGGGCTTTTGCCATTGCCACGGTCTGCCGGCGTAGTTCGTCCTGCAGCTTCTTCGACAGACTGTACGGCGGCAGCGAACATGCCGAATCGCCGGAGTGCACGCCGGCCTGCTCGATGTGCTCCATGATGCCGCCGATGAGGACCTGTGCGCCATCGCACACGGCATCCACGTCGACTTCGATGGCGTCGTTGAGGAAACGGTCCAGCAGCACCGGCGAGTCATTGGAAACCTTCACCGCCTCTCGCATGTAGCGCTCCAGGTCGCGCTGTTCGTGCACGATTTCCATCGCCCGGCCACCCAGCACGTACGAGGGACGCACCACCAGCGGGTAGCCGATTTCCTGCGCCAGCGCCAGCGCCGCCTCGGGATCGCGCGCAGTACGATTGGGCGGCTGCTTGAGCTGGAGCCGGATCAGCATCTTCTGGAAACGCTCGCGGTCTTCCGCGCAGTCGATCATGTCCGGACTGGTGCCGATGATCGGCACGCCGTTCGCATCCAGGTCCTGGGCGAGCTTCAGCGGCGTCTGTCCTCCGTACTGCACAATCACGCCCAGCGGCTTTTCCAACGCGACGATTTCGAGCACGTCTTCCAGCGTCAGCGGCTCGAAGTACAACCGGTCGGAGGTATCGTAATCGGTGGATACCGTTTCCGGATTGCAATTGACCATGATGGTCTCGTAGCCGTCTTCGCGCAGCGCCAGCGCCGCGTGCACGCAGCAGTAGTCGAACTCGATGCCCTGGCCAATCCGGTTCGGCCCACCACCCAGCACCATCACCTTTTTGCGGTCGGTCGGGCGCGCCTCGCATTCCTCCTCGTAAGTGGAGTACATGTAAGCGGTATGGGTGTCGAACTCGGCGGCGCAGGTGTCCACCCGCTTGTAAACCGGGCGCACGTTCAGATCCCATCGCTTTGCGCGCACCGCATCCTGGGTGGCGTTCAGCAACTTCGCCAGCCTGCGGTCGGAAAATCCGGCGCGCTTGAGCTCCCACAACGTGTCGCGATCGAGATCGCCGATACGTCTGCCCTCCAGCGCCTTCTCCTGGCCGATGATGTCCTCGATCTGCGCCAGGAACCACGGATCGATGCGGGTCAATTGGTGCACTTCCTCCCGGTTCATGCCGATGCGCAGCGCGTCGGCAAGGAAAAGGATGCGCTCCGGGCCGGCATCGGCGAGTTCCATCTCGATGGTCTCGCGGTCGGCGCTCCTTTCGTCGAATCCGTCGATGCCGGTCTCCAGCCCGCGCAGGGCCTTCTGCATCGACTCCTGGAACGTGCGGCCAATGGCCATCACCTCGCCCACCGATTTCATCTGGGTGGTGAGCCGCGAATCGGCCTGGGGAAATTTCTCGAAAGCGAAACGCGGAATCTTGGTGACCACATAGTCGATGGTCGGCTCGAACGAAGCCGGCGTCGCCCCGCCGGTAATGTCGTTGCGCAGTTCGTCGAGCGTGTAACCGACCGCGAGCTTGGCAGCGACCTTGGCGATCGGAAAGCCGGTCGCCTTGGAAGCCAGAGCCGAAGAGCGGCTCACTCGTGGATTCATCTCGATGATGACCATGCGGCCGTCCTTCGGGTCGATGCCGAACTGCACGTTTGAGCCGCCGGTATCGACCCCGATTTCGCGCAGGCACGCGATCGAGGCGTTGCGCATGATCTGGTATTCCTTGTCGGTGAGCGTCTGCGCAGGCGCCACGGTGATCGAATCCCCGGTATGGATGCCCATCGGATCGAGGTTCTCGATCGAACAGATTATGATGCAATTGTCCTTCCGGTCGCGCACCACCTCCATCTCGAACTCTTTCCAGCCGATCACCGACTCCTCGATCAACAGTTCGTGGGTGGGCGAGGCGTCCAACCCGCGTTCGCAGATGGCGACAAACTCGTCCTTGTTGTAGGCGATGCCGCCGCCGGTGCCGCCGAGCGTGAATGAAGGCCGGATGATGGTGGGGAAGCCGACCATAGCCTGCACCTGCATCGCCTCTTCCAGGCTGTGGGCGATGGAAGAGCGCGGGCTCGTGAGCCCAATCTTCGTCATCGCCTTCTTGAATTTCTCGCGGTCCTCGGCCTTGTCGATTGCATCCTTCGAGGCGCCGATCATTTCCACGCCGTATTTCTCAAGTACGCCTTCCCGGGCGAGGTCGAGCGCGCAGTTGAGCGCGGTCTGGCCGCCCATGGTGGGCAGCAACGCATCGGGGCGCTCGACGGCGATTATTTTTTCCAGCATCTGCCAGGTGATCGGCTCGATGTAGGTAACGTCCGCCATTTCCGGGTCGGTCATGATGGTCGCCGGATTGGAATTCACCAGGATGACGCGATAACCCTCCTCGCGTAGCGCCTTGCAGGCCTGGGCGCCGGAGTAGTCGAACTCGCACGCCTGACCAATGACAATGGGTCCCGCGCCGATGATCAGTACGCTCTTGATGTCTGTACGCTTCGGCATATCAATTCAACCGTTGAGACACTTGCAGACAAGACGATTCAATCTCACCACCAAGGCACCAAGACACCAAGAAAAGCAATTCTGTGGCTTGTGAAGTTCTTGGTGCCTTTGTGTCTTGGTGGTTCATGTCTATCTGTGCGGCTTGTGTTGTTCAATCATCTTCACGAAGCGGTCGAACAGGTAGTCGACGTCGTGCGGACCGGGGCTCGCTTCGGGATGGCCCTGGAAGCAGAACGCCGGCTTGTCGGTGCGCTCGAATCCCTGCAGGCTGCCGTCGAACAGCGACACGTGCGTGACCCGGACATTCTCCGGCAGCGTGGACGCGTCCACCGCGAAACCGTGGTTCTGGCTGGTGATCATCACCCGCCCAGTGTCGAGGTCCTGCACCGGATGGTTGGCGCCGTGGTGGCCGAATTTCATCTTGATCGTCTTTGCGCCGCTGGCCAGTCCCAGCAACTGGTGGCCGAGACAGATGCCGAATGTGGGTACGCCGGCGTCGAGGAACTTGCGGATGGCCTTGATCGCGTAATCGCAGGGCTCGGGATCGCCCGGACCATTGGATAGAAAAATTCCGCTGGGCTTGAGCGCCAGCGCTTGCTCCGCAGATGCCTGTGCCGGCAGGACGGTGAGGCGGCAACCGCGGCTAGCGAGCTTGCGCAGAATATTGTGCTTGATGCCGTAGTCGTACGCGACCACGTGATACTTCGTAGAAGTCTGGCTGCCGTATCCGGTGCCCAGCGCCCATTCGGTCTGGTTCCATTCGTAGGGCTTGGTGCAGCTCACCACCTTCGCCAGGTCCATGCCGGCCAACCCGGGAAAGGCGCGCGCCTGTTTCAGTGCGAACGCCTCGTCCACCTGGCCGCTCATCAGGCAACCGTTCTGCGCCCCTTTTTCGCGCAGTATCCGGGTGAGCCTGCGGGTATCGATGCCCGCGATCGCCGCGACACCCTGCGCCTTCAGGTAATCAGACAGGCCCCGACTACGACGGAAGTTGCTGGCAAGCACCGGAAGATCGCGGATCACCAGCCCCGCGGCAAAGACCTTGCCCGACTCAATGTCTTCCTCATTGACGCCGACGTTGCCGATGTGGGGATACGTCAGGGTGACGATCTGACGGCAATACGAGGGATCGGTAAGGATTTCCTGGTAGCCGGTGATCGCGGTGTTGAACACGACTTCGCCGGCAGTGTGGGTCTGCGCACCGATGGAAACGCCCCGGAATATCGTGCCGTCGGCGAGCACGAGGACGGCAGGCTGACGGTCGAGCGCAGGCACGTAAGACTCCCGGGATACGCGGTTTGGAGGGGTACTCCACATATGGAAAGCGGGAGAGGCGCACGCCCCTCCCGCTTTCATTGTGATCGCGCATTATAGAGGAAGCGACCGCGCGGTTCAACGCGCCGCTGCTACGGCTACTTCAGTCCGAGAACATCCTGCATGTCGAACAGTCCCGTCTTCTTCGCGGCC
>JANOGP010000180.1:0-3180 GCA_031406075.1 Betaproteobacteria bacterium
GCTTGGCGTTCCAACGCAGCTCATCAGCATACCATCGCCTCTGAACATTCAGATCCGTGGTTCGCTTCTTGTCAGTTGCTGGTGCCACGACCGGACCTTGTCACCAAGTGCTGCGCCTAACGAAGTCCTTACGCCAAGCTCACCGGCGCGGCGTTGTTTGCCGCGTCCGGTGGAGCGCATGGTTAGCTTTCAGTTCCCTCAAACAATCGGCACACAGGCAGCCGTCATAATAAGCCGTGACATAAGCCTGTTCTTCTTTTGAAAGACTTACCGCGGAGCATTGACAAATCAGGACAGTGCCCGCCTTGCACTCAAAGGTTGCGCCGCAGCGAGGGCAAATTTTATCTTCGTGGCGTGGCATAGGAATTCACGCGTCGCAAGCTTGCGCCCGCGGATCGTGACGATGGTTCCCTCTATACTTGCCCTCGCAAAGCTTTTGCAGCGGCGACCATATTGACGAGCGCCGCCCTGGTCTCCGGCCACTTGCGGGTTTTCAGGCCGCAGTCGGGGTTGACCCAGAGATTCCTGGCCGGCAGCACAGCCAGCGCCTTATGCAACAGCGTAGTCATCTCTTGCTCTGTCGGAATGCGCGGGGAGTGGATGTCATAGACGCCGGGGCCGATCTCGTTCGGGTAACGGAAGCTCACGAAGGCGTCGAGCAACTCCATCTGCGACCGGGACGTTTCTATGGTGATGACATCGGCATCCATTCCGGCGACGGACTCGATGATGCCGTTGAACTCCGAGTAGCACATGTGGGTATGGATCTGTGTCTCGTCGGCCACCCCGCAGGCAGCGAGCCGGAACGCCTCCACCGCCCATTGGAGATAGTCTTTCCAATCCGCTTTGCGCAGCGGCAGCCCCTCACGGATGGCCGGTTCGTCGATCTGGATGATGCGGATCCCGGCTGTTTCGAGCTCGCACACTTCATCGCGAATCGCCAAGGCGATTTGTTTCGCCGTGTTGGACCGCGGCTGATCGTCCCGCACAAATGACCACTGCAGGATCGTGACCGGCCCCGTGAGCATGCCTTTGACGAGTTTCTTGGTCAACGACTGCGCGTATCGCGACCATTTCACCGTCATCGGCGCGGGGCGCTCCACATCGCCGTAGATGATGGGCGGTTTGACGCAGCGCGAGCCGTAGCTCTGCACCCAGCCGTTTCCGGTGAGCGCGAAGCCCGCCAGTTGCTCGCCGAAGTATTCCACCATGTCATTGCGCTCGAACTCGCCGTGCACCAGCACATCCAGTCCCACCTCTTCCTGCCAACGGACGGCCTGCTCGGTTTCCGTTCGGATCGCCGCCTCATACCGTTGCGGCGTGAGCTCGCCTTTTTTGAGACGAAGCCGGAGCTTTCGCACTTCATCGGTTTGCGGGAAGGAGCCGATGGTGGTCGTGGGAAATAAAGGCAGATTGAGGGTCGCGCGTTGCTTTTCCTGACGCACGCCGAAGGGGCTTTGGCGTGTGATGTCGGCGGAACGGATGGCGGCAAGACGCTGCTCGACCCTCGGCCTGTGGATCGAGGCCGAGTGGCGGCGACTTTCCATGTCGAGGATGTTCTCTTTGAGCCTGCCGGCATATTGCCGGTGGGTCTCGGGCTGCGCCAGCCGCTTGAGCGTCACGACCTCGTCCAGTTTCTGTCGCGCGAAGGCCAGCCAGCGTTTGACTTCACCAGGCAACGCCGCCTCGTTCTTCTCGAACATGAGATCGCAGGGCGCGTGCAGCAGCGAGCAGGAGGGCCCTAAGGCCACACGATCGCTGCCGAGTTTTTCAACCGCCTGGCCGATCAGCGCCAACGATCGCTCAAAATCGTTTTTCCACACATTGCGGCCGTCCACAACTCCAAGCGAAAGGCCCAATTGGGGCGGGATCAAGGACAGCACCTGGTCCAGTTGCGCGGGCGCGCGGACCAGGTCCAGGTGCAATAGGTGGACCGGAAGACTCGCGGCCAACCCGGTGTTCTCGTTGAGTCCCTCAAAATAAGTCGCCAGGATGATCTTGAGTCCGGGGCAAGCCCGGGCGATGGCAGCGTAGGCCGATTCATAGGCGCGTTTCGACTCACTCGACAAATCCAGCGCGAGGTAGGGTTCGTCGATCTGGACATATTCCGCGCCGAGACCCTGAAGCGCGCCCAGGATTTGCAGGTAAACCGGCAGAAGCCGGTCGAGCAGGTCGAGCCGGTTGAAGCCCGGTTCCTTCTCCTTGCCCAGGAGCAGATAACTCACCGGCCCGGTCAGGACCGGTTTGCCGTTGATGCCGAGCGCTTGAGCCTCCTGAAATTCGTCCAGAATCTTCCGCGAGGTGAGGCGGAAGGTTTGATCCTTCGTGAACTCAGGGACCAGGTAGTGGTAATTGGTGTCGAACCACTTGGTCATCTCCATGGCGATGAGGTCGAGACCGTCTTTCTGACAGCCTCGCGCCATGGCGAAATACAAATCCATCCCGGAAGCATCCGGCTTGTCGAGCAGCGGCCGGTAGCGCGAAGGGACCGCGCCCGCCATGAGCGAGAGATCCAGCACATGGTCGTAAAACGAGAAATCGTTGCAGGGGACCAGATCGATGCCGGCCTCCTGCTGCAACCGCCAATGGCTCTGGCGGATGGCCCGGCCGGCCTCCAGAAGTTCAGCAAGGCTGATTTGTGAAGACCAGTACCTTTCGCAGGCTTTCTTGAGCTCTCTATGGCTACCAATACGCGGATAGCCGAGGTTGTGCGTCAACATGTGTACCTTTCCTCATCACGGGTTGATACATCGAACTTCGCGATGTCACCGCGGAAAGAGGATATGCAGACACACCGCGCCCGTACGGGCGCAATGAGGTTCTACCTGACTCAGGCCTCATCCCGCGGAAGCACCGCCACCGGGATAAGGTAGGTCTCCTGGCTCGTAACACTTTCGCCGCCCTTCCCATTCCGTTGCCGGAACAGTGGGCACCACCGGCGAAAGCTCAGACGTTACTTACAGTTGCGCGACAGCTCGTGATTTGCACACGATTCCCTATTACTTCGCGTCAAGCGAAACCTTATCCGACTGAAAGTATAGCCATTCGTTGTGCTGGCGTGAAACTTTCAGACGCCCACGATTTTCTGAAAGCTAACGAACAGGATCGTATCCGTCGTGCGTCAGCATGGCGGATACGATCAGTTGGACTGAACCGCTGGAATCAGAGCGCGAGCGGTCG
>JANOGP010000196.1:0-2304 GCA_031406075.1 Betaproteobacteria bacterium
GTCGCATCGGAAAAACGGCTTCCCGACGCGCTGTGGATGCCATTCCTACGTGCAAAGAGCCCCCGATCCATAACCGCGAAATCGGATTGAAGAATTCGACAACATATGCAACCGCGGGGGTTTTCTATATATTTCTGAAACGATGCCCAACCCGTCCTGTGGAAAGCGGGCGACGAATGTCCCGAGGAGAATTGATATGAAACGCCGTGCGTGTGATTTTCGCGTTGTTATCGCGTTTTTTGTTGCGCTAGGGTTCGTCTTCGCGGCGCCGGCGCTCGCTCAATCGGATTACCCGAACCGGCCGATCCGGTTGATTACGCCGGCCGCGCCGGGCGGCACCACCGACATTCTCGCGCGGTTGTTTGGCGCGAAGCTGACCGATGTATTGAAGCAGCAGGTGATCGTCGACAACCGCGCCAGCGCGTCCGGCGTAATAGCCGGGGAGATTACGGCCAATTCGCCGCCCGACGGTTACACGCTGTTCATGGCCTACCATCAGCACACGGTCAACGCAGCGTTGAATGCCAAGCTGCCGTACCACCCGGTGAACAGCTTCACGCCGATCACGCAGCTGACGCGCGCCGGGCTGATGCTGGTGGTCAACCCGTCTACACCGGTCAAGACCCTGAAGGAGTTCCTCGATTGGACGCGGAACTTCAAAGGAGCGCTCAACTTCGGCTCGGCCGGCCTCGGCAGCGGCGGGCATCTCGCAGGCGAGCTTTACAACCTGATGGCGGGTGTCAAAGCGCAGCACATTCCGTACAAGGGTTCGGGGCCGGCGCTGATCGATCTGGTGGCGGGACAGTATCACTACAATTTCGTCGGCATGCAGCCGGCGCAAACGTTTATGCGTTCCGGCAAGCTGCGCGGGCTCGCTGTCACCAACCCCAGGCGCGTGGGCGCGCTGCCCGATATTCCGGCTGTGGCGGAAGCGCTGCCGGGGTTCGAAGTCGTCGGCTGGTACGGCGTTGCCGGGCCGGCAAAGCTTCCCAAACCGATAGTTGCGCGTCTGCATGCCGAGCTGGTGAAAGTTCTCAATATGCCGGACATACGCGAACGCATCGTCGCCGACGGTTCGGAGACGGTTGGAACCTCCCCCGAGGAGTTCCGCAAATTCATGCTTGCCGACCTCGCCAAATGGGCAAAGCTCGTGAAGGAGAGCGGGGCGAAGATGGAGTGAATCATGTCAGCCGCCGTCGCGAAAGCGGATGATCTGGCGCCGCTCGCGCTTGGACGGCCGGCCTTTGCGCTCGCCCGACAGGTTGCCCTGCGCGCGGCGCGCAGCGATTTGCGCGATGCGCTGGGCGCGGCTTGCTGCGCTTTCGTCGTAGAGCAGTTGCGCGGCTGCAGCGGGGCCGCGCTGGCCTGAGACCCCCCTGATCGTAACGCTCCACTCGTATTCCCCGACGCGAATCGCAAGTTCGTCTCCTGTCCGGACCTCCTTTGCCGGCTTGACGCGCTCGCCGTGCAGCCTGACTTTGCCCGCGGCGACCGCCGCCTGCGCAAGCCCGCGGGTTTTGAAAAAGCGCGCGGCCCACAGCCACTTGTCGATGCGCACATTGGTTTGATCGCAGGCGGCTGGCTTCATGGGATCGCGACCGGTTAGTGTCTCAGCACGATGCAACCGGCGGCCCGCTACCGCGCCGCCTCATTCCTTGATCAGCCCCACGTCGATCGACGCCCCCTTCAACTGCTGGTAGATCACTGCGATTCGCTGTGGCATCTGCTTGCTGTTGAGGTATTCCAGTTGCAGGTAATTCTTGCGCCCTTCGTTTTTCCATTCATCGGATCCGGTCATGCGTTCAAGCACGCCATCCCAGTAGGCTAGTTGTGCCTGAGTCATTCCCCTGGGGCCGAGCATGAACCGCACGTTGCTCCACACCAGGTCAAAACCCTGTTCCCTCCAGGTGGGAATATCCGCCAGGGCGCCTTCGCCGCGCCGCTCGGCGGCGATGCCCAGTATCCGCAGTTTGCCCTGCTGCGCATTGCTCAGCGCCGTCGCCACCTGCATGGGCGCGATGTCTACGTGCCCCCCCAGCAACGCGGTCAGAACCGCGCCTTGTCCCTGAAACATGACGACCTTGAGCTTTCTGACATCCACACCGCCCTGCTTCAGCAGGCGCGCCGCGCCGAGGTGATTGATGCCGCCCGGTGAAAAACCCACCGCGACGCTGAGCGCCTGCGGGTCATATTTCAGCTTGTCCATGATGTCGCGCACGTTTTTAAACGGGGAATTCGCCGGAACCACCAGCGTCGCGTGCTCGTTGAAGAGCAGGGCGAGCGGCGTGTAATCGGTATGAGTCA
>JANOGP010000200.1:0-12596 GCA_031406075.1 Betaproteobacteria bacterium
AGCCCGGCAATATGGGCACTGCGCGGCCCGACATCGAACACTTCATTGCCGCGCAGCCGAACCATGCTGCCGCCGGCGATGCCGATCACCCGGACATCGAGTGAATTCACATAGGTGTCGTGGCCGCCTACTTTCGCATGCTTTATCGTCGGAAAGCCGTTGCGGATGACCCCGATGTTGGTACTGGTGCCGCCGACCTCGATGTAAATACCGTCCGAGACCCGCAAATACATGAGCGCACCTGCAACGCTCGCGGCGGGGCCGGAGAGCATGGTTACCACCGGACGACGGCGCATCTCCTGCACGTCCATCACGCCGCCGTCGCCGCGCATGATCATCAGCGGCGCGGAAATGCCGGCCTCGCGCACTGCGGCCTCCGTCATGTTGGCCGTGCCGATCATCTTTGGCAGGATGCTGGCATTGATGACGGCAGTGCGGGTGCGCGTGGTGAGCCCGTAAAGCTTGGTGATCTCGTGTCCGCCGGTCACGGCGAGCCCCAGTTCCGCGGCGACGCGCATTACCAGTTCTTCGCCGCTCTGGTCGTCGACGCCGAAAGCGCTGCTCGCGACGACCACCTGTGCGCCTTCGTCACGCAGCGCGATGAGCGCCGCGCGTACCGATTCCTCGCCGAGCTCATCGGTGGTAATGAAGCGGTGCGAAGGCCGAAGGAAGCGACCGGGCGCGAGCTCGATAGCCCTGATGCTGCTCTGGCCGCGCGCCAGCAGCGCCTCCACCCGGCTCGCCATGCCGATGATGCCCACCGACGACACGTCCCCCTCCAGAAGCGCGTTGGTGGCCTGCGTGGTGCTGTGCGCCAGAAAGACGACGTCCCCAGGATCGACCGTGGAACGCTCGAGCACATTGCGAAATACCTCGATCACGCCCTTTGCCACCCCGCGCGGATCGCTGTGGGTGGTCATGACGGAATAGCGCCCGACCACTTCGAATGTCAGGTTGTCGATCAGCACCGCCTTGGTGAAGGTTCCACCGACGTCGATGCCAATGCGATAGGACTTGCGTTCGCTCATGTCGCGCGTGGCTCAGCCCAGCATGTAATAGCCGATCGCCGACATGACGAGGACCATCAGGCATCCGAACGGCAGCGCGGTCTTGAGGAACTGTCCGTGCGATACCTTGGTGTAACCGATGGTCCACAGGGTCCAGGAATTGGTGGGATCGACGCTGCCCTGCATGACCGTCGGCCCGAGCCAGAGCGCATACAGATAGGGCACGGGGATCTCGTTGTTGGAAAGCAGGATCGCGAGCACCGCCGCTCCAGTGCCGACCACGACCAGCGGACCGCGGTAAATGCTGCAGATGCCGCCCAGCACCGCGAAGAACACCGCGGCCTGCGCCGCGTTGTGCGGCAGGATCGGATCAAAGATCGGCTTCAACGCACCCGCAACCTGCGGCATCTGTCCGGCAACGATAATCATCCCGCAGATTGTCCAGAGCGCGGCGATCGTCGCGATATCAGGGAATGCATCGTAAAAAGCCTTGTTGAACAGGTTAAGCGACCCCTGAAAACCGCGCTGTTTCCATGTGAGCGCCAGCGCGAGCACGATGGACAGAAGAAACGTCGGAATGATCTGCCACTTGAACACCATGATCATGAACACCGGGAAAATTGGCACCAGGTAGGTGTAGTACGGCGTGCGTTTGCGCGGCGCGGGCACGGCGGTATCGATCGAAGCTGCATGGCGCACGCCCAGTCTGCGCAGGTTGATCCAGATCATCAACCAGGCGATAGCGATGTACACCAACATGCCGATGATCCAGACGTTGAGGAACGGTGCCTCGTACTTGATTCCCGGAAACAAAGTCTGGAACTGGCCGAACAGCACGACATTGACGTAGCAGCCTGCGCCGATTCCCATCGTGAAGACGGGCGCGGCAACGCGCGCCGGAATTCCCTGGCTCATCATGATGGGAAGCGCGATGACGCCGATCGCAATCGCCGCGCCCACGCCGTACATCGAAGTGAACAACAGCGCGGTGACCAGATTGATGGTCATCGCTGTGACAATGGGCCGATCGCCGGTAAGTTCGACCGCCGAGCGGATCACGCTTTCGGCGATTCCAGTCTGGATCAGAACCTGCGCAAACCAGGCACCGAAGACGATGATGATCACCGCCGACGCGTACTGGACTCCGCCGCCCTGCAGTACCTTGGCCTGGATGTCGTTGATGCTGATACCCGCGAGCGCCGCCCACACGATCGCCAGCAGCAACAGCATGATGATGGGGCTCTGGCCACGAACAATTGCCGCGACGACAACAAGAAACGCGAGCAGCAGAAGCACGCCGGTCACGTATTCCATTTGTTTCCCCCTTTAGATTTGCGGGCGCTTCGCGCCTCGTCGTTAGCTGGCTGCCTGCCGGCCTGCTTCAGGGCACGCCGGGTACCGCGGTGAAGTGTTCAACCACCGGAAAGGGATCGTAGAAGTGATGAAGCATCCGCTTCCATTCCTGGTATCCAGCCGATCCACGGAACCCCACCGTATGGTCTTCCAGTTTGTCCCAGTGGACCAGCAGAATGTACCTGTTGGCCGTTTCGATGCAGCGTCGCAGCTCGTGCGACCGGTAACCGCGAATCGAGGAGATGATCGCCTGCGCCTGGCGGAATGCGGCTTCGAATTCGGCCTCGCGGTCAGCGATCACGTTAAGGATGGCGACTTCGAGAATCATAAGTTGAGGCCCGAGGTTCGAGGCGCTAGGCTCGAGTAAAAGCTGCAGGATTTTAGTTCTTGGCCTCGGGCCTCGTACCTCGGGCCTCGCGCCTTATTTCTTTACCTTGTCCGTTCCCCGATACAGGATCTTGTTCGCTTCCTCGGTGTTGCGTTTGTGCGTCGCGACTTCCTCGACGCCAAGATCCACGCGGGGCGCGGGTTCGTATTCGAAATGATGGAAACGGTCCACGCCGCGCACCAGCATGGCGTAGTCCTTCGGTCCCGCGGTCTGGCGCACGTAAGTCGGCACATAGCGGATCGCGATACCGATGCGCCGGTAGTCGGCACGATTGGGTTCCGAGCCGTGCACCATACGCACGTGATGAAGCGACATCTCGCCCGGGCTGAGGATCAGGTCCACGGCCCGTTTTTCGTCCACCTCGACCGCAACTTCCTGGCCACGGGTCAGCAGATTGTCGCCTGCGAAGGTGTCCTTGTGCGGGAGCTGGTCCTTGAGATGGCTGCCGGGCATGACCCGCATCGCACCATTGGACAGATCGCTCACCGACAGCGCCACCCAGGCGGTTACGATGTCCGGATGAGATAGACCCCAGTAAGTCGAATCCTGGTGCCAGGATACGTAGGCCGGATCATGCGGCTCCTTGATGAAGAAGCTGCTGCCCCAGACCAGCAGATCGGGCCCCAGCAAGTCCTCGACCGCGTCGAGAATGCGCGGGTTGCGGATAAGTTCACTTGCCCATCTGAAAACAAGGTGCGGCTTGTTGCGGTAAGGGGTCTTCATTACCAGGCCGTGCACAGCTTCGAACGCCTCGATCTGTTGACGATATCCGGCCGCCTCGTCTTCCGCGATCACGCGCAACGGAAAGTGATAGCCATCGCGCTTGAACGCCTCCACCTGCGCCTCCGTGAGCGCCTTGCAGTTCTTCGTTGCAGGTACCGATTGCGCGCCAATCATGAAGGCATCTCCTGTCGAGAAAAAAGTCGCAGAGGCAAATGCCTCTGCGACCATGTTGCTGCTGCAAGAAATCAGGGGAGTTGATAGCCCTTCTTGCCGACCCGGATCTTGTACAGGCTCTTGCCCGAGGTCAGGTACAGGAGATTGGAATCCGAACCGCGACCGAATCCGATGTTGGTCGGCATCTCGGTGCCGGTGGAGATATAGGCCAGCTCCTTGCCTTGCGGCGTGATCACCTGCACGCCAGGCCGATGCTCGCAACGCGAGGCCAACCAGATGTTGCCGTCCACGTCGGCGAGAATGCCATCCGGGCCGCTGCAGGGCTTGTCGAGCTTGCCGTAGTCGATCAACACGCGCCGGTTGCTGAGGTTTCCGTCCGCATCCACATCGTAGGCTTGCAACAGGTGGGAGTTCTGCACCGTCGATTCGCCCTTCTTCAGGTCCTGGAACTCCAGCCAGCCGTTGTCATTGCTGACGATATACATCGTCTTCTGATCGGGCGAGATCAGAATGCCATTGCACTTGCCGCAGTTGGACGCTACGCGGCTGACTTTGCCGTCAGTATCGAGGCGATAGGCCGCAAAGCCTGCCTGATAGACGCCCTCATGGCCGAGGTAGCGTGGGTCGGTGAAATAAATCCGGCCTTTCTCGTCGATGGTGATGTCGTTCAGCGCGTTATAGGGCTTGCCGTCATAGAGGCCGGAAAGAATGATGCTCTTGCCGCTCTTCATATCGGTCTTGATCAGCATGCGGCCGCCGTAATCCGCGCCCAGCGCCGCGAGCATGTTGCCGTCACGATCGAACTTGATGCCGTTCGACATGCCGGAGGGGCTGCGAAAGATCGATGTTTCGCCGGTCTTGGGGTTGTACTTCCAGATGTTGCCGGCCTGCGGGTATTTGCCGGAGGCATCCTTGCAGAACGCCGAAAAGGTGATATCGCTGAAATAAACCATTCCGTCGTGTCCGGCCGCAACGCCCTCGGTCAGCATGCAGCCGCCGTCGAATATGAGCTCCAGCTTCGCGCCCGCGGGAATGATGCTTCGGTCGCCGGCCGGTGCCGGAAAAGTCGACGGGTCGGCCGCATGTACTGCGGCGGAAAAAGCCAGAAAGGTGCCGAGAACGGCGGCACTCCGTTTGAACATTTTCAAAGTTTCCATTCTTTCCTCCAGTTGTTATAGCAAGTATCGAAGCACTTGTTTTTGGCTACGGACAAAACCAGTAACACCACTGCAAATTTCCGCCTGCGATTGCAATGCCGCTATGCGACTGTAGTTTATACACAAAATGGGATTTCAAATATAAAAACGGGGTGCCTGATTGTCAACACAAAAATCGGCCGCGCTCGACGAGGCGCGCTACACCATTCCCTCTCTGGCAAAGCGTCTCGCCGTGCCGGAAATGCTCGCGACCGAGTCCCAAGGCACAATAACAATACTCCTGCCCTGGATTCATATGCGCCCTTTCGTGCTCTTCTTTGCGACATTTGCGTCGCCGCTTCTTTGTTTGAACTCGTTTGCGGGTCGTGCGAAGCGGGCAATGTCGAGTCTGCCGGTCCCCTCAGTCTCCGGAGTACCCTCCAGGATACGGTTTCGACCTTGGCATTGAAGGTGTAGCCTTCTCCGCGTTCGGTCTTGATCAGTTCGGGACAACTGGGGTCGGTTTCGATCTTTCGCCGCTGCCGCGAGGGAACGGTGAACGCATCCTGCTGGTGGAGGACGAGAAACCACTCATGCTGCTCGCCGAAGAGATGCTGGCGGCACTCAGCTACGAACCTGCGGGCTTCACGCGCGCGGCGGAAGTTTTGGCGGAATTTCGCGCCGATCCGTGGCGTTTCGACATGGTAGCGCTCGATCACCTCATACCAGGAATGACGGGCTTCGACCTGTCGACGCATTTGAGGATGGCGCGGTCGGACATTCCCATCGTCCTGATAAGCGGATATACCGGCCCGCTGTTAAACCAGGAGGCGCTCCCCGCCGGCATCGACGAGATCCTGACCAAGCCGCTCGACTTCAGGCAACTGGCCGAAGCAATGGCACGCGTTCTGACGCGCGTGGATGTACGTTGAGTCTGCGCACCCGCTGATGGTTCGCCCGGCCTGATTGCATTGCATCCCGCAACGCAGGGTCCTGCAGCAAAATTCTGCCGCAATCACCGCGCCCGATACTCTCCCCCGCACCGGTCCGGCCCGCCAGGGTCTTTCACGCTGCCCATGGCGCAACTCCACGCAATGCCGTGAGCAAGCGCCAATCTTACGACTGCTTGCGGTCCAAACCGAACGGGATCCTTATCCGAACGTACGCGTATTGATTCTCCCGTCGGGTTGCTGAATGCGCAGTTGGCTGGGTTGCTGCACATGTGCCCATGTGGTCGCACACACCATGGCTGCCGCTTTTTCCTCAAAGAAGAAACCATCCCCAGAACCTTTGCGGTGAAGGATCCACCCGGAGCCCCTGGGGGAAACGCAAAATACCGTTTCACTCATCATGCCACCCGTTCCAAAGTATCAAGGAGCGGGTATTGTGCCGCCGTCAAGTGTCACTGGAGTGACAGAGTCCCGTTCGCTTCGATGGAGGCAACTACCCGTCATAGCTCTGTCATGCAGAGTTCATCGTTCTTTAGCTTGGCGCAGGCACTGTGCGCAATGCATGAACGAGTCTGTATCAGTACAAGAGCTGGGCGGCGTTCCTTCATCCTTGCGGGTGGCCATAGTTACCGAGACCTACCCGCCAGAAATAAACGGGGTCGCGATAACGTTGTCGCGCCTGGTGGACGGATTGTGCATTCGGGGGCATCGCGTGCAGTTGGTTCGCCCCAAGCAACACGCCTCGGATTCGCCGACTCGCAGCGCTGGTTTTGAGGAAGTACTCAAGCCCGGAATCGCAATCCCACGCTACAACGGCCTGAAAATTGGCTTGCCCGCCAGACTGGCCCTTAAGCGGCTATGGGAAATGAACCGCCCCGATGTCGTCCACGTTGCCACTGAAGGACCGCTTGGCTGGTCGGCACTTGTCGCGGCGAGGTCGCTAAAAATTGCCCTTTCCACCAGTTTCCATACCAATTTCCACAGCTATAGCAAGCACTACGGTGCTGCACTCTTACAGAAGCCAATTGTTGCCTACCTGAGGAAGTTTCACAACCGCGCCCAAGGGACCATGGTGCCAACCGAGAGTTTGCGCCGCGAACTGGAGCAGCTTGGATTCAGGAACGTTTATGTCGTCTCCCGTGGAGTGGACACCAAGCTGTTCTCCCCGTCGCGAAGAAGCGAAGAACTCAGACGTTCCTGGGGTGCCGACGAGCGCACCCTTGTGGTTCTGTACGTAGGGAGACTCGCACCCGAAAAGAGTCTTCCAGTCCTGATCGAATCGTATGCCGCGATGCGCCGCAGAAGCTGTGCCGTGAAATTGGTCTTGGTGGGCGACGGTCCGGAACGGGCTCAACTGGCGAAGCGGCTTCCGGAAATCATTATGGCGGGTCCACGCACTGGAATTGTCCTTGCCACGCATTACGCTTCTGCTGATGCGTTCCTGTTTCCGAGCCTCACAGAGACGTTCGGGAACGTGACGCTGGAAGCGATGGCCAGTGGTCTCGCAGTTGTTGCCTATGACTACGCTGCGGCAAAGCTGTATATCGATCACGACCAAAGTGGATTGCTGGCTCCATTTGGGGACTCGGCTGCCTTCGTCGATCTCGCGGCCGGGCTGGCGAATGAGCCAATGCTGGCAATGCGATTGCGTGCCCGGGCGCGCAGGATTGCCGAGGGTGCCGACTGGGAAACCGTTCTCGACGATTTCGAGAAGGGCTTGTCCAGAATCCTGCAGCAAACAAATGCGGCTTACTTCTAGTACCCAATCTGGCTTGACGAACTGACATATCGCTGTAACTTCGTTGTAACAGACGTGTGTTCTCATGTTGCCATTCTTACTATGAGAACCGCCATCTGAATCTTCGAGATACTCCGCCTCCGGTGAACCACTACCGGTCCATCTGGATTTCCGACATTCATCTCGGCACCCCGGGATGCCAGGCCGAATATCTTCTGGATTTCTTGCGGAACAACGAATCTGAGCAACTCTATCTGGTCGGCGACATCATCGACGGCTGGCAACTCAAACGCAGCTGGTATTGGCCGCAGTCCCATAACGACGTAGTGCAAAAGGTGCTGCGCAAGTCACGAAAGGGCACCAAGGTCGTCTACGTCGCCGGAAATCACGATGAAGCTGCTCGACAGTTCCTCGGTCTGTCGTTAGGAGGGATCGACATCTGCGACGAGGCCACTCACGCGCTCGCCGATGGCCGTAAATTTCTTGTGGTGCATGGCGACCTGTATGACGCGGTAGTACTGCACGCGAGGTGGCTGGCGATCATCGGAGACCAGCTCTATACCTTCATCCTGAAGCTCAATCGCTGGTTCAACCACGTTCGCGCAAAGCTGGGGTTGCGTTACTGGTCACTATCTCAATACCTCAAGCATAAGACAAAGAACGCAGTGAACTTCATGACCGCCTTCGAAGACGCGGTGGCCAAAGCCGCGCGCGCGCGCGGCTTCGACGGCGTGATTTGCGGCCACATTCACAAACCGATGATCAAGACCATCGATGGCGTGGTCTACTGCAATGACGGCGACTGGGTGGAAAGCCTTTCTGCACTTGTGGAGACGCACGAGGGAGAGCTGCGGATTGTTGAGTGGCGGCAACGTGCGATATCTCCGCCCTCCACGCCATTCCTCGAGAGCGACGACGTGGCGCACGTATGAAGGTGATGGTAGTGACCGACGCCTGGTCGCCACAAGTAAACGGCGTCGTGACGACGCTCAAGAAAGTCGGGGAGGGACTCGCCAGCATCGGTCATCAGGTGCGTTTCGTGACGCCGCAACACTTCATGTCCCTGCCTTGCCCGACGTATCCGGAAATCCGGCTCAGTGTGCTGCCGTATTCGGGTGTCCGGGAACAAATAGAAGAGTTCCAGCCTGATGCCCTGCATATCGCAACCGAAGGCCCGCTGGGGATAGCGGCACGGCGCTACTGCGTAAAGCGGAACTTTGCGTTTACTACGGCATTTCACACTCGCTTTCCAGAGTACGTCCATGCCAGAACAAGAATTCCGGTTGGCCTGACTTACCGGTGGTTGAAGCATTTCCACGGACCCTCCCGAGCGCTAATGGTGCCTACACCGATGGTGCGACGGGAATTGCAGGCCCGCGGCTTCACGAATACTGCGGCCTGGACACATGGCGTGGACACCGTGACGTTTTCCCCGGGAGAGCGTGAATTCCTCAATGATAAGCGGCCGATCTTCCTATATGTCGGCCGAGTAGCGGTGGAGAAGAATATCGAGGCGTTTCTCAAGCTCGGTTTGCCGGGCTCGAAATGGGTTGTGGGGGAGGGGCCGATGCGCGCCGAACTGGAACGCAAATATCCAAGGGTGCGTTTTGCGGGCATTCAGCCGCCAGCAGAGCTGGCGCGCTATTACCGTGCCGCGGATGTGTTCGTTTTCCCAAGCATGACGGACACTTTCGGCCTCGTCATTCTTGAGGCATTAGCGTGCGGTACGCCGGTGGCTGCGTTTCCCGTATCGGGCCCGATTGATGTCATCGGGGACAGTGGCGTTGGAGTGCTCAATGCAGATCTGCGCCAAGCATGCTTTCGTGCACTTGATATTTCTCGCGACAAGGCCCGTCGCTATGCGGAACAATCCGGGTGGGAACATTCGGTGGGGCAGTTCGCAAACAATCTTGTTGCGATTAATCAATAGGGCTTTGGACGTTCTGCGCCCTTTCTTGTTTTTTGGCTTTGGCATGACGTAAACGTTGGCCGCTGCCGCAACAAATCTCTTCGCGCTGTGTTGTCCTCTGCACCGTTGCGTCAACGCCCCGGATCAAGATTCTCTTTCGGGTCAAGCTGTGCGGGCACTGCGCTCCTCGGTTTCGATGCGGTTCCACAGCGCGCGGATCATGTCCTTCATCATCAGAGCCTCCGCCCAGCGGTCGGAAAGCTCGTAGCCGTCAGGACCGGTCATCGCATATTCCTTCGGCCCCAGTTCGCACAGGAAAGTAAACGTCGCATCTTTGGGCTCGCGCTTGCGCCAGCTTCGGAAGCCGTATTCCCACCAGCCCATGAACAAATCCAGCCATTCCTTCTGGTGCGGGAAACTGATCTGGACCTGTACCTGCTCGCGGCTGGCCACGCGCCCGTGGAAACCCCAGCAATTGTCCAGAATGCGGTGCATGTAACCGTGGTTCACATCGCTGATCGGCCAGGCAAACTCGCGCCCCACCACATAGTGCGACAGGTCCCCGGTCAGCCGCAGGTCCGGAAAACAGTCGAGCAGACGCATGGTGAAGAACATATCGGTGGTCATGCGGTCGCGGTGCGTTTCGATGTGCACCGGGATGTCGGCATCGTGGGCGAGCCGGCGCCAGCCCTCGATGTAGGGAATGCACTCCTCGAGCGAATAGGGGCGCACGTCCGGCTGCAGGTTGACGTGATCCGCGCCCAGTTCCCTGACGTGTTCGAGAATGGGCTTAAGGTCGTCCACTTTCTGCGGGTAGCACTGCGCCTGCCAGGTCATTTTGTGGGCGCGCAGGAAATTGGTGACTTCTTTCGCGTACTTGTAGTCGAAGAAGCGCACGCCGCAGCCGTCGAAGCCCGCGCCGTGGATCATGTTGAGCTTCTCTTCGAGCGCCCATTCCAGGCCGTCCGGTCGGCGCCGCTCCATCGCCCACAGCGATTGGTAAATCAGCAGTTTCTGCATGTCCTAATTCCTCATTTCAAAACATTCACCGCAAAGACGCAAAGGGCGCGGAGGAAAACCAAAACAATAATTATGTACCCTGGATATTTCCGCGACATGCGGCATTTTCCAAATCGACAAACGTCCTCCCAACTCTTTCGTGTCTCGTGTTTCGCAACTCACGTTTCTACTCTGCGTCCTTTGCGTCTCTGCGGTGAGAGTTGCTTCAGGGCTTTAGCTGCGAAGCGTGATGCCGAAGGTGATCTTCCATGAAGGTCGAAATGAAAAAATAACCGTGATCGTAACCCTCCTGCCGGCGCAATGTGAGTTTCTGGCCGGATTCGCGGCACGCTGCTTCGAACACTTCCGGATAAAGCTGTTCGGCCAGGAAGTTGTCCGCCAGTCCCTGATCCACCAGGATCGTCCCGGAAAACTGCGTGCGCTTCACCAGTTCGCTGGCATCGTAGTCGCGCCACCGCGCCTGGTCCTCACCGAGATAACCCTTGAACGCCTTCTTTCCCCACGGGCAGCGCATCGGAGCGGCAATCGGCGCAAACGCCGAAAGCGACCGGTACTGTCCGGGGTTTTTCAGCGCGCAGACCAGCGCGCCATGCCCACCCATCGAGTGGCCTAAGATGCCCTGCCGCGAGGTGTCCGCCTGAAACTTCGCCGCGATCAACTCCGGCAGTTCGCGAGTGACGTAACTGTACATTCGGTAGTGCTTCGACCAGGGCTCACGGGTGGCGTCCACGTAGAAACCCGCGCCCACCCCGAAGTCCCATGCATCCGCTTCGCCGGGAAGGTTGGCACCGCGCGGACTGGTATCGGGCGCGACCAGCATCAGTCCCAACTCCGCGGCGATGCGCTGCGCACCCGCCTTGATGGCAAAGGTCTCCTCCGTGCAGGTGAGCCCTGCAAGGTAAACCAGCACCGGGACCGGGCCGTCCGCTGCCTGCGGCGGTCGATAGACCGCGAACTTCATTTCCAGCCCGATCTCCTTCGACGCGTGCGCGTAATACCCCTGCACTCCGCCGAAGCATTTGTGTTCGCTGATCGTTTTCATTTCTCAAGTTCAATACCTGGCACCGCAAAGACGCAAAGAATGCAAAGAAGAACGAAGAACATGATGATGGCAATCGACGTCGGAAGATTCTTTTCGATTCCATTCTTCGGAAGATACAATTCGACTCGATTCTTATTGCGAGTTTGACTTTCCGGCTTCCTTTGCGTCCTTCGCGTCTTTGCGGTGAAAAGTGCGCTCTAGAAAACCACGACGGAGCGGATGGACTCGCCCGCATGCATCAGGTCGAAGCCCTTGTTGATGTCCTCGAACCTGAGCTTGTGGGTGATGAGGTCGTCGATGTTGATTTTCTTTTCCATGTACCAGTCCACGATCCTCGGTACATCGGTGCGGCCGCGCGCGCCGCCAAAGGCGGTACCTTTCCAGACCCGGCCGGTCACCAACTGGAATGGCCGGGTCGCGATCTCCGCGCCCGCCGGCGCGACACCGATGATCACGGACACGCCCCAGCCCTTGTGGCAGCATTCCAGCGCCTGGCGCATGACTTTGACGTTGCCGATGCATTCGAAGCTGTAATCCGCCCCGCCCTTTGTCAGGTTGACGAGGTAAGGTACCAGCTCGCTATCGGCCATGTCTTTCGGATTTACGTAGTGGGTCATTCCGAACTTTTCAGCGAGCGAGCGCCGTTTCGGGTTCAGGTCCACGCCGACGATCATGTTTGCACCGGCCATGCGTGCGCCCTGCACCACATTGAGCCCGATGCCGCCAAGGCCGAAAACCACCACGTTGGCGCCCGGCTCGACTTTCGCGGTGTTGATCACCGCGCCGATGCCGGTGGTGACGCCGCAGCCGATGTAACAGACTTTGTCGAATGGCGCGTCCTCGCGAATCTTCGCCAGCGCGATTTCCGGCACCACGGTGTAGTTGGAGAACGTCGAGGTGCCCATGTAGTGGTGCAATTTCTTCCCGTCCAGCGAGAAACGGCTGGTGCCGTCAGGCATCAGGCCCTGGCCCTGAGTGACGCGAATGGACTGGCATAGGTTGGTCTTCTGCGATACGCAATACTCGCACTCGCGGCACTCGGGAACGTAAAGCGGGATGACATGGTCGCCTTTCTTCAGGCTCTTCACGCCCGGGCCGGTATCCACGACCACGCCGGCGCCTTCATGCCCGAGGATTGACGGGAACAGCCCTTCCG